>CAZGDE010000154.1:0-9044 GCA_964524315.1 uncultured bacterium
GACCGTGACTACGAGCCAATCCAGGCCATAGTCATCCTGGTAGGGCAGGATACCAACGAACTGTTGCTGGTCGCCAACAATCAGTTGGAAATGTTGGGAGTGGTGAACACTCTGCCAACGACCAAACCGTTGCACCAGTTGTTGGGCGATCGCCCGCGTCTGGCTATTGGTGCTATCGACAGCCATCAAACGCTGAAATTGCCCCACTTGCGACTGGATGAAAGGGGTTTCCGGGGTTGATGTTGCCACCAAAAAACCGGCCCGATCCACAATGAAGATTTGCCCAGAGGGGGAAATTTTTACCTGGCGCAAGTAGGCACTGACATCCGATAAGTCACAATCAACTGCAAATGTGCCCTGCCACTGACCCGCCGCATTATAGACAGGAGCGAGCGCATACACTCCCAGCAGGGGTACCAGTGGCGAAATAAACACAGGTGACCAGGTCTGTTGTTGCCTGGCTATGGGCGCACTGAGCCGGAAGATGCGTTGCGCTGGAGCGCGTTGATCAAGGGGCAAGGTGTAAATCAGTTTTTTCGGTTCGCCCTGGTGATCAACCAGGTAGTACTTTCGTTCATGCAATTGGGGCAGACGGATTTCGGCCAGTAACAGGGTATCAATCGTCAAATTTTCCCCTGTCAACTTTACTGCAAAATCAACCAGTGCCTGATCCTGCAATCGTTGATAGCCGATGTGTTCCCCCTGGGGAGTCACAAAAAAATTGGCACTCACCAAGGGGGACAAATTCATTTGCTGCCAGAGGTAACTACGTACAGGCTCCAGATCAGAGAGGGACCGACGACTTCGTTGGCTCAGGCGGGAGGCTGCTGCCGCTGTTTGCTGTGGCAATTGCAGGTATGTGTCGAGGCGATCGCGAACCCGGTGGCTGACCGCATCCATCAATTGCGCAGCCAGATCTGCCACTGCCACCTGACCACTACGGTATGAATAGTAACCAACCAACCCGACTGCACCCGCAATTTGCAACACAAATGGAACGACCAACACCCACCGCAGTGGCGCTCTGGCCAGGGCGCTTCGTAGTCGCTCAGGGAAAGCAGATACCATATGGCTACCCTACCATACCTGGTATAAAAGATTACTTAGTAAATTTACGGACAACAGCAACGAACGCAACTAAAGCAGATCTCACTAAAGTGGATATAAACAGTAAGTATTGCGACCTTTACTTTTGGCCGCATTCAGAGCTTGTTCAGCCGTTGCCAGCAGGTCATCACAGGCTTTATTGGCCGTGGGTAGGGTGCCAGTAATCCCCATGCTAACAGTGACAGAGGCACTAACTGGCGAGGTTTCGTGAGGCAACTGAAGTTGGGCGATCGCTTGCTGAATGCGGTGCGCCACAGATAGGGCATCGGTCAGTAGGGTACCGGGTAAAATAACGGCAAACACATCGTCACCGTAGCGGGCGATTTGATCGCTATCGAACTTAATGCAGCCTTGTATGGTTGTGGCAACCCGGTGCAAACAGCTATCCCCTGCTCTCTGCCCATAGCGATCGTTATAGGGTTTGAAGTAATCAATATCACACAAAATCAACGACAGATTTTCCTGTGATCGCAACCGTCGTTGCCATTCCTGCTGCAGATACAGCTCACCGGCATGACGGTTCGCTACCTGGGTGAGCGCATCGATATTAACTTGTTGTCGCCATAACCGGGTTTGCTGCTGTTGCAGTTGGTTCAGTTGTTGTCGCAGCCGCGATCGCTCAATCCGACTCAGCACCCGTGTCACTAATTCGGGGCCAACCACTGGTTTACTGATCAGGTCATCGGCACCTGCCGCAAACACCCGTTGAATCGCGGCCACATCCGTATGGGCCGAGACGACTAAAATTGGCAGATCGCCATGACGGGGATCTTGCCGCACGACCCGGCACAGCTCAATGCCATTAAAGGTAGGCATTTCCACATCCAGCAACAACAGGTCAGGTTGCATCGTGGTCAGCGCCGTCCAGAACTGGTTGGGGTCATCCAAACACATGATTTGCAACCCCCACGGTTGCAACAATTGGGTGAGGTGTGCAAGTATCAGCGGGTCATCATCAACAATGAGAACTTTGGCAACCGTAACAGGTGACTGGGGCACCAGTTGGGCAATTTCTTGAAACACGCTACTGGGTATGAGAGGCGGGGTCAGGTAGCGATCTCCACCCACCCGTGCCACCCGAATGCGATCGGCAAAGTTATCCTGGTCTGCCAAAATTAGTACAGGAATACCAGGAAACTGCTCTTTCAAATTCTGAACCATCGCCAGCGTGTCATCCTGCGAGGGGTTGTGGGTCAGCATGAAGAGGATGGCGATCGGCTCCCTCCCGGACAGCGTGTCAGCAATTTGGGACATAGACCGGGTTGGCACGGGTTGACACTGTACGCCCCAACTATTTGCCTCCTGGCAAAGGGCTTCCACCAGTTCAGTGGGGTTCCCGACTAGAAGCACTAACGGCAGTTCGCTCGACACGGGTGTGTCTGCTGCTGGCAGCGCTAGGGGAATGGCCAACACCTCTTGTAACTGGGCAAACAAGTCGAAACAGCGGCTTAAGAGGCTGGGTTCGAGGGCAGTATTACCGTTTAACAGGTGATCAATCATACGTGCCAGTTCCGAGCCCTGAGCATAACCAAAGGTTCCCAAACTACCCGCTAAACGATGGGCTTCGGCCTGGGTAGCTAAACGCCGTTCCGTGGACAGCAAATTGCCTTGCAGTGACTGCAAACCCGCTTGCAGGCTGGTCAACCGTTCCGCCAGGGACTGGCGGAATCGCTCAGCAATTTGAGCAATGGCAGTCACTCCTGCCGCAGTCGTGGGATCGGCAGGAGTGGGAGATACTACAGGTAATGGTTCCTGGATGGTTTCTGGGGCAATGGGCACCTCCTCAGTTGGGGGAGAATTGAGCCGATACCCCAACCCATACACTGTTTCAATTAACTCTTCGCCCATGCCAACCGCTTTGAGCTGCCGACGCAGGTCTTTGATCAAGTTTGTGACCGCATGTTCCGTTGGGCAGTTATCAATCGTCCAGAGATGGTCAATAATGGCATTCCGGCTAAACACCCGTTGGGGATGTCGTAGGAATAGCTCTAGCAAACTATACTCTTTGGGACGCAACGTGACAGACTGGCTGGCGTAGGTAACTTGAACCAGGGCAGGATTCAAACATAACTTGCCCCAGGTTAATGTCGTTATTTGGGATGCCCCTGTCCGCCGTAGTAATGCCCGGATCCGCGCCAGCAATTGCTCGGGATCGCAGGGTTTGGTCATGTAGTCATCAGCACCGGCATCCAGACCACGAATGATGTCATCGGTAGAGCCGTGCGCTGTGAGAATAATGATGGGCGCACTGCACCCCTGCGATCGCAACTGGCGGCAAACGCTAATCCCATCTATTTTAGGGATCTGCACATCTAACGCCAGTAGGTCATAATTCCACAATGTCGCTAACTCCAGTCCAACTTTGCCATCTGTGGCAATGTCTACTGCGTAGCGATGGGCTGTCAGTGTTGCTGCCAGCAATTCACTCGTTGATTGATCATCCTCAACCAGCAAAATCTTCATGCTGGGACTGCTCCACCCCAAAACGCCAAAGCTTAAATTAGCCTCTAATCTAGCTTGATCTGCACCCTTGACCAAAGTGCAGCAGCTAAAAATCGCCTCTACCCTACCCGATGCAATGCCGCCGTCCAGCATTTTCAGGGAGAACTTAAGCTTTTTAGCGGATTGACACCTAACTTAGGTTACTTCATAGCAGATCAAAATGGCAGAGCTCATGGGAATATTGCTCTGTTACTGCTCATTTACGGGTCATTGATCATTCGCGCAGACTAAGATCCAATGGCCGTCTTCTTCTCGCTATATGCCCTGCAATATCCCTCTACAGGGGAATGAAAAAGGAACTGCCATTCCCGACAATGATTTGTGCAGGTAATTTTAGATGCAATGGTATGGCACTCAAACTTAATGTTCCCACATTGAACAGTCCGGAAGCGGCTCAGTATTTAAAGGAAACTATTCTCACCTCCGAACCTGACGCAAGGGTTGACGTTGACCCCAAGACTGGCACTGTCATCCTCGAAGGTAAAGCATCCGAAGCGACTTTTAAACAACTGATCGTCGCTGCTGGTCACCAAATTGAGGGAGAATAGGCAGCGATCGCCCAGTTCAATTAAACCTCCTGGGAGGGACGAATAGTGATTCGTCCCCATCTGGAACTTTTGCAGTCCCCATTTCTCTACCTGAATGGCAGGCTGCGTTCTACTCCAGCATAGGGAAGTTAACCAGCCCCAGATCAGCCGTCTGAAACAGCACATACATGGGAGTATCGGTTTCCCGCCAAAACGCCACAACATCCTGCAGGATTTCTAACAGGGTTTGCCAATCCGTTGCGGCTGTCCGGGCAAAGTTTTCTGGTTGGGTAAACAACAGAACATATTGCCTGGCGGCTAACCAATCCAGATCGGTCAGGCAATCTTCCAGGGCATCCCAATTTTGACCAAAGTAATCGGGAAAATTCATCGCTGCAGCCGTCTGTCGCAATAGTTCGGTTTTGTTAGCAATAAATGTCCCATCCAGATGAACCAGTCGCCATCCTTGCGATTGGCAAATTTCTGATAACGCCGTCACATCGACAGTGGGAGGAAGTCTGTAAAGACCGGGGGGCGATTCTCCTGACAGTGCTGTTGTCAGCATACTCATACCGTTTCGCGTTCTCTAAGGTTGAACTGGGAAAATTAAATTGGGACGGTTGAACTGGGAAAATTGAATTGGGAAGGTTGTCCTGTCGCTGGAGAACAGTGAATCAGCGTCGCACCCGGACAAAACTGCGGTAATGGTCGCCTGTATAGTAAATTTCAATTTTTTTCCCTACCACCAAGCGTCGGGCACCACGCCCTCTAATTCCGGGAGTTGGTACGGTGTATTCACGGTAATGGCCGCGAGGCGCAGCTGGCAACAACCGTTCTCGATTGCCAAAAATGGTGCCATCCTTAGCGTAGGGAAAGGGCCCGCCCTGATCAATCAACCGTAGCGTAGTTTTCACCTCTGGTGGCAACGTGTTGACCGAAACAGTGGGAATTTGGCTGGCCACAAGTACGCCTGTCGGATCGGCGATCGCCGGCGAAAATTGTTGACCAAACGCTGGAATTCCCCCACCCGTAGCCAACAGAAAAGCTAGCAAGCAAGCAAAAATTCGACTAAAAACTTTCATATCTCCGTGCGTTGCATTAGTCTCATTTCGTTCCGTAGTACCCTGATGAACTCTGCTTTAGCATTCCCACATGGGGCCATACCTGTGTGATGCCCCAACCAAACAGGACAACGATCATTCCTCAAATTGCAAGGTTGTCTTAGACACCAACCGTGTTTTTTTCCGGTCAGCCTCCGATAGGTTCTCACCCGTTTGCAACCGGGTTGCACTGGACTGTAAAACGGTAGCAGCTCCCTGGTCGCCCATTTGCAGGGCTGTTTTCGCAGCACTCTGAAGCATGGTCACGGCTCCAGCGCGATCGCCCTGTTGCAGTTTTGTCTCCGCAATCTGGGTTTGGCGATATTTTGCCAGTGCGAGAATGTGCTGCTGTACCTCTGGATTGGGTGCGGCCTGGTACGGTGTCAGGTAGGTGGCCGTCGCTGGTAACACATCGGACAGTAATCCCTCTTTACCAGACGTCGGATCATCATAGCGAATTTGCAGTTGGGCCACCGTTTGTAACCCGACAGGTTGTGAGCCTAAATAAAGGTTGGCCAGCACAATACGGGGCACATTGACCATCAAGTCCCCCAGGCGCACAACATAGTGGTTCCCCTCCTGTACCAGCGGCAGTTCAATCGTATCGGGTGCAACCTGTGCCAGCGGCTTCATTTCCGCTAAACGCACCCCCGGTAGTAGTGAAAGCAGCAAATGGGCATTGGTCAACCCCACCGACTGAATCCGGGTGAACAATCGCCCAAATTGGTCTACAGCCTGCTCCGGCCGCTGAATGTAGGACAGGCTCCCCCCCCCGGCATCGGCAATTCGCTCCAGAATATCCTGGTTCCAGGCATCACCAAACCCCAGAGTGTTGACGGTCAGGCTATAATCGGCGGCCAGTTTAGCCAGCTTCAGGCAGCGATCGTTATCCCCGTGTTCATTCTCACCATCCGTCAACAAAAATGCCTGGGATACCGTATCTTTCTTAGCTTTTGCCAGTTCTTCGATGCCCAGTCGCATCCCTTCGTCAATCGCTGTACCGCCACCCGCCTTAAGCTGATTAATTTGCAATTTCATACTGGCCGGGTTGTCAATTTCCTGATTAGGAACCAGTACTTTTGCCTTATGGTCAAAGGCCACAATCGACAGACGATCACCCGGTGACAGACGATCAACAATTCGCTGTGCCGCCTGCTTCACCATTTCCAGCGGTCGCCCTCCCATCGAGCCACTATGATCCAAAACCAGGCACAGGTTGAGGGGAATATTGCGGCCCATTTCACCAGCGATCGCCGAGATCGAAACTGAAAGCTGGCGCTGACTCACGGACTGAGCCGCATCAACATTAGTATCACTCAGGGCACACTGCAAACCAACTTTCATGAACCTTTGCTCCTGTGCTAGCAACGGTAACTAGTAGAGGTATCCGAACCCGAGGTATCCGAAGCAGGGCTGCTTGACTGTTCAGACTACTAGCACCCTTTCAACATTAATTTGAACATTGAATTTGAACATTGAATTTGATTGACTCGCCACTCATCTATTCGCAACGAATCGCACGATAAAAGGGAGTTTTAATTAAACAACTTCAACAAAAATCGCTGAAATTCGGAATTCACCTACAATTCACATACAAATTATTGCCTGCCATTGTAAGCGGTTCCCCCCGTTCCGACACAGCCGGTTCTCACCCCACACCATTTGGGGAGACGGTTCTCACCCGGTCGCCATCGCACCGCCCTTGCCGATACACGCTACTATGTATAAACAGCGCCACCTTATGAATAACGTCACTGTCAACAACGTCAATATCAACAATTTCCGGTCATGCGTTTCAGGTGATATCCCGCTATGAGGTCTATCCAAGCTATGCAGTCTCAATACTACGGTGATGCATACTATCGCACACCGCCGCCAGATCTGCCCTCCCTGCTGTTAAAGGAGCGGATCATTTATTTGGGCTTGCCCCTGGTATCATCTGACGACTTTAAGCGTCAGCTAGGCGTTGATGTCACCAAATTGATTATTGCCCAACTGCTTTATCTCCAATTTGCTGATCCAGAAAAGCCAATCTACTTTTATATCAATTCTACTGGCACGTCCTGGTACACCGGCGACGCGATCGGGCAGGAAACAGAAGCATTCGCTATTTGTGACACCATCAACTACGTCAAGCCGCCCGTCCATACCATCTGTATTGGGCAGGCAATGGGTACCGCCGCTATGATCCTGTCGGCTGGCACTAAAGGCTTCCGTGCCAGCCTACCCCATGCCACGATTGTGCTGAACCAGGCTCGTATGGGTATGGGTCGTAGTCAGGCAACGGATATTCAAATTCGGGCGAAGGAAGTTCTGGAAAACAAAGCAGCCATGTTAGACATCCTGGCCAAAAACACCGGCCAAACCCCCGAAAAAATTGCGAAAGATACCGATCGCATGTTCTACATGACCCCCGTTCAAGCGAAAGAATACGGGCTGATTGATCGGGTACTGGAAAGTGCGAAAGACTTGCCAAAACCCCTGCCTGCTGGTGTTTCGTAAACGGTTGAACTAGACCTATGTCTGTCGATGAAGTTTTGCGCGTTCCCTACAACGTGCCTGGTAGTCCTTACTGGCAGTGGATTAATATCTACACCCGTTTGAGCCAGGAACGCATTATTTTTCTGAATCAGCCAATCTCAATGGGGCTGGCCAATTCTATGGTGTCGGCCCTGTTATATCTAGATTCGGAGGATCAGTCGAAGCCCATTTACATTTACATCAATTCCTTTGGGGATCCGGTCGCTGCCGGTATGGCCAATGAGACAGCGGGCATGATGTCCAGTACGGCTGGTTTAGCCATCTATGACACGATGCAGCATGTCAAGTCTGAGATTGTCACGATTTGCCTGGGTCAGGCGATCGGTATGGCAGCCGTCATCCTCTCCTGTGGTACCAAAGGTAAACGTGCCAGTCTGCCCCATTCTATGATTGCGCTCACCCATCCCTATTCGGGTACGCAGGGGCAGGCAACGGACATTCAAATCAATGCCAGTGAAGTTTTGGCGAAACGGGGGCTCATTCTAGATATCCTGTCCCAAAATACCGGGAAACCTGCCGAGCAAATCTCGAAGGATATGGATCGGACCTTTTACATGACTCCCGAACAAGCCCAAGACTACGGGTTAATCGACCTCGTCTTAAACAGTCCCAAAGAACTAACAACCAGATAAGCACCTGGACAAGCCTTTTCCCCTCTAAGGAGATTTATTATGCCGATCGGTGTTCCTAGTGTTCCTTACCGTTTGCCCGGCAGTCCCTACGAACAGTGGATCAGTATTTATGAGCGGCTGTTCCGGGAACGGATTATTTTTCTATCCGAAGAAGTAGACGATAACATTGCAAATGCGATCGTGGCTTACCTGCTCTACCTTGATTCGGATGACCAGAACAAGCCTATCTACCTTTACATCAACTCGCCCGGTGGCTCGGTAACGGCTGGTATGGCCATTTACGACACCATGCAGCACATTAAATCCGAAGTCGTCACCATTTGTGTGGGTTTGGCCGCATCAATGGGTGCCTTTCTGCTGGCGGCGGGTAGTAAGGGCAAACGGTTAGCACTTCCCCATGCCCGGATCATGATTCACCAGCCCTTGGGCGGTACCCGTGGTCAGGCAACTGATATTGAGATTGAAGCCAAAGAAATTCTGCGGATTCGGCACCAATTAAACGAAATTCTGGCAGACCGCACTGCTCAGCCCCTTGAGAAAATCCAGAAGGATACTGATCGCGACTATTTTATGTCGGCGCAAGAGGCGAAGGAATACGGCTTGATCGACAGTGTGATCGAAAACCTTAGTTAACA
>CAZGDE010000154.1:9054-14848 GCA_964524315.1 uncultured bacterium
AATTAAAGCAGCAGTGGCAGAATTATTAGCATTCTGCCACTATCCGTCTCAATGAACCTTGCAGATTGCTATCGTTTACTGGGTTTGAGGTCTGGATCATCATTTGATGAAATCAAGGCATCCTATCGTCGTTTAGCTCGCCAATATCACCCTGATGTCAATCCGGGAGATCACCTGGCGAAGGAAAAGTTTATTGCGATCAACGAAGCCTATCGCCTGCTTGTGGCAGCAAAGCAGCAGGTTGGCACAAATTCCAATAATCGGTCTAAAGTCTCCTCGTCCCGAAAAGACACTGTGACCGTATCACCCGCCAGCGCCGCTACCCCACCTCGTCCAGTAACGGTATCACGCAAAACCCCACCCATTCAGGTCAACCCCAACCTATCCCCCTTAGAACAACAACTTAAGGCCCAAACTTACGAACAGTTGCAGCAGCTATTAAAGCAACAGCGCTTTCCCCGCGCCATTGCCCTGGTGGAAGGGTTAGCTAAACGCATTCCCCAGGATCCAGAAGCGATTCAATGGCAAGCGATCGTCTATCAACGTTGGGGACGACATTTAATAAAAGAACGTCAATTTGATAAAGCCAGGCTATATTTGAAGAAAGCACTACGAACCGATCCCCATAATCGTTCGCTGTGGGCAGAAGTAGAAAAAGACTTTCGTTACCTGGAACAGGTATTTTAAGTACTCGTTAATCGCTACAAACGCTTAAAAATACAGGATTGTAGGTCAGTAAAACGATTGGAAATTCGTATAAAAGATGCTTTTTCCTGAGTACTTTGATACTATGTAAATGGGAGATGCTTCGTGCATAACTCTCTTCGGCTAAAAATACTTGACATACAATATCAGATTCGGTTAGATCTACTGTTTTCAGTCTTCCAGGAGAAAAGTTTCTTGTATGACTGGTTAATTTTTTGGCTGAATTCGTCTTTTGTATGGTCTCTCTTTAATCCATTTCGAGTTGAAAACAGTCATTTTAGGGTCGCTCGTTTCAATTCTAGTTTAGTTAGCAATTAGCTAATTCAACTCGGTTGATTACGCTTTTTGCTTGTTTCCCTTACTAACCATTTGAAAGCTACGGGGTTTTCTGAGTGATTGCTGTCTCCTCTCGTCCCGTCAGACGCCACTGGAATACAGTTAGCTTTGCTTCTACTCTTTACCTGATTCCAATCCTAGATCTACTACTAGCTGAAATCCCGCCGCGCTGGCGAGCGGAGGTTCGTCTGGGGCTTCAGGAAGCATTAATTAATGCGGCTAAGCATGGTAACAAGTTAGATCCAAGTAAAACTGTATTAGTACGTTTCTCTTCAGCCTCTAACCAGCACTGGTGGGTTATTTCTGACCAGGGTGGTGGGTTCAAACCATCTCCTGAATGTGTGGTTGATCCCGATCAGCACTTACCCTGTGATGAGCGAGAATGTGGTCGCGGTTTATACATTCTCCATCAAATCTTTGACCAGGTACAGTGGAATTCCCAGGGGACGGAACTGAGGTTATTTAAGCGCATGAGTGATAGTGTCAGATTACCTCTAGTTACCTGATTCTATTCGTTCTATTTCAACTGTTTGTTATTCGCTAATCCAACTCATTGGCTAATCTGTGGGTTCTGGTTCGTTGCAACATTTTGCCAGTACACCACTGAGCCAGAGCGATGATATTGCATCCAGAGTCTAGGTTCCCGGCAGGAAGTGGTAAGGGGGTAGCGCTTCACCACAGACAATTTCCCACAACGGGCAATTGTCTTGCCATCTGTCGATTTGCTGCATCAGATTGGCTTCCTGTTGCCGTGCCGCTAACAGGTATATCCGTTCAGATTGCTCGATCGCTTGTCCTATCAGGGTTTGGGTATCACTTTGGGCGATCGCGTCCTTCAGGTTCGCAAGTTCCTGCTGCTGCTGTTGTTGATAAGCTAGCTGCGCTTGATACTGTTGCTTCTTGGCCAGAAAGTACTCTTTTCCCTTCAACTCTGGGGCCAGGGTAACTTCTGGTAGTGGTTTGGGAGTCAGTGTCAGCATATACTCTGCCTGACCTTCTAACTGGTTGAGCGTGTCGAGATACTGTTGCTGATTGGCCTCTAAATAATGCAACAGACTGGGCACCGCATCAAAACAAGTACCAAACCGCAGGGGCAGAATGGTGGTTTGGGTGAACAGTTCCCGCATGACGCGATCGTGTACCAGCACCGATTGCATCAGCATCGCATCATCGGTTTGCAATACCGTAATCGTCACATCTGGTTCTACCACCGCTGCCAGGGTAGCTGTTTGCACCAATTGCACGACCCCTTTCAGGCCCATGGGTAACAGCAATGGAGTCAGCGGCGGTTTGAGTAAAGCGAAGGTGTACATCAACAAGCAGGGGTAAATGCCAGGGCAATATGCAGGCGTAACGTTGCCGCCTGCCAATCCTGCTCTGATTCTAGCCATTCAATTGCAGTTCCCTGTAACAAAAGATCGAGGGCCGGCATATTGAGGTGAATTTGCTGTCGCAAATTATGCATCAATGTGTGTACTTGCACAGGCTGCCGCCAAACCGATGTTTTGTCCCATAATGATTGTCCCACTGGCAAGTCAGATTGCTGACAAACGGCCAGTTCGCTCAACCGGATTGTGTCGCTACTCACCCCTTCACCCGTTGCCAGGTCGAGCATCCAATCCGTTGCATCTGTCGCAATCTGCAAGGCGGCCAATAACCGTAACGTTCCCTGTTGCCAGTCCTGGTTGGGTTGCAATACTCGCGCGGGAATACCACCTAATAATTGCATGCCCTCATAGGAACTACAGGTAATTTGCCAGAGCAACTTGGGGATCAATTCATCCATCAACAACTCTGGCAATAGTGGGTTCAACCCCGACTCCACCAATACCGAATATTGATCGGACAGGGCACATGCTTGCTGCACGATCGTCAATAGCTGATTGTCCGGAGGGGCCGCGTTCCAGTCCTGTTTCAAACGGGCGATCGCCCTGGTCAGGTAGGGTTGCAAATTTGCCTGGGTCAACCGTTCCAGGATCCCTGCATCCGTCAGGCGAATCAGTGTGGCTGGATTGAGTAAGCGTGGCCGCTCAACAATGCAAACCTGTGTCAGCGGCGGATCTCCAGGCTCCAAACCGTCTGCCAGCGAGGAGGTTGGCACCGCGATCGCTTCTTCAACCCATTCGGCCTCAACCAGATCTGGTTGTTGACCCATCAGTTGGGCAGTCGTAGGTGCAGGTTGTGGCACAAACTCAAACCCCAACTTTAGCCGCATCTCTCCCATCTGCCAGTCCTGACCGGGTTGCAATAATTCAAGTTGCAGCCCCTCAAACAAACACTGGATGGCTGGGGTAGAAGCCTGTATTTGCCGCTGTAGTGCCTGGATCTGATCGCCTACCTGTCCTTTATCCTTAGCCGTGAGGTGTTCCGAGGTCACTGACCGTTGTCGTAGAGGTAAAACCGTCTCATCTGCTTGCAACCATACCTGCCCATCGAGCAAGGCAGTAGGGCGATCCCCAGTTGCGAGATCAAAACACCAGGGTTGCCGGTTTGCCTGACTTGCGGAATCTGCCTCTGATAAAGCAGGAAGTTGCGACGGGATGATTTCCAACAGCGTCACCAGGCGTAACATCCCCGATGTCCAGGATTTCCCCGGTTGACATTGCCGCACACTCACTCCTTCCAACAGTTGCATGACCCGGTAAGAACTCCGAGCAACGCACCATAGCAGATGGGGCACCAGATGGTCCACTGTGACCAGTTGTGACGCAACCCCCCAATCACCCGGTTCCCTTTGTTGCCCCTGTCCGTTCCCCCCGCTGGACTCAGACTGTTCCTGTTGCAAAACATCCAGTACTTCATAGGCTTCTTCGCTGACATAGGGTGCGATCGCCGCCGGAGGCAGCACACTTGTCGCGGGCTCACTGGTTGTGGCAAATTCAGGTGTGCTGGGGGCAGTAGCACGTAACTGGTTAATAATTTCCACCAGCCTTTGCATGGTAGACAGAGCCG
This sequence comes from uncultured bacterium, assembly GCA_964524315.1. GTDB lineage: Bacteria > Cyanobacteriota > Cyanobacteriia > Leptolyngbyales > Leptolyngbyaceae > CAZGDE01. The sequence continues at coordinate 13,048 of CAZGDE010000154.1, forward strand.
TTACGCTCGGTGGCGGATCGACCATCGGCGGATCCAATAGCCCCGGATCCTGCAGCTTCAAAATCGTCTGGAGCATTGCCACCTGGTTAGGAAGTGGGATGGAACGGGCGGGCGGCATCTCACTATTATTGGCAGGATTGGCAATGTCAGGATTGGCAATGTCAGGATTGGCAGTGTCAGGATTGGACGACATGGGGAATGGGGAGGAAGCCTGAATCATACACATTCCAGGTAGGCAGGAGGGGAGAAGCAACTATTCTCAAGATTCCCATTCTCGCCCCATTCTCTGATCGTGATGCCGCAATTTTATGGATTCAGTGGCCAGGGGCTTGCCAGAAGGGGCGTGTTATCGTCACTATAGGCAATGCGAGCTTCGACTCCATTGGGATAATTTCTTACGGTTGCCCATGTTATTTCTTGGTGATTTGTCACTGGCGGTATTTACCTCTCCTGGTCCAATTCTGTTTGAGTGGGGGCCGTTATCGGTACGGTGGTATGGGTTTTTGATTGCCTCAGCGGTACTGCTGGGCGTGTTTCTATCACAGGAGCTAGCCAAGCGTCGCCAAATTGACCCAGAACTGTTGAGTGATTTGGCAATCTGGTTAGTGATTGCGGCAATCCCCAGTGCGCGCTTGTATTACGTCCTGTTTCAATGGCAGGAATATGCCCAGCACCCTGATCAAATTATCGCCATCTGGAAGGGTGGGATTGCTATTCATGGAGCCGTTCTGGGTGGTTTGCTAGCATCCATCATTTTCTGTCGCTGGCAACGAGTGTCGTTCTGGCAAATGGCAGACCTGGTGGCACCCTCGTTGATTTTAGGGCAGGCGATCGGGCGGTGGGGCAATTTCTTTAACTCTGAGGCATTTGGGGCACCAACGGATTTACCCTGGAAACTTTACATTCCACCGGAACGTCGTCCGTTCGGCTACACCAACTTTGAGTATTTCCATCCCACCTTCCTGTATGAGTCGGTATGGAATCTGATGGTATTTGCACTCCTGATGTATCTCTTCACCTGGGGGCTGAAGTCTCCCGCCAAATTGAAAATTGGGACATTGTTCCTGGTTTACCTGGTTGCCTATAGCTGCGGGAGGGTGTGGATTGAAGGATTACGTACCGATAGCTTGATGCTAGGGCCCTTACGCATTGCCCAGGTCGTCAGTTTGACCCAAATTTTGATTGGTCTTTTGGGTTTGGCGTGGCTTTACCTTGGGAAACGCCCCTTACCAGATGTGGTGCGTCCAAGTAATAGTGAAGTTGCCAGTCCACCCCCATCGTCTGACAGGCCGTCCTAGTCTGCTTGACGTTAGAACATACAGCGGCAGAAGGGCAAAAAAAACCCCGGAGCTTAACTCCGAGGCTCAATCAGGGTGCATCTACCATTTAATAGTTCCCCACCTATGGTCGATTATCCGGAAGAAATTGCGGTTGAGTGCAATTTTTTTGAGTTCTGGCCTCAATCCCAGTTAAATAAATCCCAATTAAGTAGAAAGGTACTAAATCCTGAGCAAGGAATAGCAATCAGTGGAGTGTAACGAGAATCATGGGTAAATCAGCGATCGCGCCAGCAGTATATATTGTGGGAGCGGGGCCCGGCGATCCGGAGTTGTTGACCGTGAAAGCCCAACGGCTTCTGGCAGAGGCAGATGTGATTTTGTTTGCCGACTCACTGGTGCCGGCCCAAGTACTGGCGGGGGTACGTGCAGACGCCGAACTAATTCGCACATCACATAAAACCCTGGAAGACATTTTGCCCTTGATGATCGAACGGGTGCGGGCCGGGAAATCGGTCGTGCGC
>CAZGDE010000155.1:0-14825 GCA_964524315.1 uncultured bacterium
CAAAACCAAGATCTTTCAGGCGGTTTATACCAGTGACGATCCCGTTAAAACGCGGGCAGTTTTGCAAGCCATTCAGCAGGTCTACAAAAACTACAACCGGGAACAGCAACAACAACGATTGGAACGGGGACTATCATTCGTCAATGAGCAGTTACCTGTTGTTGAAGATCAGGTTGCACAGGCAGAGAAGGCACTGGAGCAATTTCGTAAAAGTCAAAATCTCGTTGATCCTGAACTACAATCAAAAGCTGTTGTTGACTCTCTCACCAGTGTCCAGCGAGAACAACAACTCAACCTGGCAGAAATCCGTCAGGCGCAGGCCCGTTATAACTCCCTGCGGCAACAGGTCAACCAATCCCCCCAGGATGCCTTAGTTGCGGCCCGTCTCAGTCAATCCAGTCGCTTCCAATCTCTGTTGAGTGAAATTCAAAAAACTGAACTATCGCTTGTGCAACAACGGGTGCGGTTTAAGGATAAATCACCGTTCGTCCAGCAAGTGCTGGATCAACGTCAACGACAACTGAATTTACTCTCAAATGAGATAGGACGGATTTTGCAGACTGATCCCGGTCAAGCAAGGGTAAGAGCAGGGGCACTCCTGGGCCAGGGACAGATGGGTCAGACTGACATTAAATTAGTGAATGACCTGATCGAGGCACAGGTGAATCTGGCATCCCTCAGTGCTCGATCGCAAAGTCTCAATCAAGCAGAACAATCCCTCAAAGCGGAATTACGTCGCTATCCTGCATTATTGGCGGAATATAACCGGCTGCAACCCCAGGTGGAACTACGCCGGGATACGTTGCAGCAATTACTGAAGGCCAAACAGGAAATTGCCCTGGAAATTGCCAGAGGTGGATTTGATTGGCAAGTGGTGGAGGAACCCAAACTGGGTCAACAAATTGGCCCCAATCTGCCACGGAACCTGATGTTGGGGGCGATCGCCGGACTCATGTTAGGGAGTATTGCTGCCTTTGTGCGCGATGGTATGGATAACTCTGTCCATGACCCGGATCAGTTGAAACAGCAAACGGCTCTACCCCTCTTAGGGATGATTCCTAAATTGCCCCAACAGGACTGGTCTTTACCGAGGTTAAACCTGCTGCAAACGCAACTGTTACCGCCCGCCATCATGCAGGTAATTCACTGGCAACCTTTCCGGGAAGCAGTGGATTTAATTTACAAAAACATGCAACTCATGCCCACTGCTGATGGGTTGCGATCGCTGGTCATTACCTCAGCCCTGGCCGGAGAAGGTAAATCGACGGTTGCGTTGGGATTAGCCATCAGTGCTGCCCGTCTGCATCGGCGTGTTTTACTCATTGATGCTGATTTACGTCGTCCCAGTTTACATAAACAATTGGGCTTACCCAACGAACAGGGACTTGCCACCCTGCTGGCAGCAAAAACGCCCATTTCGGTGCAGGGAGAGCTTCCTATTGCCTGTTGTTATCGGGACATTCCCATTTCGGTACTGACCTCTGGGCCACCACCGAACGACCCTGCCAAATTGCTGAGTTCCCAACGGATGGCCGACTTAATGGCGACACTGGAACAGTCCTATGACCTGGTAATCATTGATGCACCACCCGTCTTAGGCATAGTTGATGCACTTCTGGTTGCTTCCTGCTGCGATGGCGTGTTGTTCGTCAGTCGGATGGGACAGGCCAGCCGCAATGAACTTACCCAGGCGACTGGCATTCTAAACAAGCTCAATGTCATCGGCATGATTGCGAATGGAGCGAGTTCCATGACCAACCCCTACTTCTCCTACGAAAAGACGCTTCAGACCACTATTCCCTGAACGAGTACCGTTCTCTGACCGATCTGGCTAGCTTGTCTCGTCTGGCTGATTACGGTTCACAAATTGCACACCCTACCCCCCAATGTGCTATGACAACGTTTTCTACCCAACCTACTACTACCCAAGTTCCAGCAAACTTTGGATCTACCGCGACACAGCTTTGCCAGCGAAATACGCAGTACACATTATTTTGGCGGCAGAATCAACTATTAGTTCGAGCTGACAAACAATCCAAAACGCCCTTTCTGCCTCCTCTGGAAGAACAGCAATGGTTAACTGAATGTTTACGGCGATCGCCCATACGACTGGTCAAACTACCACTAACAATGGATGAAGCAACTCTACAGGTGTGGGCAGATGCCTGTGCTAATGCCGGTAAGCCTGTTTTTCTGCAAGTACCTGCAACCAGTTCTTTACCTAATAAAACTAATCGCCTGAAATGGGGGATTAAACGGTTAGCAGAATGGCTCATTGCCGCTTTACTGTTACTTCTATTCAGTCCGCTGATGGTGTTGATATCCTGCCTGCTTGTTTCTCAGTCACCGGGGCCAGTGTTGTTTTACCAGTGGCGTGTCGGGGAACGGGGTAAACTGTTTCGTATTTGCAAGTTCCGCACCATGTTTGTTGGAGCAGAGCAACTCCATCATCAGGTGATGGGAAACCAGGATGGTTTGCATAAGTGTGAAAATGACCCACGTATTACTCCTGTGGGCTGCTGGCTGCGGAAGTATAGCCTGGATGAGTTACCCCAGTTAATCAATGTGCTACGGGGGGAAATGAGCCTGGTAGGACCACGTCCTTGGGCGTTGTATGATGCATTGCGCCTGAGCCCGGAGGTTCGTAGTCGATTGAATGCCTTACCCGGTATTACGGGTATCTGGCAAATTACACGGCGATCGACTTTACGCGACCTGGATGCGGTGAATCGGATTGATTTAGGTTATCTCGGTGCCTGGTCGTTTCGACAGGATTTGAAGATTTTGCTAATGACTATTCCCAAAGTCATCATGGGATTTGGTGCTTATTAGGGAATGAAAACCAGTTTGCATTGAATCAGAACACATGGATAGCTGGTTGGCACGACAAACGTGAGGGCGAATAGTCATTCGCCCTTACAGGGATCAACTCTGTTTTGAGATATTCCTAGACGAACGTTCTAAGACTTTATTCCCCATTCAGTTTTTAGTCATTCACACACTCTAAAATCTATTACCTGCAATCTCGAATGCGTCTTAAACTTCCTCCAGGTATTCGCCAATCCCTAATAAGCCCCTTAAAGAGGATGGGCTTCTGGCAGAAGCATTCTGTGATTCTGCGTGAGTTCAAGTATTTCCCATTGACAGCGTTATTGGCGATCGCTTTTGCCCTGGCAGCAGCGGGCTTTGAAGGGTTTGGGTTTGGTTTCTTGCTGGCGTTTCTCCAAAGTCTGGTTAGTCCAGATGCGGCACCGTTTAAGACGGGTGTAGAGTGGTTTGACCTGTGGATTTTAGGGATTCAGGAACCAGCCACTAATCGTCTGTATCGGGTTTCGGCATTGATCCTGACTGCCAGCTGGACACGGGCAATGTTTAATTACCTGACCCAGGTTTACACGGAACTGACCCAGCAAAAACTGGTCGATCGCCTGCGAAAACGACTGTTTGAACAGTTGCAGGCCGTTGGTCTGGGCTTCTTTAGCCACGCCAATGCGGGTGAACTCATTAACACCTTTACAGGTGAAATTAGTCGCCTACAGGCTGCCTTCGGCTTACTGGCATTCATCATCACGAAGGGGTTAACCCTGGCCGTTTATCTGGTCTTGATGTTCCAGCTATCCTGGCAACTGACACTGATCTCAATCGCGTTATTTAGCCTGCTGGCGGTGGGATTATCGACACTCAATGCGCGAGTCCGGGAAGCCAGTTTTGCGGTTTCGGTAGCGGGTGGTCAGTTCACATCACGGGCAATGGAATTTATCAGCGGCATTCGCACCATTCAGGCATTTGCCACCCAGAACTTTGAACGGCAACGGTTTTATCGTGCCAGCGAGGGAGTGTTAGAAGCCACCATGCAGGCAGTCCGGGGCTGGGCGATCGTCCGTCCCATAGCAGAAGGATTAGCGACTACGATCCTGATTGCCATGATTGTGATTGCGTTGACGTTATTTGTGGCCAATGGCACCTTACAGATTGCGTCACTGTTGACGTTTCTCTTCATTCTGTTTCGGTTAGTTCCGGCAGTACATGAAATTAATGGCAATCGGGCAATGTTAAATACTGCCTGGGGTGCCTTTGACAATATTCGGGAACTGCTCCGTACAGACAACAAGCCTTACCTGAAGGATGGCGATCGCCCCTTTACCGAATTACGCAGTGCGATCGCGTTTGAGTCTGTCGATTTCGGTTATGCCCCCACATCACCCGTTTTGCACAACATTACATTGACAATTAATGCGGGTGAAATGACTGCCCTGGTGGGTTCATCGGGTGCAGGTAAGACTACCCTGGTAGACCTGATTCCCCGTTTCTATGACCCCAGTGAGGGCAGAATTTTGATTGATGGCGTTGATCTCCGGTCATTTGAGATCAACTCTGTTCGTCGCCGTATGGCAGTCGTGAGTCAGGATACATTCATCTTTAATACAACCATTCGCGAAAATATTGCCTATGGTAGTGAAAATGCTAGCGAAACTGCCATTATCGAAGCGGCCCGATTGGCAAATGCCCTGGATTTCATTGAAGAAATGCCTCAGGGATTTGACACGCCTCTGGGAGATCGCGGTGTTCGCCTCTCCGGCGGTCAACGGCAACGCATTGCGATCGCCCGCGCCCTATTGAAAGATCCCGATATTTTGATTCTGGATGAAGCGACGAGTGCGCTCGATTCGGTGTCGGAACGACTGATTCAAGAATCATTAGAAAAACTGGCAAAGGGGAGAACGGTCATTGCGATCGCCCATCGCCTGTCTACGATTGTCCGAGCCAATAAAGTAGTCGTGCTGGAACGGGGACGCATTGTTGAACAGGGCACCTATCAACAGTTGTTAGACCGTCGTGGCAAACTCTGGAACTATCACCAGATTCAGCATGAATTGGGACAGGTGGGGTAATGGGTAGAAATAAATGACCGATGACCAATGATCAATGACTATTAAAGGGTTACTACCATGCCTAACTCTCCTCGGTTTAATTACATCATCACCATTTACAACAAAGAAGACCTAATTAGAGATGTATTAATGTCAATCCTGGTGTGTTGCCGGGATAATAGTCATATTTATCCTGTACTGGATGGTTGTACGGATGGGACAGAGGCGATCGTTGATGACATTATCAAAACCTTTAGCCAGGTACCCATCACCAAAGTTTACACGCCCGATGTACACGAAATTTTGTCAATTAATGCCGGATTGAAAGCAGCCGATCAAATGGGAGATGGTTACAACATCATCTTGCAGGATGATGTTATGCTGCATGATTTTCGCTTGCAAGAAAAAATCACGCAGTTGTACGAATGGTCGGCAGCAAAATTGGGTTTTGTCTCGTTTCGACATGGAGCAAACCTTGCCAGTGATGTTTTGACTAATGATTCAGTACAGCCGTTTGCCAACTATGTCGAAAATGCCTACGGACATGGTATTCCAACGGCAACCGTGTTACTTCCCGGTCAACTCGCTTACCGTACCATTGCAATCAAAAGTCCGGTTTGTATCCCCTTTGAACTGACCCGTACAGTGGGTTTGCTGGAGGCACAACTGGCTCCCTATATGTGTGATGACTTTGAATACTCCATCCGGGCAGCCCAGGCAGGCTATCACAATGCTGTGTTCGGCATTCGCTATCAGTCGGATGTGGACTGGGGCACCACCCGCAAGAAACCCGACTCCCGCTTACAGGAGTTAGAAAAACGCAATCTGCAATTTATTCGGGAGTGGCATCGGGAGGCGATCGCCCAAATTATCACCCATCCCCAGGATGACCGGATTATTGATGTACCGGGCATGTCTACTAACGAAGAGCGAGACCTGGCTCTGGTTGCATGGCAACGCCAACAACAACAACTGGAACAATTTTTCAGTCAGGCCCAACTCAGTTTGTTTGGCAGAGTCAAACGCAAGGTGAAAAACTCCCTGCATAAAATGACTGCGGCTTATAACGAGCGTATTCAACCGATTAGGATCATGGATTAAATAATTTCCGCTATATGCTGCGATTCCTGTACGGACGTAGCACGCGGCAGCAGCTCTGGGCGTGCTATCAAGAATTCTGCCCGCGGGCTACGCCCCTACCCACTCTTGAACTTATTTACTTCTCATCCCTTAGCTAGGGGAATCAATCAGGAGGCGAAAACCAAAATGATGAAATACTGGCGCAGTCAGAGCGGAATCAATCGGATGCGGTTGGCTCTGAACCGGGTTATCCCCCTGGTTAAAGGTGACTTACGGGATGTGGTGATTGATGTGTCCCGGTTCACATCTCGCTATTTGGGGTTACATACTCTGTTTAAGCGAGTGGCTTACAGTTCCGGTGTGATTACCCAGAAGGATTGGGGGGCAGCGGCGATCGCAGAATTTCAGCAACGTCTCCAGCAAGAAATGAGTCGGCTGAACAGTGCCAAACCCGTTATTTTTATCTCTGCCTGTATGAGCCAGGAACATCCCGGTGGCTGGAAATACAATGGTGGCATTAAGGAATTTAATTGCCTCGCTAAACTATTGCGCCAACAGGGATATGAGGCTTATATCGTTACCTACGATGGTGATTATGAACCCTGGTTGATTGATCATCAACCGCATATTTCCCTGGCAGAATTTCGGGAGAAATTAAAAACCCATACAAATGTTCGTTGTGTCACATCCTGGGCGGAGGCAGCGGCATTCTTGCAGGAATGCGATCGCATTTACTACTGGGACATGGATCTTTGCTTCAGTGAAAACGAGCATTTTCCATTACTGGCAAATCTGTACCGCCACAAGATTGTTAACGTAGCTGCCATTTCTCGGACGATCCAGACCTGGCACATGGCATATTTCAATCGTTCCTGCACGTTACTACCCAATCTGGTAGATGATGCCCTGTGGACTCCTGCCGAATCACAACGTTGCTGGCAACGGGTGGGTTACATGGACGAGGGTCCGCACAGCGATCGCTACATTCGCCTGATTCAAGACGTGACCATTTCCCACGGACTCGATCTGGAATTTGTGCAACTGTCCGGTGACGAAGCGGAAATTTTATCGGTGATGCGATCGTGTTCCGTCTTTTTAACGCTGAATTTAGGGAAAGATCCCCTCTGGGGGGAAGGTGGACCGCTCCCACCACTGGAAGCACTGGCAACGGGTTGTGTGCCTATTACCTTCGACATTTTGGGGCCAAGGGAAATTATTCAAAGTGGCTTTAACGGCATTATCGTTCCCCGGTACCGCCCTGATTTGATGGCAAAGGCACTGGTTAACCTTTACCAACATCCCGATGACCTGATCCGTATGCGACAAAATGCACTGGCATTGTTCCAATCTACCCAGACTTTTGCCGCCCGTTGGTCAGCCGTGAAAGAGTTTTTAGGGTTAGGCGAACCGGATGCAGTACCGGTAGAACAGCCCATTCAACAATACGCCACCATTCATTAAAAAGATGTAGTTGAAAATATGCCTCGGTTTACATTCTGCGTTCCTAACTTAAATAAAATGCCCTATCTGCCAGCTTGTATAGATAGCATTCTGGCACAGGACGATTCCGACTGGCGTTGTGTCTTTGTCGATGGTTACTCGACTGATGGCAGTTGGGAATATATGCAGCAGTTTGCCACTGATTCGCGCTTTCTGTTGTTAAGGGGATTGCGCCAGGGTATGTATGCTGATTGGAACGAATGTTTACGCCATGTAGAAACAGAATATTTCTACTTTCTTACCAGTGATGACACCTGCTTGCCATCTCTGGTCTCAACAACGATCGCCGCTCTGGATACTTATCCCAACGTTGATGTCTGTCATTTTCAGTTTAATTTGATTAATGAAACAGGCACCACTGTCATTGACCATGAAACGTTAATCCACAAGGCATTTGGTTTGTATGCGGACATAAATCAGACCGCGCACCTGCGATCAGGCGTGTGTGAGTTCATGATGCATTTTGTCTATCGGGCGTTGTACCAGACGATTACTTCGCTCGTATTTCGTCGTCGTGTGATTGATGCGCTGGGTGGTTTCGCGACGAATTATAGCGCGATCGCGGATTACGACTGGACAATGCGGTTAGGACTATACACCGATATTCTGTATATTCCTGAACTACTGGCAACCTGGCGGGTATATGCCGATCAGGCAACGGAAGATTGCATGTTGCCCCATATTACTGAAAGGTTATTGGCGATCGCCCAGAAGAATCTCGATCTATTGGAATCCAGTAATTTCGTGACAGCATTAAAACAACCAATTAATCGCAAACAAATATTAGCTGACTTATATGATGAGCATGCCTGTTCGCTTTACCGATCAAATATATGGCAGCATCGTTTTAGGTTAATCAAAAATTATCCACTTTATCCAGTTAAAAAACTAATTAATCGCATCAGTAAAAATCAACTCTATCCCTATTCTGGTAGAAATAATTTTGCTCGACAGCTAATTGAAGTCTATGGTCTACCCTGGGCACCCATGCTAGTTATTGACAACATTTATCCACCTGCAAAAGAGCGAGGACTGTATGGTTCCGCTGCCGTCTTGGTGGGCGCATCGCAATGCGCCCCTACGGATCACTCCCCAATTTCTACATTCCATTGTTGAATATGTCTACTTATCCGCGTATTTTGGCGATCGTTGAAAGTTATTTAGGTCATCGCACGTATGGTGATCTAATCAAGTATTACTTTGGTAACAGCCAGGATTCAATTACTGATCTTTATTGGTACAACGAAGAAAAGGAATTATCGACGCGGATCATTAATCGTTTATTGAGCCTTTGTTTTCCTAACCGATGGGTTCAACAACAAAACTTAGATTTGCATTGGTTTCGGATTCAGTTGGGATTTGGTTACATGGCACGACGACTAATAGTGCGTAAACTCCGAACAACCAATTATTCAGCGTTACATCTTCATACTCAGGCACTTGCCCTTGCCTCATTGGATTTGATGCAAACTATTCCTACTGTTGTCAGTTTAGATATGACAGCGGCTCAGGCTGCGAGAGTGAGCACTGTTCCGAATTTTCGGTGGACGTATAGACCTAATTTGTATCTGGAAAAACGGGTGTACGAAACGGCAGCAGCGATCGCTACTTTCTCCCAGGCTGCACGACAATCGGTGATTGAGGATTATGACATTCACCCGGATAAGGTTCACGTTATGTATCCGGGGGTAGATTTAACACAGATTACACCTGTGGCAAAGTCATCCCATGCTGCACCTTACCGCATTTTGTTTGTGGGAGGTGATTTTGAACGGAAAGGGGGGCATGACCTGCTCCAGGTCTTTCTGGATCAATTTGCTGATCGCGCCGAATTACATCTGGTGACAACGGCTGATGTGCAGTGTAACCATCCTAATGTTTACATTCATCACCACATCAGAGCCTATACGCCAGAGTGGTTAACGCTCTACCAGCAGGCGGATGTGTTTGTCTTGCCGACCTATGCCGAACCGTTTGGCTGGGTCTTTATTGAAGCAATGGCAGCCAGTTTACCCATCATCGCGACCCGGTTAACTGCGATTCCCGAAATGGTGACATCGGGAGAAACGGGTTTTTTAATAGCACCGGGCGATCGCGCTGCTTTAGCCCAAAATCTCCAAACGTTGATGGATAATCCTTGCCTGGGGCGGTCAATGGGTAAGAAAGGACGGACTGTTGCCGAGCAACGGTTTAATGCCGAGACGAATTTTCAGAGACTCGAATCCCTACTGCTACAGGTTGGCGATCGCGCTTCCCTGGCTGCTGCTAACGCTCACCCCCTAGTCCCTACCGTCTGATCTCCCATGCGTGTTCTATTTACCTGTCACTACAACTTCAACCCCAATGCGGGGGCAGCAGGTGTTACCTGGCGACTCGGTCAGGAGTACGAACGCCTGGGGCATCACGTGGAGTACTACTCCTACGACAGTCTGCCACAGTGGGTGCATCCCCTGGCGAAAGTAGCACTCTTTCCCGAATTTGTTGCCCATCGTGTTTCCACATTGGTCGCACAGCCCTCAGTAGATATTGTGGATGCGTCCACGGGTGATGGTTGGCTGTGGGCAATGCTCCAGCGCAAACAGCAACAGCGTCCCCTCATCATTGCCCGCTGTCATGGACTGGAACACATTGAACATGAGGAATATGTGGAAGAAGTTCAACGGGGCAATCTGCAATTTAGCTGGAAGTATCCCCTGTATCGGGGCAGTATTCGTCTGTGGGAAGCCGCAGCTTCTATGCGGTTTGCCGATCTGGTGTTGTTGTTAAATCGCCGCGATCGCGATTACGCTATCACGCATTTAGGTGTTCATCCCGATCGTGCCCATGTAGTTGCGAATGGAATTCCCACATCGTTTCTCAAACAACCCTTTGAACCATTATTAAGTGATCAGTCATTACGAATTGCACAGGTAGGCACGTACATCCTTCGTAAGGGTGTGCATTATGGTAGTCCGGCACTGAATACGATTCTGCAACGATATCCCCAGGTTGAGGTGAGCTTTTTCGGTACCGAATGTTCACCTGAACTGGTCTATGCCGATTTTGATCCATCTGTGCGCGATCGCGTCACCGTTGTTCCCCGCTACACTCACGAAACTTTGCCGGATTTGTTGAAAGGGCATCACATTAAACTCTTTCCGACCATCTCTGAAGGGTTTGGGGTGGCACTGGTCGAAGCAATGGCATGTGGGTTAGCACCCATTACCACAGCTACACCGGGACCGTTAGAAATCGTGCGCGATGGTTATGACGCGATCGTCATTCCCTGCCGTGATCGTGAGGCAATTATTTATGCATTAGAGAAACTAATTGGCGATCGCGCCTATCTGGAACAGTTGCGTCGCCGTGCCTACCAAACTGCCCAATCCTACAGTTGGTCACAGATTGCCCAACACAATCTTGCTCTGTACGAAACAGCACGTCAGTTAAAGGATCCCAGTTATGACTATTGCCAACCCGCTACCAGCGAGTGATCAGCAACTGGGGCAGGCAGTCAAGCACCCCATCTCGGTTGTCATCATTGCCCAGAATGAGGCGGAATGTATTGCCAACGCAATCCAGTCCTGCCAACCCTTTGCTGACGAAATTGTCGTAGTCGATGGTGGCAGTACCGACGCAACCATCCCGATTGCTCAGAATTTAGAGTGTCAGGTCTATGAAAATCCGTGGTCGGGATATGCGGCACAGCGGAACTTTGGAGCCGATCGCGCCCAACACGATTGGATCTTTTTCATTGATGCAGATGAAGTGGTTGATCATCGTCTGGTGACGGCATTGTTGGAATGGAAGCGATCTCCCAGCCTGTCTGCCCATGCCTTTTCCGCCATGCGTGTGGGTGACTTTTGGGATACCTGGTTAGATACCCGACCCGAATTTCACACGCGCCTCTATAACAAAACAGTATTTCAGATCAAAAATGTTCTTGTCCATGAAGGACCGGATATTCGGGATGCGCCCGTCGTCAAATTACCCGGTGTGATCTGGCATTATGGCTTTCGCGACATTAGCGATCTGGTCATTCGCTTTAACCGCTACACCGACCTGGACGCGCAACAGTCCTATCGCAACGGACAACGGTTTAACTGGCTCCGGCTATTGCTTAAACCATTCGCCAAGTTTGGACAACAGTATTTCTGGTATGGCATGGTGCGTCACGGTTTAGCAGGTTTCACCCTATCTGTTTTGTGGAGTTACTACATCTTTCTGAAGGAAATTAAACTCTACGAAATTGCCTGGAAAGCACATAAAACCGGAACAGTAGGTAATCTCCCATGCTAAGCGACGTGATGATGCCCAAACGGAGGCGCACCTGGGGACTGCACCCGACCCTGGCATGGACTGCCATCCTGGGATTCGGGCTGGTCTCAGCACTGTGTATTCTCGCTGGTGCGGGGGGCATTTTGCGGCTGGCATATCCGGCAGGTGCCTTTCTGGTAGGCATTTTCCTGTATTCCCGTTATCCAATCCTGTATTTGGGATTTACCTGGTGGGTGGCATTTTTATCGCCCCTTGTGCGGCGATTAATTGATTACCAGAGCGGTTGGGTTGATCCCAGTCCTGTATTACTGGCACCGTTTCTGGTGATGATGGTGTCGGCGCTGATGCTGATCAAAAAGCTACCGCGATCGCTCCGTACAGGTGGATTGCCGCTGATTCTTGCCATTTCAGGTGTTGGATATGGATTTCTCGTTGGCTTAATCAAACAATCACCCGTTTCTGCCACGGTTGCCTTACTGAATTGGTTAGCACCCATTTTGTTAGCATTCCATCTCTTCGCTCATTGGCGCAACTATCCCCACTATCGCCAAAATCTGGAGCGGGTGTTTGTGTGGGGCGCACTGGTAACAGGGGTGTATGGAGTCGTGCAATACCTGGTTGCTCCCCAGTGGGATCGGTTCTGGTTAGTGAATACCGGACTGCTCGCATTTGGCACACCCGAACCATTAGCCATGCGCGTATTCAGCACCATGAACTCACCCGGCCCATTTGCCACAGTGATGATGGCAGGATTGTTACTCTTATTCAGCAGTCAGAGTCCCATCCGGTTCATCGCGGGGGGAGCCGGTTATTTAGCCTTTCTGTTGTCAATGGTTCGGTCTGCCTGGTTGGGGTGGCTGGTGGGCGTGCTGACATTCATTCCCGCACTGAAACCAAAGTTGCAGATGCGCCTGGTGGTCACCGTCATGGTGATGGCGGTCTGTGTCATTCCACTGGTGAATATGGAACCCTTTGCCAGCGCGATCGCCCCCCGCTTACAAACGTTTTCCAACGCCCAGGACGACACCAGCTACAACGATCGCCTCACTGGATACACCGAAATATTTGGACAGGCCCTAGCCGAAGTAGCAGGTGAAGGGTTGGGGTTTGTTGTCCAGAGCGACAGCATCGGAGCCAATGACAGCGGCATTTTGAGTGTGTTCTTTTCTCTTGGTTGGTTTGGTGCCATTCCCTACCTGGGCGGCATCATGCTGCTGTTTGTGAGTTTGTTTCAGAGTACGGTCGGACGCTCAGACGCGTTTATGAGTGCCGCCCGTGCCATTAGCCTGGGAGTGTTTGCCCAGATCGGTCTGGGTAGTGCTACGACAGCCTTATCGGGGGTTGTGATGTGGTCATTTGCGGGGATGGCATTAGCGGCTCAAACCTACTACGCCCATCAACGGGCTCAAGCCATTTCAGCACAGTCAATTAGTTCTCAGCTTGACAGGGTGATAAATCATGAAAATCCTCTTTCTGGATCAGAGCGGTCAACCGGGTGGCGCGGAACTTTGCCTGATTGAAATTGCCAAACCGTACCGCGATCGCTGTCTGGTCGCTCTATTTAGCGATGGGCCATTTCGCCAATTATTAGAAGAACACCACATTCCCGTACAGGTCATGGCAGCGAAGCCCCTGACCATTCGGAAAGATAGCAGCTGGATCAAAGGCATTGGTAGTCTGGGGCAACTGTTACCCCTCGTCTTACAGGTTGCCCAACTGAGTCGCGAATTCGATCTGATCTATGCCAATACCCAGAAGGCACTGGTCGTAGGAGCATTAGCCAGTCTATTGAGCAATCGTCCACTCGTGTATCACCTGCACGATATTCTGTCGGCTGACCATTTCAGTCGTACTAATTGCAAAGTTGCCGTCAACCTCGCAAATCGTTGCGCGACATGGGTAATTGCCACATCCGAAGCCGCAAAGACCGCATTTATCAACTCTGGCGGTAATCCCGAAATTGTCAAAGTTATCTACAACGGATTTGACCCAGCAGCGTATCAGTGCGATCGCTCCTATGTTGAACAAATCCGGCAAGAACTCGACCTACCCGGACGATTCATCGTCGGACACTTCAGCCGCCTCTCACCCTGGAAAGGACAACACGTCTTACTATCCGCCCTGCAATTTTGTTCTCCCCACGTCGCTGCTATCTTTGTCGGTGAGGCCCTTTATGGCGAACAGGACTACGCCCAACAATTACAGCAACAGGTTGAAGACATGGGCTTACAGAACCGGGTGCGCTTTCTCGGCTTCCGTCCCGATGTTGTGCCCTTAATGCATGCCTGTGACGCGATCGCCCACACCTCCACCTCACCCGAACCATTCGGACGGGTCATCGTCGAAGCCATGTTATGCGGACGACCCATCATTGCCGCCCACGCCGGCGGTACCACCGAACTCATGGAACCCACCATTGCCAGTTGGCTAGTCATGCCCAATGACCCAATCAAGTTAGCCGCTGTGATTAATTTGTACCACCAACAGCAACGATGGGTGAGAGCGATCGCCCAACAAGCCCAAACCCAAGCAAGTCAACGATTCCACCGAGACACAATCAACCATCAAATTGATCAACTACTCCAACAAATCTCTGTAAACAAATTACGTCAATTCAAATTAAAACCAACAACTATGGTGAATCAAATTTAGTCATTGGTCATTGGTCATTCGTCATTGGTTCTATATAAATTTAGATTGACTGCATGATGGATGAACTCTTCGTAAGGGCGCATTGCAATGTGCCCCTACCCAAAATCCACAATCCTCACAATTCGAGTTGGTATCAGTTTCCTTCCTAATAGCAGTTAGCAGTTCTCCAATTAACCATTAACTCAGCGAAAGCTGAGTAACAAAAAAAGCGTTTAGTTCTAAACACCTTCAATCAAGCTATCGTCACCTGGTTCCTCATACCAACCCTCAACCCTTTTGGAGGGGGTGCGGGGGACGCAACCGTCCCCTGCGACGGGGGGATTGGGGGGCAGCCCCCCAAAGCGTTAATTTCCGCTACCACCCTTCCCAAACCATCGCGATCGCCCTTCCCAAACCATCGCTTACCCCAAGGAACACTTACTATGCCCAATACCAAACCAACCATCAGTATTTTCCTTCCCGCTC
>CAZGDE010000156.1:0-14670 GCA_964524315.1 uncultured bacterium
TCCCCTCTGCTTCCGAGGGTAAATCTAACGTTGCTGTTGCGCCCCAGGTCGAATTATCCAGTCATCCGGAGCAACCCAAGAAACAGGAACAAGACCAGGTACTCAGCTTTTTTGACTACCGCCTGGCAGTGATGAAATATGCCAACCCACTGCGGGCAAAAATTCTGCTATTTGCGGCTCTGCATCAAGGTTTTACCTATGCGGAACAGGATTGGTTCAATCTCAAATTGTGCGAGTTAGATGGGTTAATGCGCCGCTTGCTCAGCACTTGCAGAGTCTACACTGACATGGAAGCACTTCTCTACGAAGCGGCGCGAGGCTTGCAAGATCCCGAAGAATACGTCCAAACGGCAACGGCTGTGATCAAGTGCATTCGGCCATTTTACATACATGGTGGCCCGGTGCTGGCGATTCCCCAATCTAACGACCTGACTCGCATCAAGCTGGATGATTTTGAAGAGACGACTCTGGAGATTGCCAGCGCCAATGATGAGGAGTTTACCTGCCAACTACTGGCAAATGAATCTGAAATGACCCGTGTTGAAGCCCCAGCTAATTTGCCAACGAATGCTTCACCGGTGAAGTCCAGTGATGATAGCAATCACCATCTCCAACATGACTCCATGTCAACTCAAATCGAGGTTCCGTCACCCTTACCGGGTGTTGGACAACCCGAAACGTTGAATCGGCAAAAGATCGCTCGCCCTGCATCTCAGCTTCAACCATCAACTAATCAAGACGCCACAGGTTGAGGTAAGGCATGGACACGAAGGAGTTACTGAAACGCTATAAGGCGGGAGAGAGCAATTTTCAAGGTGAAAGCTTAAGTGGGGCAAACCTGGCAGGTGCTGACTTAATTGGGGCCAATCTTAGTGGAGCCGATTTGCACCACGCAAATTTCATGCTGAGCTACCTCAACCGGGCAAATTTCAGTAAAGCAAACCTGATGGGGGCCAAGCTATGTGGGGCGAACCTGAGTCAGGCAGATTTACTAAATGCGAATCTCCGAGATGCCGATTTACATGGAGCCGTTTTGTATGGGGCAGATCTGCGCGGCGCGGATGTTACCCTGGCAAATTTGATTGATGCCAATCTCATTAGTGCCGACTTAAGAAATGTGAATTTGAGTGGGGCCAATCTACGGGGTGCCTGCTTGCGGGGTGCCAACATGCGGTACGAAAAACGCTGCTATGAAGGGGCCAATTTGCGGGGAGTTGATCTACGCAAAGCCGATCTGCGGGGTGCCAACATGCATGGAGCCGATTTATCGCGAGCCGACCTGCGAGGGGCCAATTTAAGTGAATCCAATTTGCGCGAAGCGAATCTGACAGCAGCAGATCTCAGTGGGGCCATCATGAAAGGGGTATTTCTGACTGACACCATCATGGTAGAGGCCAACCTATCCCACGCCTTCATGGTGGATGCAAAGTTAGAACGGGCAAACTTAACCGAAGCAAATTTAGTCAGTGTCAATTTGACCAGCGCCAATTTGACGGCAGCGGTACTGGCGAAGGCAAAATTGGCCCAGGCAATCATGCCACGATCGCGCTTCAACCGGGCGGATTTGAGTCGGGCTGACCTGCGGCAGGTTGACCTATCCGATGCAACGCTGATTGAAACCTACCTGGGGCGGGCCGATCTGCGCGATGCGAACCTGAGTAACGCTAACCTGGCCAAAGCCGAACTCAGTAGTGCCAACATGAACGGTGCCAACCTCCTTGGTGCCACCTTACCCGATGGCTCCATTCAGGATTAAGACCTGGAATCTCACCTTTGGGGAAGCGGGTAGCGCTGGTTAGTCTGCGGATAGCGAGATTTTTTGCAGGCGGGGCAGGGCGATCGCTGACCTACCATCAGGCTGTTGCACACCGTCCGACTGATGTAGCCCGTAACCTAATAGCTCTATGACCGATGCAACTTGCTCTGGCCCTGTTTGCTGTAAAAGTTTGACAATTTGGGCTACCTCTGTCAAAAATGATTCGACATCAATTTCCCCGTGGTCGGGTTGGTAGTTCCGTAAACGGTTCATCCCCTCTCCCAACAAAATCACCGCACCACGCCAGTTCTGGTTTCCCAGATGATACAGCGCCACCGCAATCTGCAAAATTCCCTGATAAAACTGCTTATCAGATAGGTCAGCCTCGATCCACAACGCTTCTAGCGTGTCATGGCAGGCATAAAATTCCCGTTGGTTAAATTGCTCGACACCGAGCCAAAATGCGGCGGGTTGAGTCATATTTATGTCGGGCTGTTGCCACACTAACTACTTTAGACCTTACCAGGTAAAGGCCTTTCCAGTTGCACTTGCAACGGTTGGTTAGGGTTGATTTGTAGCCCCCGCCCAGGGGATACGGGAGAGGCCGCCAGTTGACTCTGGGCAGGCGACCAGAGTATCCAACGACTACCCGCAGGCAAGTCAGCCAAACTATCAGGATTTTGGGTCAACCAGATGACCGGCAGGGTTGGCAGTTCTACGTGGCCATCTTCACCTGGTTGCACTGCCGCTAGTGTTTCCAGAGCGGCCTGACGGCCTTGCAGAAGCCCCGCACTGGCTGTCCACAATTTCACCCGTAGCTGTCGCTGGCAGGCATAGAAGTAGAGGGAAGCTGCCACCACGACTGCCTGCTCAAAGTCCTTGACCAGTCCATTCGTTACACCCGCCTCCCGTTGCCAGACCAAAGCACTATCCAAACAAATGACGAGTTCTTGGCCGCCTGTAAATATTTCCATTTCTCGCACCCGCAACTCACCGTGCCGGGCACTACTGCGCCAATGAATTAAACGGGTGGGATCACCATGCCGATAGGGACGGAGCGATCGCGTTAACCCTTCCGTCGCGGAATGAGCGCGGCGATCGCTATATAGCTGCAAACTTGTGTCCTGCCCCATTTCATCGACCAGAGGGCATTGAGCTAAGGGCAATACCGTAGGATAAACAATTGCCGTTGCCTTAGTAATCCGACTCCGCTGACACCAGAAAAGACCTAAGGGGGCAGCAGTTCTCAAATTGACTGTTTGCCAGCGATAGACACCCCGTTGGCTAGTGGGCTGAAAGTAAACCCAGCGATGATCACTGTCGGCTGGAATGGTTTCTATCGCATGACTAACAGGGTTACCCAGCACATAGGGCAGCAGGTCAACTACCTGAAACAAAGGCTTCGGCTGCTTTGTGGGATTGACCAAGATCAGCTCAATTGTTAATTGATCACCCACACTTACGGGATGAATGGGGTTGCGGTGAATCTGAATGTTGCGTAGGATACGCTCAGGTAAGATTGCGGCGATCGCTAATAGCGCCAAGCCAATACCACTTAAAACGTAGAGCCAACCAGCCAATGTGTTGGTGGCAGCAATAAAGAAAAACACCGATAACCCGCCCAGTAACCAGCCACCATAGGCAGGAGTTACCCAATGAGTTTCCAACCATTCAGCAATTCTTGCGGTTCTGCTTTGAGCTTTACTCATAAAAATTAATCCGGCTGGATTTAATCCAATTAAATCTAGTCAATGAATTCAATTTAGAAACACTTACTGCTAGTGTGCCAGCTTTGATTAAACAAGAATCCGAAAAAACCGGCTCACTTCAGGCATACCCGATACAATTAATGGATATTTATTAAGCGCACCGATAAATCTATCACCTGGACAAAGGAATTTGGAGCAGTCGCCTCGTTGTCCGCGTTAGCGCACGCAGTGTGTCACCTGTTGAATGACTCGTTTGATTAATTGCCTCTGAGAAAGAAACACAAGAGAGATGCCTATGAACGGTTCTGCACCCCGCCCTCACGATCATGCATCTGCTATGCCCCCGCCGCCGCCCGCTCCAACGCCCATGCAAGAGCACTCAAGACCTAGCAGTACAATCGAGCAGATGGTTCGTGATGCCCATGCGCGGCAGGCATCTGATATTCATATTCGGGTAGGAGAAATACCCCGGTTTCGGATTCGGGGGCAAATTGTCCAACCCCGTGATCAACCCGTAGTCACCCCTGAGTTGTTTGACCATTACCTGGTGGAAATCCTCACCCCCACTCAGCGAGAACGGTTTGAGCAGGATAAGGAACTGGATACAGCTATTTTCTACCCTGGCTTTCTACGTTGCCGGGTTAACGTATTTGACACCCTGAGGGGTGGCGCGATCGTTTTGCGCTTGATCTCGCTAGAAGTCCCTTCGATCGAAGGATTAGGGTTACCACCTGTACTGGAGCATCTGTCCAATCAGCCCCAGGGTTTAATTCTGGTAACAGGGCCAACCGGATCGGGTAAGTCAACCACCCTGGCTGCCATGATTCGGTGTATGAACGAATCCCAGAGTCGGCACATTGTGACAATCGAAGACCCGATTGAATATGTGCATGCTTCTAACAGATGTTTAATTAGTCAGCGGGAAGTCGGGCTACATACCCATGAGTTCCATACGGCACTACGAGCCGTGTTGCGGGAAGACCCGGATGTAATTTTGATTGGGGAAATGCGCGATCGCGTTACGGTCGATACGGCGCTGAAAGCAGCCCAAACCGGACACTTGGTGTTGGGTACATTACACACCCGCAATGCGATCAATGCGGTGAGTCGGTTACTGAACATCTATAATCCCGATGAACAGGCCGCGATGCGGGTACAAATTACCGAATCGCTCATTGCCGTCATTGCTCAGGTGTTAATTCCTACCACCGATGGTCGGCGGACAGCTGCCCACGAAATTTTGATCAACACACCAGCAATGGCAGACTACCTGCTCAAAGGCGAAGAAGGTGAGGCATTCCAACTCATGGAAACCGATACCAACGAAGGTATGCAGGTACTCAATCAGGCACTCTGCGATCTCGTTTTGCTGGGTAAAATTAGCCCTGACGATGCGGTGCGCGCCTCCACGGATGCGGGTGACCTTCGTCGACGGGTTCGGAACGAGGGCTTTGATCCCGCCCGTAACGCCGGACGTGATTTTTCCCACGCTTAGAAATTACATTAGCAACGCAACTGCAAAAAAAGTAGGGGCAGTTCGCGAACTGCCCCTACGATCTACAATCACGGATTTCTAGAGGGTTTTAGATAGGGGATAGATTAACTATCCCCTACTTCTCATTTCTACCGTTTTGCTAGCTTCTTCTCTTTCGCCAGTTTCCGTAAACGGATGGATTGGGGGGTAACTTCTACCAGTTCATCGGGGCCGATATATTCCAGCGCCCGTTCCAGGCTCATGTCAATGGGTGCCTGGAGTTGAACCAGTTCTTCCCCACCGGAGGCGCGGTGGTTGGTTAGCTGCTTAGTTTTGCAAACGTTTAGTTCCAGATCTTGGGGACGGTTGTGTTCACCCACGATCATGCCCCGATAGACTTTGGTACCAGGCGTGATGAAAAACACACCCCGATCCTCAGCATTTTTCATGGCATAGAACGTTGCAACTCCTTCTTCGAAGGAAATGAGTACCCCATTACGGCGGGCTTCAATTTCACCACTGAGGGGGCGGTAATCCAGGAAGCTATGGTTCATGATGCCGTTACCACGGGTCATGCGCATGAATTCACCCCGGAAACCAATCAGACCCCGCGCCGGAACGACAAATTCCAGTTGGGTACGTCCGTTACCACCCACCTGCATATCCTGCATTTCACCTTTGCGTTGTCCGAGCCGTTCCATACAGCTACCCACCGCTTCTTCAGGGACATCCAGTACGAGGGTTTCGTAGGGTTCGCAGGGTTGCCCATTCACTTCACGGTAAATAACCTGTGGTTGCGACACCTGAAACTCATAACCTTCCCGGCGCATGGTTTCGATGAGAATGCCGAGGTGCAGTTCACCCCGACCCGACACCAGAAACTTGTCGGGAGAATCGGTTTCTTCGACCCGTAGGGCCACGTTTGTTTCCAGTTCGCGGAAGAGGCGATCGCGCACTTGCCGTGACGTGACCAACTTACCTTCCTGCCCGGCAAACGGTGAGTCGTTCACCGAAAATGTCATCTGTAAGGTTGGTTCGTCTACCTTAATCAGTGGCAATGCCTGGGGATTGTCGGGATCGGTGATTGTTTCACCAATGTTGGCATCGCCAAACCCGGCAACAGCAACAATATTTCCGGCAGAAGCTTCCTCAATATCGATGCGCTTCAGTCCTTCAAAACCCATCAGCTTCGTGATTTTGGCCTTGACAACGGCACCCGTCTCTGTGACCAGTGCTGCCGGTTGCCCCATGCGAATCACACCGTTGTGGATTCTACCAATCACAATTCGTCCCAAATAGTCGGAATAGTCCAGGGTTGTGACTTGCAGTTGCAGGGGCTTGCTGGCATCTCCAATTGGAGGTGGCACATGGTGCAAGAAGGCATCGAACAGCGGTTTCATGTCCACCGGCTCGTCTTCCAGATGTTCGATCGCAAATCCCCCCAACCCGGAAGCGAATAGGTAGGGAAATTCACACTGGTCATCATCCGCACCCAGTTCCAGAAACAGATCCAGCACTTTATCAATCGCACCGTGGGGATCGGCCTGGGGACGGTCAATCTTGTTAACCAGCACAATCGGACGTAGACCCTTTTCCAGCGCCTTCTTCAACACGAAACGGGTTTGTGGCATTGGCCCTTCGTTGGCATCCACGATCAGCAGACAGCCATCGACCATGCCTAATACCCGCTCAACTTCACCGCCGAAGTCAGCGTGACCGGGAGTATCGACAATATTAATCAGCGTGTCTTTGTAGCGTACCGCTGTATTTTTGGACAGGATGGTGATCCCCCGCTCCCGTTCCAGGTCATTGGAGTCCATGACACAATCTGGGATATCTTCCCCTTCCCGGAATGTACCTGCTTGTTTTAAGAGTGCATCAACAAGGGTCGTCTTACCGTGGTCAACGTGAGCAATGATGGCAACATTGCGAATCGGGAGAGTCATAAAGGATTCCGTAGGAAGGTTGGCAGGGAAAGGTGGTTAGTAATGGGTTGGTTCAGCATGAGTTGCTGAAGCTAATTGCGGCTTCTTAAGAAAGTTTTCCCAACAGTGTCAGACAAATCCTGGTAAAGAAGCCTTAACAATTCTAGCTTAGCAATTGTCCATCCGGGGAGTTTGTATTTGACTAAACCTGATTGGGTTTCAGCAACAGCGCCTCAACCATCGCGCCACGCCAGTCTTCCTTCGAACCAACATGGTAGAAATGTTGGCAAATTCGGACATCCAAACCGGACCAACACTGCTGGATGTGTTCATTTTTGCGATACTGATTTTCCAGCCACATGGAAACGGCGAAGGAACAGGGGAGAGCCTGGGTAACCTGGGCCAATGCCTCAGCCGATTTTAAACCCCAGGCATTGTAATAGTCCGTATGGCGACCGATATAGGGTGGGTCGAGGTAAACAAAGTCATCTGCCTGGGTTTCATGGAGAACTGCTTGCCAGTCGGATACCCGAAATTCCCAGTCCTTATCTGCCATCTGCTGCGCGACCCACTGCACCTGGTTAGCAATTTTGGTGATGTAGCTGGGTGAAAACCGCTGGGGTTTCCGGCAGAAGGGGACATTGAACTGCCCCTTGCTATTAAACCGCATGACACCGTTAAAGCAGGCCCGGTTCAGAAACAAAAAATCGAGTGGGGCATGGTGGGCATTGAAGCGATCGCGCACCTCGTAGTAATAATCCTCACCGATCGCCTGCAATTTCTTGCCTTCCGCAGCCAGAAAAATTTGCACCGTTTGGTGGTTAATCTCGCCCCATTGGATACCCTGATAAAACCGAATAATGTGCTGATTTGTATCTGCCAGCAGGGCCCGTTCAGGCAGGAGATTAAACACCACAACACCGGAACCGAGAAAGGGTTCAATCCATCGTCCGGTTGTTCCCGGCACCCAGGTAATGTTGGCCCGCACAAATGGGACAAGTTTCGTTTTAATTCCCTGGCATTTAATCGGCGGAACTTTGACCCGCTGACTTACCATCACTGTATCCGTGCCCCCTCGACTGACGTATACCACAACCCGTCATTCAGCGATTTTGCCCATCTTACCCATTCACCAGTACCGGGATGCTCTAAGCTCAAAACAGAAGCGCGGCGATCGCGACAAACCCGATCGCGAAAATGAGTTATGGAATTACAACAAACGATCCCGGTAGAAGCAATTAAATACGATGATCGCGGTCTGGTGCCAGCCATTGTGCAGGACTACCTGGATGGCACGGTATTGATGATGGCCTGGATGAACCAGGAATCCTTACAAAAGACCCTGGCAACGGGGGAAACCTGGTTCTGGAGTCGTTCCCGGCAGGAACTTTGGCATAAGGGAGCCACATCCGGGCATGTGCAACGAGTCCAATCCCTGCGTTACGACTGTGATAGTGATTGTTTGCTGGTGAGTGTCGAGCAACTCGGCGATGTTGCCTGCCACACAGGCGAACGGAGTTGCTTTCATCGGGTGAACAGCCATATCGAACCACCCTTAGCCGATACACTCTCCCAGGTCTATAGCGTCATTTGCGATCGCCGGGATCATCCCAACCCCAGTTCCTATACCTGCAAGTTATTGGCAGGTGGTGATAACAAGATTTTGAAAAAGATTGGGGAAGAGTCAGCAGAAGTTGTGATGGCGTTTAAGGATGATGATAGCGAAGCGATCGCCGGGGAAGTCGCGGACTTGTTTTATCACACCCTGGTTGCCCTGGCGCACCATCAAGTTGACCTGAAAGCGGTCTACCGCAAACTTCAGGAACGTCGTCGTTAGCGAGAATACAAGCGGTAGCAAAATACAATTAACCGATGCCGTGCCCGTTACTAAAGCGGTTCCCAATTGGTAGCGCAGGTTGAGATTCTATCGGGGGCGGCATCAACAGTAACACCCTCTGGGTCACCTATAGAGGGTTGTTTTGACTGGCAGACAATTGATACCGCTGCCGCCTCATTGCCAATACCATTGAGTTCAACCGCTCCCGTATAGGCCCTGACCTGAGTGGCATTTTTAGGATAGGCAACGTTTCTAATAATGGACGTGCCACCGGCAGGAGCATCAATAGCAAAGGTGTAATTCGACGTATCCGTTTTAATGCCAACCCCCAAGGAAACCACATCCGGCGCAAATCTGGCTTTTTCCATGAAGTATGCCTGTTGGCTACGATTCATGAAACCGATGTATTGTCTAGCCTCCGATTCTCTGGCTTTGTTTGCCTGGTTCAAAAAGGTTGGCAGCGCGATCGCCGACAGAATGCCAATGATAATAATTACTACTAACAGTTCAATGAGGGTAAACCCACGATTTCTTTGGGCTTGGGCAAGGTATGACAGAAATTTGGCTTGAAACTGGGTTCTCATTGGGAAAGGGCACTCAGGAGTACTATCATCCTTTCATGCCAATCCTCACCCCAACAGTAAAGTACCGCTGCAAAACATCAATACTTAAATTTTTTAGCAAGCAAAAGAATAAAACTTTATAATTGCGCTTGCCTAAAAACGACAGTGCCGCTGGCTTGGCCATCAACTTCGCATAAATTGAGCGGCGATTCCCTACCCCCGGTTTTCACGATCTAGCCATCATCGTGTTTAAGCGCTGCAAGATGACAATTGCCACGCCCACACTGGCAGTGAGTGCTAACCAGAAATTGTGGGCCATCAACGGAGACTGATCCAGTGCCCAGCCCCCCAGGGGTGGCCCCAGCATATACCCCAACGCCCAGCATTGAGAGTTTACCGCCAGATAGACCCCCCGTAAGGAATCAGGTGCCAGTTCGACCGTCGTTGATGCCGCCGCTGGCATATAGGCTGCCGTCGCAAAGGCCAGCATCCCTAGCGCCAAGATCGCCCAAACTAGATGTCCGGTTAGGGCTGTTCCGGTTACCCATACCAATGCAAACCCTATCCCCCAAAGCACCGCTGACACAATCAGCCCCTGCGGATGGCTGAAGCGGTTAAGTGTACGGGCAATGGGAAGCTGGGAAAGAACGGTTGCCACCAGATGCCAGGCAAATAGGGCACTAATCATCTCTGGTAAAAAGCCCTGCCCTGGCCCCCTTGCGGGCACAAAGTTCGTCAGGTATAGGGGCAAGGTACTACTGATTTGCACCTGATAGGTGGTGAACATGACATTTGCCACGGCATAGACCATTAATCGCCGATCGCGCAAGGCAAACTTCCAACCTTGCACAGCTTCATGTTTCCCGGTGAACTGATTTGTTTCCGCGATCGCCCAGTACAGAATTCCCAGCAATACCAGAAAGGAAATGCCATCAATGACAAATAACGATCGATAAGCGCCAGTGGTACCAATGAGTAATCCACCCAGTACCACCCCCAAGCCCAACCCAAGACTATCGCTTAACCGAGTAATGGCAAACGCTTCATTCCGTTGTTCCGGTGACGATAGATCGGCCACCATTGCCTCATTGGGGGGCCAGTACAGCCCTAAGCCAAAGCCCATCAACACGTTACCCAGGACAAACATTGGAAAGTTGGTTGCCACTGCCAGCACAAAGGAGGCGATCGCCGATACGACTGCAGCTAACATCAAAGTGCGACGGCGACCCCAAAACTGGGAGTCAGCAAACGATCCGCCCAGCACCCGGCCAACAATACCTAAAATTGACGAACTACCAATCCCCAGGCCAACCTGGGTCGCGGAAAGCCCCACGTGATTCACAAAAAAGATGGGGGCCGCAAACATGGTGAAACCAGAACCCGTTTGTGACAGTAGCCGCCCTGCTGCCAGAACCCAAACCTGATAGCTCAAATTGGGCAACCAGGAAAACAGCTTCGAGCGAGGAAATCCCATGATGGCAACCACTGAAATAAATGTCTTTAGAGTGTACGTCCTTTGGAGGAAGGAAGGCTCCATCATTTGAAGGATTGGCGGTAAGCTTCCACGTCTGATCCACCCTAACTAACCAGAGCTATAGTGAAGCGGTAATGTTAATTCCCCCGTACTTATGAATGCTGAAGATTTCTTCAACCAGGCGTTAAAGAAGGCACAACAGGGCAACCACAAGGGCGCAGTGGATGACCTGACCGAAGCAATCCGCATTTATCCCAAATATGTGGGGGCATATTTGAACCGGGGCAATGCGCGACTGGCACTACACGATCATGAAGGCGCGATCGCCGATTTCAACGAAGTGCTACAAATCAATCCCAAAGTAGCTGAGGCATACATGGGCCGGGGCACCGTCCGCGCCCGTACAGGTGACAAAGCCGGAGCCTTAGAAGATTTTGACCAGGCGTTACAATTGAAACCTAAATCGGCCCAGATTTTTGTGCAACGGGGTACGGTTCGGAGTGAGCTCAAAGACTGGCAGGGCGCATTGGCTGACCTGGATCAGGCATTGCAGATGACGCCGAATGCGGCCCCGGCCTATGTGCAACGGGGAATCGTGAAGGCGGGGATGCAGGACTGGCAGGGCGCGATCGCCGACTTCAACCAGGCCCTCCAACTGGCTCCCAATGCGGTACCTGCCTACGTGCAACGGGCAACGGTCTACGCCGAAATGGGTGATCAGGAACGGGCGATGGCTGATTTTAACCAGGCCATCAAAATGTCTCCCAATGCGGCTCCAGTCTACCTGCAACGGGGAACTTTACGAGCTAAACAAAATGACTATCTGGGGGCGATCGCGGACTTTAATCAGGCGTTGAGTCTGAATCCAAATCAAATCCTTGCCTATGTGCAACGTAGCGGGATCCGGGCCCTGTTGGGAGATCATCAAGGGGCGTTGGAAGACCTGAATCAGAGCTTGAAGCGCAACCCCCAGGCGGTACCCGCCTATATCCAACGGGGCATTATCTGTGCGGATCTGGGGAATAAGCAACAGGCGCTGGCAGATTTTAACCAGGCATTAAAACGCGCCCCCAACGCTATAGAAGCCTTATTGCAGCGGGGTAAGGTGCTGGCGGAACTGGGTGACCAGGCGGGGGCGATCGCAGACTTTAGCCAGGTGATTCAACTGGATTCTCACTCACCGATGGCTTACCTCTGTCGGAGTGTCATGCATTTGGAAATGGACGAGCGCCAGAAAGCATCGGAAGATTTTAACCTGGCCGTTCAAATGCTGCCCAGTTCAGCAGAGGCTTACATTGAACGGGGGCTTTTTCGCGCCAAAATGGGTAGTCTTCAGGCAGCACTGGAAGACTTTAACCGTTGTCTGCGGATGCACTCTGGCTCCGCAACAGCCTATTTACAACGGGGTATTGTGCGGTTGCAACTGGGTGACCTGGCCGGGGCGATCGCGGACTTTGAACAGGCACTTAATTTAGACAATGGCCTGGATGTCGCTTATCTCCAGCGGGGCATTGCCAGGGCTCAACAGGCCGATTATGCAGAAGCCATTAACGACTTGAACCAGGCCCTGCAAATTGACCGTAACCTGGTACCTGCTTTACTGAACCGCAGTGCCCTCCACATCAAAACCGGTAACCCGGAAAATGCGGCTACCGATTTGCAAGCGGCGTTGAACATCAGCCCCAATCCGGCGGTCATGGCCCTCACTCGCGGTCTGATCCTGGCGCATCTGGGTGATACCCAGGCAGCACTGACAGACTTTAACCAGGCACTCCAGACCAATCCTCAAACGATTTCTGGCTACTACAACCGGGGCATTATCCTCAACCTGTTGGGCGACCAGCAGGGTGCCCTGACCGACTTTAACCAGGAATTGAAAATTAATCCTAATTCGGCTCCTGCCTATATGTATCGGGGGCTATTGCGGGCAGAAATGGGGGCGGGTGAACTGGCACTGGCCGATCTCGATCTCGCTGTGCAACTGGCTCCCCGCCTTTTAGCGGCGCGCTTCCAGCGGGGGACGGTGCGGGCAGAATTGGGTGATCCTCAGGGAGCAGTCGTAGATTTTAATGTGGTGCTGGCAACGCGATCGCCCTCCATTCCTGCCTATGTGCAGCGAGCCCTGGTATTTTGGGAACTGGGCAAACGCAAACCGGCAATGGATGACTTCAGTGAAGCACTCCGGCTTACCCCCCGTCAGGCCGACGACTACCTGCATCTGGCAGTGGCACGGTTACGGACGGGTGAATCCCAGGCCGCAGATCAGGACTTTAATCAGGCCGTCGAAATCAGCCTCTACCCGGTGCGAACCTGCCTGCAACGGGGTATTCTCCAGGCCCGTATGGGCGACATGGCGGGGGCAATCGTTGATTTGAACTATGTGATTCAGATTAATCCAACCCTGGTGATGGCTTATCTTTATCGCGGGCTGATGTACGCTCATCAAGGTAATACGGACGCAGCCATGACCGATTTTGCCCAGGCGTTACAGTTCTATCCCCAGGCAACGTCTGCTTACCTGTACCGCAGTGCGCTGCTACTCCTGCTGGGTAACACGGCGGCAGCCAATCAGGATTTTGCCCAGGCCCTTCAGACGGGGGCAAGTTCCGCCTGGGCATCTCTCCAACGGGGCTTGTTGCGATCGCAATTGGGCGATAAAAAAGGTGCAATTAGCGATTTTGACCAGGCCATCACCCATCAGCCAGAACTGGCACCAGCCTACCTGCATCGGAGCAAAGTGCTGGCTGAATTAGGTGATCAGGCAGGGGCGGATGAAGATCGCCAAAAGGCGTTTGAACTGGTTCCCGTAGACGAGCCTAAATCCGCCTCCGAGCGTTAGGTCGCCCCTATTGGTACATTCCATTTATGGCGATGACATCCATGACTTCCTTTCTGTTTGTGACCGATCTCGACAATACGCTGGTAGGTGATGACCAGGCATTGGCAACCCTCAACCAGCAGTTAGAACACCGGCGGCAGCACAATGGAACAAAAATTGTTTACGCAACGGGGCGATCGCTCACCCTCTTCCGGCGACTGACGCGCCAGGTTGATCTGTTGCCTCCCGATGTTTTAATTGCCAGTGTGGGCACCGAAATTTATACCAATGGGAGTGACACCCCCTCTCCCGACTGGTCAGAGGTTCTGAATCATCAATGGGATCGGAATCTGGTTGTTGCGACGACTGCCCATTTTGCCGACCTCACCCCCCAACCGGAGACGGAACAGGCTCCCTTTAAAGTCAGTTTCTTTTTGACGGCACAGGCGGCGACCGAGGTGATTCCGCAGTTGGAAACGAGTTTGCGCGATCGCGGTTTGGATACCCAAATTATCTACAGTGGCGGCATTGACCTGGATATTTTGCCCCGGCGGGCAAATAAAGGGCAGGCACTCACCTTTGTGCGAGAGGCATTAGGCATATCACCCGATCGTACCGTTGCCTGTGGTGATTCGGGGAATGATTTGGCGATGTTTCAGGCGCGATCGGAGCGGGGCATCATCGTTGGTAATGCCATGCCGGAACTATTGAAATGGCACCATGAAAACCCCAATCCCAATCGTTACCTGGCAACTGCCCACTGCGCAGCGGGGATTCTAGAAGGCTTACAACACTTTGGCTTTCTAGAAAAGCATTGAGCTTCATGTCTTCAGGCGATCGGGTGGCAGACGATACAACTAGATTTAGGGCAGAGCAAGGACAGGGGCAGGGCACAGCCCCATTGTGTTTCTGGAGCCTGGAGATGAGCATCGTTCCCCTGTCCATGCTGGGCCGCGACGTGAGTAAAGCGAAATTGCCTTGCCCACCACTGGTGCCCTGCAGCGCTTATATTGCCTGGTTAAACTGGTGTGGGATTAAATCGGTATGAGACGATTCAAGTGGTGTATTCGGCGTTAATTTTGACGTAGTCGTAGCTGAGGTCACACCCCCAGGC
>CAZGDE010000157.1:0-14656 GCA_964524315.1 uncultured bacterium
GGCTACTTCTGTCCTTCCATCAACCTTTTTCTTGACAGTACTACTGGCAACTGGGTTGTTCTTCTTTATTCGGGCATCTACTAAAGACCGAACTGAAATTGTCAAGCTGAGGTTTGATCAACCTCACGACGTAGCTTTGACCCAGTTACAGCAGTATTTTGCGCAACGGGCCTATCGGGTAGCAACGGTAGACAGTGAGAAGCTACGAGTAACATTTGCTGGGTTTGTCCGCCCAAGCTGGTTCCTGGCAATTTTTTTGACAGTACTGGCAGCGGTTGGGTTGTCATGCCTGTCATTAGTTCTGGCAATCCTGTTGCCCGATGCTGCTCTGTGGACGTTTGTCTTGGTAGGGCTATCGCCGCTGGCGGGTTTTTTCTACTGGCGAGGTGCGGCCCGCCCAGAAACGGTTGTCCTGCAAGTTGAATCATCCACTCCATTGTCGGCAGATGCTTTAGAGGGAGATGGGAAGAGTTTGGTAACAGTTTCGGCTCATCGCGATGAGTTAGCTGTATTGCAACGAACCCTTCCCTGCCAGACTCTGAGCCTGGAATGAATCTGAGTGAAGGAACGCTAATATGCAAAGACCCCGCTCCGAACAAATAGTCGAAGCGGGGTCTTTCAGACGTAGTAACTAACGACTGCGGGCAGTTACCACTAAATCATCAACATTTTCATCCGATGGGCGCAGACTTGGAAACAGGAAATGATTTTCCTCGACGTATTGCGCCCCAAACAACCCCTTTTCAGCCCAGAAGTACCTGTCTGTGGTATGCTCGTTACGCTTCACCAACAACAGAGCAGGTGGCAGAATTCCTTCTGCATGGATGAACTTACGAGCGGCTGTTACAGGCTTATCTTCCCCACACTCGATGCTAAACTGAGGCACGTGTTCCAGAATCCGGCGACCCTCCTGCCGACGACGGCTTTTGCGCTTGCGTCTCCTTGCCAAACCCTTTACCCCCTTTTTCTAAAAGCCAACCTGTAGTGTTAGTTACAAAATACGTCGTCAGTATATCGACTTGGCACCAAAATTTCAACTTCTTTTAACCCATTGATACAAAGATTAAATCCCTCTGCCGGTAGAATCCCTGTTAATCCCTTGGAAAGGCTTTGAGCTTTACAAAAGCATCATTTTCTTAGCTAGAAAATTCGTTGAGTTGTTACTCTCGATCTTACTTAACATGGTGCAATATTGGTGAAGTGATAGTTGGCACCTGCCTTGATTTTGAAGTTTTGGTATAAGTAAATCTTATTTTTAAGGCGAAACCTCCAACCTGTAGAGGTACGGTCAGGTGAAAGGAATGGAATTCAAGTGATTAACGGGACTTTATGCCCGGATAGACACTGGTTGCGACGAGATGTTGCGACGAGATGTTGCGACAATATGTAGTGAAGGCATTTAGTTAAGGTATGTAGTTAAGGTCGAAAAATCTCCTGCATGTTCATACCTACCAGTTCAGAATTTGTGGCACTGTGTCGGGCACAGATTGCCTTACTCACTCAGGGATTGGGAGCATCCTTGAGTGTTGTGTATTTGACGCCAGAACTGGTAGACGGATCAGAAACTCGATTGGTGCCGATCGCCGCCTATCCTGAATCTGCGATCACACGGCAGGGGCAAGCATTGCTGCCTTTACCACAGACAGAGACGAACCAGTCGCAGCAATTGCCTCGTCTCATTCGTGATGCCAACGTTCCTCCCACCCTATCGCTGAATCAAAATCAACTAGGGCTTCCCTCAATTCTGGATGTAGATAACTGCCATGATGGCGACAAGTCGTCGGTAGAACAGCCAACCCCACCGGAGTGGGAATGTGCTGCCACCCCTAATCGTGCCTCTCTAGTAACCCAACGGCAGCTGGTTTTACCCCTGATGCATGAGCAGGTGGTCATGGGTTTACTGGTCACCGAACGTAGCGATCGCGCCTGGACTGAATGGGAGCGAACCCAAATTCAAAAGATTGCTGATACGTTAGCCAATGCCTGTGTGCTGGATCAACGTTATCAGTGGCTTGACCAGACGCGTCGGCAGGAGCGTCTCATTCAGTCACAACAGCACGATATGCTGGATAACCTGCTGCATCAGTTTCGTAATTCGTTGACGGCACTCCAGACGTTTAGCAAGCTCATTTTGAAACGTCTCCTACCAGGTGATGCAAACCGTGATATTGCCGCCAGTATTACCCGTGAAGCCAACCGCTTACGCGAATTATCCGATCAGTTGGAAGCCGCAACTATAGGGTATGAGGAAGCTGCTCCACCCGTTTTTCTCTTATCCGCAGCCGATGTTGCCGAGCAACCTGGGCAAGCAAGTGGCAACCAGGATGACCAACGGCCCTTGTTACCTGCTGCCGGTCTGACCAGAACGTTTCAGGACGTGCAGCCAATCTTAGTTACAACGGTGCTAGAACCGTTGCTGGCATCGGCGGCGGCGATCGCCCAAACTCGTAACATCTCCCTGCATGGGGCGATTGCACCCAACGTTCCTCCCGTCTGGGGGAATGAGCAGGCCTTGCGGGAGGTGCTGAATAACTTGATTGAGAATGCGTTGAAATATACCCCTGAAGGTGGTTCTGTATTGGTTAGGGTAACGCTGCAAGCTGCTGGGCGAGTCGAAATAACCGTGACTGATACCGGCCCTGGTATTCCAGCGCCGGATCTACCCCATATTTTTGAACGTCGCTTTCGGGGAGTACAGGCACAGTCAGCTATTCCCGGTAGCGGTTTAGGGCTGGCGATCGCCCACTCCCTGATCACCCAAATGCATGGAAAAATCCAGGTATTTAGCCCCGCTCAGCCAAATGACCTGGATGTTTTGTTACGTTATGGAGTTTCTCCCCAGGGGCCTGGAACGACGTTCGCCGTCCAGCTACCCGTAGATAGGGAATTGAGGTGACCCCCAGAACTCGAAGTTTTTGGTTGGGGCAAAGAACTCCGAGTTCGATACCGATGTGCTAGCGGATGACCAGATCGGACGTTAGGGTTAACGCCAGGTTGCTACCCGGATCAAGGGCGATCGCCTCAACCGGCGTTCCCCCCAGGAAGGTTCCAGCCAGGGCACCGGCCGCAGCACCGGTGAGAACTTCCCATGCTTGAATCTTGCGATCGCCCGTGACAGCAGCAATACCGGCCCCTGCCCCAGCCCCGACCACTGTGCCAGCAATAATTTTGCCGGTGGAGGGATCACGCTTGACCACGAAGTAGTTGTTAACCAGTTCCGAGTCGGCGTTGACTGCTAACCGTTGCCCATTCGGCAGAATGATTTCAGAGGCAACAAACTCGGCACCACCTTCCACATTCTTGAATACGCCGACCACATCACTTCCTGCTGGAATGAGTACCTGCCCTTGAGCCGTGACGATATTTTGAGCAACCTTTAACGTTACAGGGAGGGATTCATTGCCATTGCGAGGTAATACCAGACGATCAGCGCCGTCATACCGTACTGGAATGGATGCTCCTGCTGGAATGCGAATGCCAACTGGAGGCGGAGTTGTCTGTCCTACGATGTAGGGTGACGGGATTGCCGCTGCCTGCCCCTGGCTCACCAGGGCCTGATAGATAAAGGCTGCGACCTCGGCGCGGGTTGCTGCCCGGTTCGGATTGAGGCTCCGCACGTCGGGATAATTAACAACGACCTGCCGCTCGGTACTGGAGGCAACACCTGTACGAGCATAGGCAGGGATCTGGGACGCATCGCTATACGCCAGTAACACCTGGTCAGTGGGTGCCTGATTGGCGAAGTTTAAACCACTGGACAGGGACACCAATACCTGAGCCCGGGGAATATTTTCGTTCGGTCTAAAGACGTTGCCGGGATAACCTGCCATGAAGCCGGTCGTATAAGCTTCCTGAATTGCCGCAAAACCCCAGTAGTTAGCCGGTACATCGACAAAGTTAACGGGGGTGCGGATGGGGGCGCGGTTAAATGCCTTACGAACCATGGCAGCAAATTGCGCACGGGTCACCAGTTCTTCGGGCCGGAATGTGCCATCCTCAGCAAAGCCAACAATAATGCCGCGCGCGGTTAATTCCTGGATGAAGGGGGCTGCCCAGTAACTAGCGGGTACGTCTGGGAATGTTGTTTGCGCGACGGCGGGTGCTGGCATGACAATGGGTGCAACAGTCCCGGTTGCCATTCCTAGAGCAACTAGCACAGCCGTCCCAGATTTCCAAATGTTGGAATGTGACATGGGAAAGTTCTCCAAAAAAACATCGACGATTCGTTAGATTTATAGACCTTTAGTTAGCCTAAAGGTTCCAGCGCTTCCTAAAAGGGCAATTTTTGCTAAAAAGTAGCGAATTCCAGCTAAAAAATTGCGATTCGGGGAACCGCTGGCGGGGATCCCCCCGCTCTCCTAGAAATTAGAGACGCACGACTGTCCATTTAGTTGCTCCTACACGCCAAATTGGGACGGTTAAGGGACTAGCTCCATCTAGATAAACGGATAACCGATGAACAGATTCTTTGCCACCAATGTTTTTACACCAGTATCAAGCTGCCATCAGTATTAACCAAGTGGGCATAGCACTGTTTGGATGATACCCGCTGAAATCAGTTATGAACGAATATTCTTGCAACCTATTTCTGGCGATGGATTTCTGCGATGATCGGGCTTAAATGTACAGCATCTTCGTAAACAGAAATATCATGGCTGTTTCTAACAGAATGTTGGTTTGGCATAGGGCTTGGGGTGTGGTGTAGCTAGCCTTACACATGGGGAAGGGCAATGATTTTCGACTCCAGTGACTTACAGATAATGCGAGATTGCTGCCGGGATGATGCGGCATTTGAACGGTTGCAAGCATTGCTCAACTCACGTTTGACAAACCTTGGGCGCGATGCGGTGACCAATCCGGTTGAGAATGTCCCAGTAGCGACCAATCAAGTTGCCATAGGCCAGCAACATGTCTGGTACGAAGCGATTTTGGGAGTCATGCCCGATCGCGTCTTTCTGGTGAATCGTAATGGTGACAATTTGGACTTTAAGGGTACGGAAGAAGATAGTGCCCACGGTGTAGAACGGGAAACGTTGGTGGGTACGAACCTGCGCCAATTTTTGCCACCGGCTGATGCCCAGCGTTGCCTGGAGGCGATCAGACGTGCCCTTGATGCTGACACCTTACAGACGGTGGAATACCAGATTCCGAAAGCATGGGAACCCCATGCCGGGGAATTGCGGGACTACGAAGTGCGCCTGGTTAAAAGTGGTGATGAGAAGATCCTGGCGATCGAACGCGATATCACGGATTGGAAACGGGCCGAAGAACGCCTGCGACAGGCCGAAGTTCAGTATCGCAGTATCTTTGAAGCAATCAATGATGGCTTGATCATTAATGATCCGGAGACGGGTGTCGTCGTCGAGGCTAACCCTACCTGCTGCAAGATGCATGGTTACACCCGCGAGGAGTTTATCGGAGCCGTACCCAAGACTTTTATCCATCCGTCGAGCTATCACCTGTTTGAGGAGTATGTGGCCACGATCAAGGCCGGTAAACCCTTTCGTTGTCGGGCGATCGATGTGAGGAAGGATGGTACCCCCTTCCATGTCGAGGTGTTAGGTACTAGCTTTAACTATTTGGGTAAACCGCACCTGCTGGCGGTCATTCGCGACATTACTGAACAGGTAGAGGCCGAAGCCGCACTGAAGCAAAGTGAAGCCCGAAACCGTGCTCTGGTGGATGCCATTCCTGATTTTGTCTTTCGGATTCATGCTGATGGCACTTTTCTCGATGTCAGTACCAGTCGGGGTGATGACCTGATTCTGGCTCCCGCCGAATGCATTGGCAGAACGGTCGAGTCGGTATTGCCACCCGATATTGCTCAACCCTGGATGCATCATATTGGTTTGGCGTTGCAAACAAAGGAACTCCAAATCGTTGAGTACCAGATTCTGGTGAAGGGTAGCTGGCGCGATCGCGAAGCCCGGATTGTCGTTGCGGGTGAACGGGAAGTGGTGGTCTTCATGCGCGATATTACCGAACGGAAGCAGGCGGAACGAGCCAGGGATCGGGAACGTCGCCTGTTTGCTGATGGCCCCGTGATTGTCTTTCGGTGGACCGTGGCAGAGGGCTGGCCCGTTGACTATGTGTCTGCCAATATCACCCAGTTTGGCTATGCCCCCAGTGACTTTACCAGCCGTAGACTGGTCTATGCTGACATTGTGGATCCGGATGATGTGGCACGGGTCGATGCGGAGGTCAATGCGGCGATCGCCGCAGGACGAACTGCGGTACAGCAAGACTATCGCATCCGACGGGCCGATGGGTCAGTGCGGTGGGTGTATGACCTTTGTGGCATTTTGCGCAATGAGTTAGGTGAAGTCATTGCCTATGAAGGCTATGTGATGGACATTACCGAACGTAAACGGGCAGAGGAAGCTCTGCGCGAATCCGAGGAGAAGTTTTCTAAGGCTTTCCGGGCCAGTCCTGCGGCCATGACGCTGACGACCCTGGCGGAAGCCCGGTTGATGGATGTGAACGATAGCTTCCTCGAAGCATCTGGTTACACCCGTGATGAGGTCATTGGGCGTACCATCCCAGAAATTGGGATTTGGCTGGAGGACGCGACCCGCGAAAAAATGCGCCAAACCTTGCAGGCAATGGGTACTATCCGCAACCTGGAAACCGCTTTTCGCCGCAAATCGGGCGACGTTGGGGTGATGTTGTTTTCTGCCGAAATCATTACCTTCAAGGGAATGCCCTGTGTGCTGGCAGTGATTATGGACATTACCGATCGCAAACAGGCAGAAGCGGCCCTGGAACAGAGCGAAGCCCGCAATCGAGCCTTTTTGAATGCGATTCCTGACCTGATGTTTCGGATTAGTCGGGATGGCACCTATCTGGACTGTAAAGCCGACCAGGATCGTGATTTCGCCGTGCCTCCTGATCAGATGGTGGGGCAGAAGATCACAGCGGTGTTACCCTCCGATGTGGCGCAGCAACGAATGTATTACGTGGAGCAGACGTTGCAAACGGGCGAAATTCAGGTGTACGAATACCAGCTCTATAATCATGGCGAACTGCGCGATTATGAAGCCCGTATTGTCGTTAGTGGACAGGATGAAGTCCTGGCAATCATGCGTGACATTACCGCACGCAAACGGACAGAGGCACAGTTGCAGGCAAACGCCGAACGAGAACGACTACTGGGGCAGATTGCCCTGCAAATCCACCGCTCTCTCAATCTCGATCAAATCTTGATGACGACCGTAGAGGAAGTACGCCAGTTCTTAGGGGTTGATCGCGTCTTTATTGGTCAGGTTGATGCCAACTGGGAAGGCCGGATTCTGGCGGAGTCGGCGGCTCCAGAGTGGGGGTCGATTCTGGCCTGGATCTCCAATGATTTCCATTTGCGCGAAATCCGGGCGTTGTTTAGCCAGGGGCAGACCCAGGCTATTGACGACACAACCACTGCGCCGTTGTCACCCGTCCTACGGGAATATTATGCCGACTGTCAGATCCGGGCCAGTTTAGGTGTACCGATCTTGCTGGAGGGCAATCAATTCTTTGCGGTATTGGTGGCCCAACAGTGCGATGCTCCCCGTCACTGGTCACACTTTGAGATTGAACTGATGGCGCAACTCTCTGTGCAGGTAGCGATCGCCGTGCAACGGGCCGAGTTCTACCAGCAGGTACAAACGCTGAACGCCAGTTTGGAACAGCAGGTACAGGAACGGACTGCCCAGTTGCAACAGAGTATGCAGGAACTCCAGGAACTCGGCCAGATGAAGGACGAATTTCTGCACGCAGTTTCCCATGACCTGCGGACACCCGTGATGGGTATGTTGATGGTGTTGAAGAACCTGCAAAACAAGGCGGGTGAAACGGCTGTGATTTCCCGCTCTGTGCTGGATCGGATGGTGCTTAGTTGCGATCGCCAGATTAATATGATCAATTCCTTACTGGAGGCACATTCTGCTGAAATTAGGGGGATTAATCTCCAGTGCGAACCCCTGAGTCTTAGTGAGCTGGTGGGGGCGATCGCCGAAGACCTGGATGCCCTGGTTAGCCAGTACGGAGCGACCCTGGTCAACCAGGTTGCCGCTAACCTGCCTCTGGTGAATGCTGACCACACACAAATCCGCCGTGTTTTTGAAAACCTGATTACCAATGCGCTCAAGCATAATCCTCCCGGTCTTCAGATCACGCTGAAAGCAACCGTCGAGGATGACATGATGCGCTGTTGTGTGGAAGATAACGGGGTTGGCATGAGTCAGCAGGAATGTGAAACCCTATTTGAACGGTATGCTCAGGGAAGCCGCTCGCGGCGCTCTGCTGGTATTGGGTTAGGGTTATATGTCTGTCGACAAATTATCACGGCACACGGTGGCATCATTGGGGCGATCAGTACGACCGGGGAAGGAGCCACCTTCTGGTTTACCCTACCCCTGACAGCAGCATAGGAGGGTTGGAGGGAATAACGGTTCACGCTGCCAGAAATCTATAGCAACCCTATTTGATTTGGGAACAAAG
This sequence comes from uncultured bacterium, assembly GCA_964524315.1. GTDB lineage: Bacteria > Cyanobacteriota > Cyanobacteriia > Leptolyngbyales > Leptolyngbyaceae > CAZGDE01. The sequence goes on from CAZGDE010000157.1 coordinate 8,476, forward strand.
TCGGGGAAAGTGATCACTCGTCATCAGCCATTCCAGAAAAACAATGACGAATGACCAATGACAGCGCAATTTCCCCAATGGATTTAGGACTGCTATATAAATGAAATTCCCAGAATTTGTATAATCAACCATCTAACTAACCCCATACCATTGTGGAACTGAAGCAAGTCATTATTGCTCACAAAGCAGGAGATAGTCTCAGTCAACGCTCGGCAGAAAAGTGTGCCCGTCAATTAGAAGAACTTGGTTGTCGTGTCCTGATGGGGCCCAGTGGCCCGAAGGATAATCCCTATCCCGTGTTTCTGGCTTCCGTCGGCCAACCGATTGACCTGGCGATCGTTCTAGGTGGTGATGGCACGGCCCTGAGTGCGGCCCGGAATTTGTCGGCTGATGGCATTCCCATCCTGGCAGTTAACATTGGTGGTAATCTTGGCTTTTTAACTGAGTCGGCAGAAGTATTTGAGCCAACGGCCCAGGTTTGGGAGCGGTTGCAACAGGATCGGTTTGCGGTGCAGCAACGGATGATGCTACAGGCAACGGTGTTTGAAGGAAATCGTACCAATTGGGAGCCAATGAGCGATCGCTACCTGGCGCTGAACGAGATGTGTGTCAAACCGGCCTCGGCCGATCGCATGTTAACCTCCATCCTCGAAATGGAAATTGATGGTGAGGTAGTGGATCAGTACCAGGGCGATGGGTTGATTGTCGCAACTCCTACCGGCTCTACCTGCTACACAGTGGCGGCAAATGGCCCTATTATTCACCCCGGCATGGAAGCCATTACCGTGACCCCCATTTGTCCGCTGAGCCTTTCCAGTCGACCGATTGTTTTACCACCGGGTGCGGTTGTTAGCATCTGGCCCCTGATGGATCAGGAATTGAATACCAAACTCTGGATGGATGGGGTTCTGGCAACCTCCATTTGGCCGGGTCAACGGGTCGACATTCGCATGGCAACTTGCCAGTCAAAATTCATCATCCTCAAAGAAAACTATTCCTACTATCAAACCCTGCGGGAAAAACTCCAATGGGCCGGTGCGAGAATTCAATACAACAATCACCACCGGAATTAGCCTTCTGGAATGAGGCAGACGTGTGAAGGGGGAAGACCTGAGACAGCAATACTAGGAGCCAGACATCACGGGGCGTGGATCGGTGGGTCGGGCTACCAGAATGCCGATCGCGCCGGGTAACCGATTCACATAGGTTTGTAAATCGGGCGAAATCATCACACCGATGTCGGGAACTGCATGGATTAAGCCAATACTGCCATCCGCATTGCGGTAGGCAAGCCCCGTATGGGAGACATCCAACCCCGGTGTATCCGTGGTAATCGCGATCACATCGCCAGGTTGCAGATGGCTATAAATCTGGCGTACCTGACTTTGGGGTACATAACGGAGTAGTAAAGGACTGAGGTTGACCTCCATCGTTCGCACACAGTCATAGGCGGAACTATCACTTACCAGGCGAGGATAAAGATGGCGATGGGCACTCATAAACCCCAGTGGTTTATTGAGTGGAATGCCACCCAGTTCCATCGCCATGTCCGATACTTGTTGCCGTTTTTGGTTATCTAGTAACCATTCCGAAAAGTAATGTAAGCGGCTGCAGTAACCATCCAGCTTGCCGTCGCGATAGCGTTGGGCCTGCAGATGTTGGGTAAACCCAGGCGGGGAGTAATCCTGTAATGCCACACTATGGGCTAAAGCCAGGACCGTTTCGATAAACAAGACACAATCAAATTGGGTCAGGGATACCACCAATGTTTCCCGGTTGGACTGATCCAAAAGATTGGCACGATAGCTTGCCCCCAGAAATTGTACGGCGATCGCCTGCACGATATCGCCCATGGGTTGATTATGGAGAGATCTCGTCGTTGCCTCTGCCATAATTTGCTGGAATCGTGTCGCATCGTCTCGCCCCCATTGGGCTTGTATGGGAACTGGTGTTGCGACATTCTCCACTGGGGCCACATCTGCCTTCGCTATCGTTAGTGTGGATGATAACGCTTGCCCAGGCGGGGATAAGGAAAAATCTAATGGTTCGCTGGCACTGGCCCGAATGACCGGGGGGGAATCCGTAGGGGGCGATCGGTGATCTGATGGCACCAAACCAACTCCTGATGACACCGTTGAATACTCAATCAATGACACATCCAGGAAGGGACAAAGGACAAAACCAATCGTCCAAACTACTGTGCTAGAAAGTTTCGCGAGTGTCCCCATCACAGCCCCATGTCACTTGAGCTAGCCAAATCTAACACACCCGATTGATTTTGAATGTGAGATTTTGGCTGGGAGATTTTAGCTGTGGGATTTAAGCAGTTTTTCCCCTCGTGGGACAACCATCGGAAAGGATTGTGTCTAGCTCAGCAACCCTTGTCGTGGAAAAAATGGGCATTGCTGATTAGAAATATGAATCCCGTAGGGGCGGTGTTTCCAACAGAGACGCTACGCGAATGCGAACATGCGTGCCTGCAAATCATATCCGTATCCAGCAACGCTAAAAAATGTACCTTCGTTGGGGCAGGTTTTGCCAAAGTCCTTGGGACGGTGGATTTAATCAATCCGCAAACTGTAAGGGCGGGCTTAGCAGACCCATCTGTATCTAGTCATGAATTTGACCACAAAACCCGCCCCGAAGAAATATCGAACTTATTTAATTCCCATTCCTTAGCATTGGTTCAGTCATTCTGGGGCTAAATCTGCCCGTACAGGTAGTTTGTTTTCTCGAAATCAACCCTAAAAGTCAAAGGTGGGCCAATCCGCTTCCCGGTAGTAACGGGTCATATCATCGAACTTACGTAACTCAGCCCGATGTACCCAAAATTCTTGTGGTTCCTTATCCAGCCATTTTTGGTTCAGCTCAACCACCCGATCGCCCATGGTCGTTAACTCGGCTGCGAGTGGAATGGTGCCAAAGTAACCCAATGTTACGTGGGGCGTGAAATAATACTGCTGCTCAATTCCTAACCCCATCAAACCGCGACTCTGGTAGACGGCCCGACGAAACTTGAGCAGCCGTTCATAGGACTGTTCATCCGTCGGTGCCAGGCAGGCTGAGATTGCCCGTGTCATTACATTTAAGCCAATCACCTGAAACCGGATCGCATTACCATCGGTTAAAGGTTGGCATTGCTGAAAGATATCAGCGATGCAGGACTTAATCTGTTGATCAAACTGGGGATTTGCTTCTACCGTTGCCAGATACGACCCGTCCCAGATCAGGTCGGCCAGAGTCAAGTGAAAACTTTCTGACGGCACTGGCACAAACAGCTTGGTTCCCAACTGTTGCAACAGTTGCGCCTGATAGTCGGCCAACGTCTGATACAGCCCAACATTTTTTGCGTCTTCACTGCCCGCCGGTGTAATGACTGCGTAACCGGGAAAGGGCACGGCCTGCCGGGGTTTATCGGGATGCGGTCGAAACTTGGGCGATTCTTGAATGTGTTGCACCTGGGATTGATGAGTTTCAGGCAAAATTAAACGCATTGCCCGATTTAAGTAAGTCTGAAAATTCTCGTCCAATGTTCGATCGCCTCGCAACGCAACTTAACAAAATTTGGGTTATTGTCTCAGCCCACGTCTGTGGGAGCGAACCAAATACCCACCGTTAGACTTCTAGCCCCTGGTTTAGACTACCAAAAATGCTTTCGGTTGAAGTCAAATGTCTACCATTCTAAGCATCTGGCAAAAACTTTAGGGGAAAGCAGTAACAACTGATCCCCATGCCTACTTTCTCCAGTCTGCCAGGATTGATTCGACAATACAATTACATCAACGGGTAAAGGGTATTCCAGGTGCCGATTTATTTTTATTGGGGAGATGATGAATTTGCCATCACCCAGGCTGTTAACGCACTACGGCAGAAGGTGCTTGATCCAGACTGGAGCAGCTTCAATTACGACAAATTAACCTCTGACCAGGCCGATGCGATTGTGCAGGGCCTTAACCAGGTCATGACTCCTCCCTTTGGGATGGGCCATCGTCTGGTTTGGTTGGCAGACACAACGTTGTGCCAGCGTTGCCCTGATAACTTGCTGGCGGAACTGGAGCGCACGCTGCCTAACCTGCCAGAGTCCAGCGTGTTGCTACTGACGGCAACCAACAAGCCAGACAGTCGTCTCAAAGTGACGAAACTACTCCAAAAACATGCTGAGTTCCGTGAATTTGCCGTCATTCCCCCCTGGAAAACGGAATTACTGGTCAAACAGGTGCAACAGGTGGCACAGGCTGTCGGCGTGAAGTTAACAGGAAATGCGACCGAACTACTGGCAGAAGCCGTTGGCAATGATACGCGCCAACTGTATAGCGAATTGGAAAAGTTACGCCTCTATGGTGGAGATACCAAACAACCCCTGAATGAAGCAGCGATCGCCTCTCTAGTAACTACCAGTACCCAAAACACCCTACAATTAGCTGCTGCTATTCGTCAGGGGCAAACAGCTACCGCCCTCGATCTAGTGGCCGATCTGTTGCGCCAGAATGAACCCGCGCTGGTCATTCTCAAATCTCTGGTAGGGCAGTTTCGCACCTGGCTCTGGGTCAAAATCATGCTGGAAGCTGGTGAACGCGATGACCAGAAAATTGCCCAGGAAGCCGAAATCGGCAATCCCAAACGCCTCTTTTTCCTGCGCAAAGAGGTGGCTCCCCTGCCCCTACCCGCCCTGTTGCAAACGTTGCCTCTCCTACTGGAACTAGAAACAAGCCTCAAACGGGGAGCCGATGAACTCTCAACCCTGCAAACAAAAATTATTGAACTTTGTGAACTGTATCGTTGCCATTCCAAGAACTAGATGATTCCTATTCATGTTGTGGGGGTTGGGTTAGAGGGGGTTGCCGGCTTAACGGCGACGATGCAGCACCTGGTGGAAGCGGCAACCCTGTTGGTTGGTAGCGCTCGCCACCTAAGCTACTTTCCCCAGGGCCAGGGCGATCGCCTCCCCCTCACGGATCTAAACGAAACGCTGGCGCAACTCCGCCGCTACCTGGATCAGTTTGCCCCTGATGGCCTGGGGCCTCCTCCCTATGTAGTCGTTCTGGCTTCGGGTGATCCACTCTTTTTTGGCCTGGGGCGGTTATTGCTGGAAGCGTTTTCACCGGCACAACTGACGTTTCATCCCCATCTTAGTTCCGTGCAGCTTGCCTTCAATCGGCTCAAGTTACCCTGGCAGGATGCCCGCATTATGAGTGCCCACGGGCGATCGCTCGACGAATTGACCCAGGCATTGCAGCAGGGAATTGCCAAAATTGCCGTTCTGACGGATGGTACCAACACCCCGACGGCGATCGCCCAACTGCTTCAGTCTCTTGATCTGCCCAGCCGTTACGATGTATGGGTGTGTGAAAACCTGGGTGGCGTCGACGAACGCATCACCCACTGGAATGAAGGAGTGAACCGAAGTTCACCCCTAGCATTTGCACCACTCAATGTGGTAGTTCTCCAACGAATCGTCGAAACAGGAGAACCGCTAGATTTGACGACATTACCCCTATTAGGGTTGCCAGATTCATGTTTTTTAAGTTTTAGCGATCGCCCCGGTTTAATGACCAAACGCGAAGTCCGCGTACAAATCCTGGGTGAATTAGGCTTACAACCAGCACAAACAGTTTGGGATATCGGTGCTGGGACGGGTTCGGTCGCCATCGAAATTGCCCGGCTTTGTCCCACTTCGCAGGTTTATGCGATCGAAAAAACGGCGATCGGTTCTACCCTAATCGAAAAGAACTGTCATCGTTTTCAGGTCAGCAATGTTGTCTCGGTGCAGGGTACCGCGCCCACCGTATTAACCGATTTGCCCAATCCCGATCGCATTTTTATTGGTGGCAGTGGGGGCAATTTAACGCCAATCCTGACGATGGGTGCCAACCGCTTGTTACCAAAGGGACGCATGCTTTTGGCTCTGGCAACGGTTGAGCATTTGAGTCAGGTGTTGACCTGGTTACAAGAACCGCCGCAGAAAAAATGGAGTTACCGTCTGGTACAGGTAGAGATTGCGCGATCGCTACCGATTGCTAATCTCACTCGCCTATCTCCTCTGAACCCGGTCACACTGCTCGTTATTGAGCCGATCGCGGATCGCTGATACATATCGCTGATACATATGGATCCTGCGATTTATCTTCCGACCGGACGATTAAAGACTATCTCTAACGGGTACTGCATAGCAGTGTAACCT
>CAZGDE010000158.1:0-14650 GCA_964524315.1 uncultured bacterium
GATTGCGGCCATTCCCGATTTGCTGATTCGCACCCGTGCGGATGGTACCTATCTGGATATTGATGGGCGCGATCGCGTGAAGGTGTTGAACCAAGACCAGTTTGCCCCTGGAAAGAGTGTGTATGACAGCCTGTCGCCAGAACTGGCAGAGTTGCGTATGCACTATATTCGGCAAGCGCTGGTAACGGGTGTGATGCAGGTCTATGAGCAACAGTTTCCCCTGGCGGGACAGGTGCGATATGAGGAAGTGCGCATTGTCGTCTGTGGCGAGTCAGAAGTGTTGGTGATGGTGCGCGACATTACCGATCGCCGTACCGCCGAAGAAGCCCTGCGCCACAGTGAAGCCACCAATCGGGCGATCGTGCGGGCGATCCCCGACCTGCTGATTCGGATTCAAGCGGATGGCACATATTTGGACATGATTCGGGGTAATTGTATCCCAGAAGAATCGATCATTCCCTTTCTGCCAGGTGACAACCTGATTCATTGCCTGTCGGCTGACCATGCTGAGCGCGAAATGTATTTCATCCAGCAAGCTCTAGCAACGGGTGACATGCAAATTTACGAACAGCAGGTGTTAGTCAATGGGCAAATCCATGAAGAAGATGTGCGAATTGTGCCCACCAGTGACGACGAGGTGTTGCTGATCATTCGCGATATCACGGAGCGCAAACGCACGGAGGCGGCATTACGGGAAAGTGAAATGCGGTTCCGGTTGGTCTTTCAAAATGCGGCCATATCCATTGCGCTGACCAGTCCCGATGGCACTTACCTGGGGTGTAATCCGGCAACGGAAACCCTGTTTGGCTATACGGATGAGGAGTTACGCAGTAAGACGTTTGTAGAGTTGACCCATCCTGATGATCTGGTAGTTGATCTGGCGTTAGGGGCGGAGTTGCTGGCCGGTAAGCGTGACTCGTACCAACTGGAAAAGCGTTATTTTCGTAAAGATGGGCAACTGGTGTGGGGGCGGTTGACCGTTTGTGCGGTGCGTCATCCCGATGGTACGGTGCAGTTTACCTTTGGCCTGGTCGAAGATATTACGGCCCGTAAGTTAGCCGAAGCGGCATTACAGGAGAGTGAAGCCAAGTACCGGGAACTAGTTGAAAACGCCAATAGTTTCCTGATTCGTCTCGATGCCGCCGGCAATATTACCTTCTTCAATGAGGTCGCGCAACAATTCTTTGGCTATGCCAATGACGAAATCTTAGGTCAACCGGCGGTTGGTACGATTCTGCCTTTAATTGATACGGCCGGAAATGATATGGCAGAGATGATGCAGAACATTCTGCGGCATCCCGATCGCTATTCTCGCTACGAAAACGAAAATCTTTGCCGGGATGGTAAACGGGTCTGGGTGGAATGGACGAATCAAGCATTGCTCAATGAGGCCGGTGAGGCGATCGGCTTGCTCAGTGTGGGGATTGACGCCACCGAGCGCAAACGTACAGAAGATGCACTGCGCCACAGTGAAGCCAAAAACCGGGCTCTGCTGCGGGCGATTCCCGACATGATGTTTTACTACAACCGGGACGGGATTCAGCTTGATTTTGTACCTGCTAACCACTTTCAGCCCATACTACCGCCCGACGACTTTCTGGGTAAGCCCGTTACCGATGTTTTACCTGTCGATGTGGCAAATCAGGTTGTGCAGTCAATTCAGGCGGCCATTGCCACGGGCGAAATGTATCAACTGGAATATCAATTAATGGTGCAGGGCACACCCCACGACTACGAAGCCCGCATTGTTGCCTGTAGTGATCAAGAAGCCCTGGCCATCGTGCGCGATATTACCGACCGCAAGCAGGCGGAAGCGGCTCTGCAACAGCAATTTCAGCGGGCTCTACTACTGAAACAGATAACGGAAGAACTTCGCCAGAGTTTGGATGCAGCGCAAATCTTTCAAACGACTGCCAATCGGGTAGGGGCAACCTTCCAGGTGAATCGCTGTTTGATTTACAGCTACCTTGCCGCACCCCACCCTCACATTCCACTGCGGGCAGAATATTTGGAAGCCGGGTATGAATCGTTAGCAACCCTGGAAATGCCTGTGACGAATAATCCCTATATGCGGCAATTGCTGCAGCAGGACGGGGCGATCGCGATTGATGATGTATATACCGATCCGCGCGTCTCTCCGCTGACAGAGATCTGGGCGCAGATGCATGTGCAGTCCATTATGACAATCCGTACCTCCTATCAGGGTGAAACGAATGGAGTGATTGGGTTACATCAGTGCGATCACTCCCGTCATTGGACAGATGATGAAATTGAATTGCTGGAAGCCGTGGCAGCCCAGGTCGGAATAGCCCTGGCACAGGCCCAGTTGCTTGAACAGGAAAAACAGCAACAGGCAGAACTGGTCATTAAAAACGCGGCGCTGGAACAGGCACACCAGCAGGCAGAATCTGCGAATCGGGCAAAGAGCGAATTTTTGGCAATGATGAGTCACGAAATTCGCACACCCATGAATGCTGTGATTGGCATGACCGAACTGCTACTGGACGAACCTCTGACACCGCAACAATGGGAATTTGCGACCACGATTCGGAATAGTGGGGATGCCCTGCTTACGATTATTAACAGCATTCTTGATTTTTCCAAAATTGACTCTGGCAATCTCGAAATTGCCAGTGAGCTGTTTTCCCTCTATCAATGTGTGGAAAGTGCCCTCGACCTGTTTACCTCCCAGGCGGCGATCGCTGGCTTAGAGTTGACCTGCCTGATCGATCCCCAGGTACCCAGTATTCTGATCGGTGACAGCAACCGACTCCGGCAGATTTTAATTAATCTCCTAGGTAATGCCATCAAATTTACGGAAGCCGGGGAAGTCGTTGTCCTGGTGACTGCTAAACCTGTGGTGCCGACCAGCCAGGACAGCCCGATTAAGGCCAGCGAGCAGGTTGTTGGGGATGGTATCGAGGGGGGAGAAGGGGTTTACGAAATTCAATTCTCGGTCAGAGACACCGGGATTGGTATTCCAGGCGATCGAATGCATCGCTTATTCAAGCCCTTCAGCCAGGTTGACACATTCATGAGTCGTCGCTACGGTGGCACTGGTTTAGGTCTGGTCATCAGCCATCGCTTGAGTGAACTGATGGGCGGCACCATGTGGGTAGAAAGCGGTGGTAACGTAGCAGGTTCTCCCCCGGTTAATTGGGGGGCGGAGGGGGGGGGTAAGAATGCCCTCTACTCTAGTGATCGCGATGCTAAGAATGGTCATCTCCGCAATGGTTTACAACTCCCAGGAAGGACGGGTTCTACCTTCTACTTTACTATCACTGCCACTACCACGGCAGATGCACCCTTTGCCGTGCCTACTGGGTTAATTGGCAAACGGTTGTTGGTTGTGGATGATAATCCCTCAGCCTGTTATTGCCTCATGACACTGGCCGAAAGTTGGGGAATGTCGGTCATGACAACGGTCTCCAGCAAGCAGGCATTGGACTGGCTGGCCCAGGGACACCAGATAGATATCGTTGTGCTGGATCTGCACCTCCCAGGGCCGGACATGCTTGATTTGATGCAGCAGGTGCGATCGCAACCTGCTTGTGACCATTTGCCGCTTATTCTGGTGGGAACATTTGGTCAACCCCTTCCCAGCCATTTAGCGACGCTGACAACGGCCTATATTACCAAACCGATCAAACAGGCTCAACTGGGTAATGTATTCCTCCAGGCTTTGTACGGGCACTCTATAGTAGAGCCACCTACCCCGTTATCGGGACGATATAGCGATCGTTCGGTGAAACCTCTGTCGTTACGCATTCTTTTAGTTGAGGATATTGCCGTTAACCAGAAAGTTGCCCTGACGATGCTGAACCAACTGGGTTATGACGCAGATGTAGCCAATTGTGGACGGGTTGCCCTGGAGATGTTACGCCACCAGTCCTACGATGTCATTTTCATGGATGTGCAGATGCCAGAGATTGATGGATTAGAAGCAACCCGGCAAATTCGCCAAATGACATTAACCGTCCAGCCCTGGATTGTGGCAATGACAGCCTATGCGATGCAGGGCGATCGCGAACGCTGTCTACAGGCGGGGATGAATGGTTATATTAGCAAGCCGATTTCGATCACGTCACTGTTAACGGCAATTAATGAGTTTTGTGAAGTTACGACCAATCAGCCTGGGTTGCTACGACCCGATGGGGCAGACATGCTTCTCCGCCGCCAAGCAACCCCATCCTTGGCCCAAACAACCGGACAGGACATCGTGGCTACGGCGGCTCCAGCAGGTTTGGATGCGCAAGCTTTTCAGTACTTGCAGACGATCACTGACAACGATGCTGATCTGTTGAGCGATATTGTGAACAGCTACCTGGAGGATGCCCCCCAACGGTTGCAGGCGATCGCCGCTGCCCTGAATCAGAAAGACACAACAGCCCTGTACAAGGCTGCCCATGCGTTGCGATCATTAAGTGCTTCAATCGGGGCTTTGCAACTTTCACGGCTCTGTGAGCAACTCGAAAACCTGGGTCGGGCAAATTTGCTAACTAACGTTGAATTATTGCTGGCTGCAACCGAAGCCGAATATAAACGGGTGGAACTTGCGCTCTCCCCCTATGCCAGGAGGCAGATATGAGTGAGCCTGGTATTGAACAAGCCGGTAACAAACAAGCAGGTAACAAACGGGTAGGCATGAAGAAAGTTGCTTCGCCTGTTACATCGGCCCAACTGCTGATTGTAGATGATGAGAAAACATTACGTTTGCTGCTCAATCGCACCCTACAGAAAGAAGGTTATCAAATTATTGAAGCAAGCAGTGGCGAAGAATGTCTGGATCTATGTCAGCAACAGGTGCCCGATATTATTTTGCTGGATGCGATGTTGCCTGGTATCGATGGCTTTACCTGCTGTGCCAAATTGCAAGATATTTTTGCGGGGCATTGTCCACCAGTGCTGATGATTACCTCCTTAAATGATGAGACATCGGTTGATCAAGCGTTTGCTGCAGGGGCAACCGATTATGTAACGAAACCCATTCACTGGGCTGTGTTACGCCAACGGGTACGGCGGGTATTGCAAGCCAGCTGGACTTTGGCCGAACTGCGCCAAAAGATGGAACACGAACGGTTGTTAATGGAACAACTCGAAGCGGCGAATCGGGAGCTACATCGGCTGGCTTCGATTGATAGTCTGACTCAACTTGCCAATCGGCGTTGTTTTGATGCGTTTTTACAACAGGAGTGGCAACGTCTGCTGCGGGAGCAGGGCTACCTGTCACTGTTATTGCTAGATATTGATTGCTTCAAACGATATAACGACACCTATGGCCACCAGGCCGGTGATGAATGTCTACAACAAGTTGCCCACGTAATTGAGCAAACAATTAAACGTCCGGCTGATCTGGCGGCGCGTTACGGAGGCGAAGAGTTCGCTGTCATTTTACCCAATACCCCACTTGCCGGGGCACTCCATATTGCGACTGAAATTCATGAAAAGGTGCGGGATTTGGCGATCACCCATGCCGGTTCGCAGGTTAGCGATCGCGTTACCTTGAGTGGGGGAGTGGCCTGTACCATCCCGACTCTGGCATCTTCCGTGGCTACTTTAATTGCGAATGCCGATCAGGCACTTTATCAGGCGAAACTCCAGGGGCGCGATCGCATCACCGCCTACTGATTATTCGCTGGAAATGCTCCCGGTTTCACTTGCAGAGAGCGTACCTGCCCATTGCGATTCACTTCCAGGCGTAGAGCTGAACCAATGGCGCTTGACTCAACCCGACTTTGCACATCTGCGGCCGTTTTAACCTGTTTCTCATCAATTTTCTGGATAATGTCGCCCTGTTGAAGACCGGCTTGGGCGGCGGGAGAGCCGTCAAATACCCGCACAATCAACACCCCTTCATCCTGGTTGACCTTGAAATTAGAGCCATTATCTTCATTGATCTCCTTCCGGAGAGCGGGGGTCAAATCTACCATCTGAATGCCCAGGTAGGGATGTTCCACCCGGCCTTTCGCAAAAAGTTGCTCGGCAACCCGCTTGGCCGTTTCGATGGGAATGGCGAACCCTAACCCCTGGGCATCGGCCCGAATTGCGGTATTGATACCAATCACTTCCCCCTGGTCATTTAGTAGGGGGCCACCGGAGTTACCGGGGTTAATGGCGGCATCGGTCTGGATGAAACTGACGCGCTTGTCGGGAACACCTACCTGGGAACTGGAGCGGCCCGTCGCACTGATAATGCCTGCAGTTACGGTATTGTCCAGACCCAGGGGGTTACCGATCGCGATCGCCCATTGCCCCGGTACTAAATTGTCTGAACGACCCAGTTGGACACTGGGTAGGTTAGAGGCAGCAATTTTCACCACGGCGACATCTGTGACAGGATCAGAGCCAAGTACCTGCCCTTCAAAGGTGCGTCCATCTTTCAACGTCACCTCCACTGTGTCTGTGCCAGCAACAACATGGGCATTGGTTAACAGCCTGCCGTCAGAACTGAGGATAAACCCTGATCCGGTGCCCCGTTCAACACGCTCTCTGGGCATGGGCATTTCTCCCCCAAAGAAACGACGGAATAGGGGATTTTGAAATGCATCTGGCAGATCATTAACGATTTTACGAGCCGCATCAATGCGGACGACAGCAGGTCCAACACGCTCGACCGCCGCCGCAATGAAATTGGAATTTGCCGGATTGGGGGCGGCCGCTGTTGCGGCACTATCTGTTGGATTATTGAGCGGTCTAACGACCGGAGAGGAATTGGAAAAGTTGCCTGAAACCCGGTTCTGATTAAGCAAATATTGACTTCCTATGACACCGGCACCACTGCCAATTACCAGTAGGGAAACGTAGGTTGCCAATTGCTTAAATGACAGGTTCATAGGTTCGAGGGTCAATGATGCGGGTAATCCTACCCTACTTTAACGTGTGGAAATGAATGTGGAGCAGGATGGATGAGTCCCGCTGCTCAAATGGTCTGAGGCTTCATGGGATAGCAAGCCTATTTAGAAATGAGAATTAATAACTTTGATACTTTCTTGGAGGGGCGAACGACTGTTCGCCCCTCCAAAGGATGCCCCATGAATCCTGCCTCATTCGCCCAAATGATTTAGAACTGCGATATGCCACTATTCTGAATCAGCGTGGGCAGAACCGGAAAAATCAAGCAAAACAAAAAACGGGCCAAACTGGATCACTGAAATTGTATTGAGCCGGGTAAAAATCCCTCAGCCCAGCACCTACGCGCTAAGGTGGAGAAGTGCCTTTCGCCATTCCAGCAGTGTCCCATTAGATGCTTGTCCCATTAAATTCTTTGCCTATGAGCCGGTTTCGCTGGTTGCCAGTTCTTTCAACTCTTCTCTGTGGGGTTTGTCTCAACCCATTGATAGCCAGAGGCATGGAAGGGGTTGGCGATCGCCTGGCCCAGGAACCTGCCAGTAACGCGGCATGCCCAGCACCGGCACTATCCCGCTTGGTGCGACACAAAGTTGCTCCAGGCGAAACGGCTGCCAGCATTGCCCGTAAATATGATTTGATTCCGGCAACCTTAATGGGGTTGAATCCAACTATGCGAGGTGGGCAGGCACCCGTTGGTAGTGAAATTTTGATTCCTCCCTATAATGGGATTCGCGTTGAACTGGCCCCCAACCAGACCTGGCGAGATGTGGCCAAACGTTATGGTGTCCGCCCCGATGTGCTGTTTGAGGTGAATGGTTGTCAGCCATCCCCTAAAGTCGTATTTGTTCCCGGTGTGAATTGGTCGCCAGTTGCAACGCCTGGACGGCCCGTTGCAGCACCGAATACGCGCATTCTGGCAGGTTATCCCCTACCGGCTAAACCATCCCAGGCCGCCATTGGGCTGGGTTATGGCTGGGGGATTCAACCTAAAACTGGGGAGGTGGGCTTTCATGGTGGGGTCGACTTAACGGCTCCGGTCGGTACCTCGGTCTTAGCTGTTGCCCCAGGGACGGTTGCTTTTGCTGGAAGGCAGGGAACTTACGGCAACATGGTTGTGATTAATCATCAGGAAGGGTTACAAACCCGTTATGCCCAATTGGGCTCAATCAAGGTCAAGACCGGGCAAAGAGTTCAGCAGGGACAGGCGATCGCTACCGTCGGCACGTCTGGGCAACCCAGTTCTGCCCAACCTCATTTGCATTTTGAAGTTCGCTCCCGGTCTAACTTAGGTTGGGTGGCAGAAAACCCTGAGATCTACCTGTTACCAGCCAAACCTAAGCCCAACCAGGCCCAACGCTAGCTATCGCCCCGCAACAATCTGAACTCTAAACGAGGGGGACCCTAAACTGACAGGGAATTAGCCAAATCGCCTGTTGGTTGTGACTGTTTATCCCGTTGCCGCTCAACCATAACTGGTGGGGAGAGTGAGGGGGGTAGCTGGAGGGTTGCTTGCACCTGCAAACTTAGCGTTATCGCTCTGGTTGCCATAAATAACGACATTGCTAGCCAAAGAAGGTGACTGTTCTGAAAATACCAGGCCCCGATCGCCATCGGCACAAATCCTAACAACGTTGATTTCAATGCCGACTTACGTAAAACCGTTCCTTTGGTTAAACCCAGAAAGTAGCCATCCAACATGTAGGCAATGGCCGCAAACGTTAATACGGGCAATAGCCAGAACACGTAGTTCTGAAGATTCGTGATGATGCTGCTATGGCTGGTCAGGAACCGGAAGAGTACCGTTGGAGCCAGGTTGAAGGCGATCGCAAATCCTCCACCTAAACTGAGGCTGGCAATACCGGCTAACCGCACTAAACGTGATAATTCACCTGTATCACCTTTGCCGTGTAGCATGCCAGCTAAACTTTCGGTGGCATAGGCCAGCCCATCAACAAAGTAGGCATTGAGGGATACCACCTGAAGTAAGACCGCATTAGT
Organism: uncultured bacterium; assembly: GCA_964524315.1. Lineage (GTDB taxonomy): Bacteria > Cyanobacteriota > Cyanobacteriia > Leptolyngbyales > Leptolyngbyaceae > CAZGDE01. The sequence goes on from CAZGDE010000158.1 coordinate 8,848, forward strand.
GGCCAGGAAGGTTGTTCCCATAGCAGCACTTAAATTGGTAAACAATGCAAACGAGGTCGTCAGCGCAAAGGTTCGAATGAGGATCTCGCCATTTAATAGCAAGGTTGTTTTTAACGCGGCCAAGTCCAGCAACCGATCCGCTAGCAGTTTGACCTGAACGAACTTCACTTCCCGGCAAACTAACAGTATGCCAACTGCCAGCATGAGGTACTGGCTGATAGCCGTTGCCGTTCCAGCACCCGCGCTTTCCCAGCCAAACCGGGTGATAAATAAGTAGTCCAGCAAAATTTTGCTGCCATTCGCAATGACCGAGAGTAACAACACATTGCGGCTGCGTGCCTGTCCCAGAAACCAGCCCACAATTACCAGGTTCGTCAGTGTCGCCGGGGCACCCCAGATGAGAGCGTTGTAGTAAGCTTCACCAGCAGCTTTGACATCTGGTGCCGCACTCAGTAGGGAGAAACCGAGCGATCGCAATGGCTGCTGTAACACCAGAATACTGACCCCAAAAACCAGGGCTAAAATCCCATGCCGTAAACCAATGAGCAACACCGTATCGTAATCGTCCCGTCCCACGGCTTGTGCGGTAGTTCCCGTAGTGCCCATGCGCAGGAATGAGAATGACCAGTAGATGTAATTGATCAACACGGTTGCCAGCGCCACACCTGCCAGATAGTGAATATCGGACAGGTGCCCTAAAAACGCCACATCCAACAGTCCCGCTAGGGGAACCATGAGATTCGACAGAATGTTAACGGTAGACAGTTGGATGAACGATCGCAGAAAGGTGGGTGAGTGGGTAGTAGGTTGCAAGGGTTTGTGGGGGTGGTTAGGGGTTGGGGTTAGTTGGGCAGGAATACTTGGGGCGTAAAGTTGCCGTGGAGTCCATAGGGGATGTGATGTTGCAAGTGCAACCGGGCAATGGGGCCACGATTCAAATCGCGGGCATCTAGAATGACCAGGTCAGATCGTTCGGATGCCGCATCAAACACAACGGTCATTAACCAACCATCGTCTTCAGTTGTGGTTCCCTCGTTCGGTGAGACTAGCGATCGCGGCACAAAAACTGGTTCACCCACATAGCCCCGTGGCGCGGCGCTCCAAAGTTGACGTTCACCTGTGGTCAAATCCAGTTTGAGAATGGCCTGGAGCGGTGCATTCCCAACTGGGTCATGGGCAGCACCAATAAACAGGTAACGGTAGTCTCTGCCCACATTAGCCGGGTGGATTGCCGGAAATTCGCAGCAACGACTTTCAAGAAGCTGGCGTTGCACCATACCCGTTTTGAGGTTGACCCGGAAACGCCACAATTGGCCCGGTTCTAACGCCTCAAAGTTGGTTTCGTGATAGTCGCTATCAGGATCGACGGCAGGCAATGAGTTGTAACCAATGGAGTCAATCACGACCTCATCGCCCTGCTCAAACGCATTGACATGGTGGAAGACAAAGCCAGAGGGGGCTTCTACGGTGATGGCCTGAGCCCTGGAAGTGGTTGGCTCGGTAAGGTTGTTACTCTGTCTGGGAATGAGAATGATTCGGGTTAACTGGTCTGAGTGGAACTTGATGCATTCTGCTGCGCCTCGTAAGCCCGCCAGGTATGGAAGGGGATTCAGGGTGACGGGATTTTGGAAAAAGATGGCGTAGGTTGGGGTAATGGCAAAATCGTGAATAAAGGCAAACCCCGGTGTGATGTGGCTATACTCCCGTAAAACGTCGCCTGTTGGGCTGAACTCAAACAAGGTAATGCGGGAAGACATCCCAGGCTTAATCGAGTAGTTAACCAGACAAGGCTGACCACCATCCTGGGCACAGGCAGGGTCAATGCGGGGATGGGCAGCCAGGGCCGCACCGGGTTGTAACAGCCCATCAAAATATTCCAATCCCAAGGTTTCCAGCGTGTTGGGATCAAGGCGATACGGTTCGGCGGCTTCCCAGAGGGCCAGCAGTTTCCCGCCCCAGTAAATGACATTGGTATTGGCAATATTTTTCAGCCGTGTGTCGAATATATTTGCCAGCCAACCACCCGGTTTTTGGGTACCAAAAGTACCCCGGTAGAGAATTCGTCCGGCTTGTTGTTCTGCCATGTAACCGGTGGTACGGACATAACGGTTACGGAAGTGGGCCCGCCCATTGGTGAAGGCGATCGCACAGACCATGCCATCTCCATCAAAGGGGTGTTTGAACGGTTGGCCATTGATATCCAGTAAACCCGGCCCATTCCGAAACAGGGTGCCGTTCAGTTCGGGCGGAATTTCCCCTGTAACCTCATCAATCCAGTAGTCGTACTCCTGGTTGAGAGAACGGTAGCCCTTTTGCCAGTCCTCCTGGTTGTAGGAAAGTGACTGTTTAATCTGCGTTTGCATTGCTATTACCCAATCGTGATCATTAATGTGCTGGATGCAAATCTGAATGCAAAGAGCGGATTTAACTCAGATTCACAGAGTGACTTAGCCCGGTTCCCGACTGCTCACACCCGATTCCCGCTGTACCAGGTCGGCAACCAGATCGGGAAGAAAGGGTTGCTCCAGATGTTTAGAGGCTGAGGGGTCAAAATCAATTGCTGCCGGGATTGATGGCAATGCGCCTTCCATGCCCTCAGCAGTACTGGCCGCTCCTGGAAGCCAACCCAGCAAGGGCAGGGGGAGGAGGGTCGTCAGATTTGTCACGACAACCAGTAGTGCCAGATTGGTGAAGTTCTTTTCGGTAATCCCCATCCAGTGCATCAGCAGGGCTCCCGTTTCGTAGGACACCAGCCCGGCCAGGTTAACGACTGACATCAGTAATGCGAACAGGGTCGCTTCGACACCGGGCGGACAGAGGCGGGCCGCCAGCACCAGAATGGGCATGTAGGCAATCTGCCCCATGACGGTGAGGACTAAACTATCACCCAGACTGAACCAGCGATCGTCAATACCCAGTGAGCGATTCGCATGGGTGACCAGAATGAGGGTAGACATGCCTAAAATGGCGGAAATAACCGTAGACCAGCCAAAAATTACCCGAAATGGCACGGTTTTGAGGAACCGCTGAAATAACCAAATGCCGGCCAGAGAAGCCAGACTGGTGACTAACCGGACCCGGCCTAAAAACTCGGGCTCGAAACCCAGTTCATTGGTAGTGAAGAAAAAGAATGCCGATTCTGCGGTTGGGGTTGCCTGCCACAGAAAGAGAAAAGCAGTTGGCATCCAGATTGCCTTTTGGCTAACTGCCTGCCGCAATTGCCCCAGTTGGTGCCAGACTGCTTCCCAATTGGTTGGTTCGGTCATCCGTGATTCGGTAATGAGCCAGGCAACGGTGGACACCAGCAATGGGAAGGTTGCCGTAATCGCGAAAACCGTTCGGGTACTGAAATGCTCCAGCAGGGAACCGCTGAAGTAGGCCGTCATAATGCCACCAACGGCGGAAGCCCCCCAACAGAGGGACTGTAGCGAACCGGCTGTGGCGATGGACTCGGCCCGGGCCCGCTCGACGACCAGCGAATCAACGATGACATCGCTGAAGGCAACGGAAAGGGAGCCAAGCGCGATCGCCAGCATAGCTGCCCAGGCAGAATGCACCACGGTTGCCAGTGCCGCCCAGGAGGTAACTCCGAGAAACCCAGACAGGATCAGATAGGGACGTCGCCGGTAGCCCAGAATAGGCAGGCCATCAGAGATAAACCCAAACAGTGGTTTGATCATCCAGGGTAAGGCCGCTACCCCTACCAGGGCGGATACCTCAGCCGGACTTAAGCCCAGTTCATCCTTGAGGAAAAAACTGATCGCGAGACGGGCCAGACCCAGAATCCCTTGCACGAAGTACACCATTAAGATGGCAACCAGTTCGGCAGTTGGTTTCTGTCCAAAGAAAATCTTTTCTGTCAAAGATTCTTTCAAGCGGCTGAGGCCAGAGGTAGAAACAATCATTGATAAATCGTTGCAAAGTTTTATTAATTAACATTTAATATAACGTCTCATTCAGGGCCACGACATCCTGTGGTGAAAAACCTGTCTGCATATGTAGACATTTCTCCGGCGATCCATAGCATTTTCAGCTGTCATGTAATTACAGCGTGAGCGCATAAATTTTTCCGTCAAGCAGTTATGCCTATGTTACTTTGAGGGTGAGTAGTTATACTCAGGAACGTGGGATACCTTTGAACGAATTGGCCCATGTAGTTTAGATACCGCCATAGACAGCCCTTCGAAATAGTCTCGATCTGGTTCTCGGCATTCCATTTCGCTCCTGACCGTTGCAAAGAGGAGAGGGACGCCATGAAATCTCAAATTCCCGTGTTTTGCTTAAGCTTGCTGTTGGGGAGTGGGGCGATCGCGCCAATCGCCACAGCCAAACCACCCGGTAATATGGCGCGACCAGCAGGGAGTACTGTCTTACCCACTAGGATCGTTAATCCGGTTCCGGCTAGTGGATCGACCTTTTCCAGTGGGGCGATCGGGCCCGATGTCAACAGCCAAATTCCCATCACGGGTGGGTTTATGGCCGGTGATGCTGCCTTTTTCAAGCATTATGTTGACTTAAGCTACGAAGCTTTGTGGGCTATGTATATGGGATACCCGTTTCGATTTCCCATATTTGATCCGCCCGTCTTATTTGATGTTGCGGTGCGTAACTTGCGGATTGAAACACCCCGAGGCATTACAACCACATCGCGATTCATTCCCGTCAGTAGTCGCTTTACCGATACTAACCGCAACTCTATACCTGACCAGGGGGATACGGGGCAACTTCAAGGGGTACTGTCAGGGGTCGCGTTCTTACCCAGCGGTGTTCCTGTTTTCTTTCAGGGAGTTCCAACCAGCCTCAGTTTTACACTGAATTCCTTTGTCCCGACGGAAACTCAGTGGGGCGTTTTCATCAAGCCCAGGGACGATACCAGTAATGCTCCATCTTTCTTTATGGGGCAATATGGCAGTTTATCTGCCAGTGCCAGCCAAACCTATACAACCCGTGAAGGCTTTCTCAGCATTGGTGCCTTCACCGCTGATCTCAATGGTGATGTAATTAATTTGCCTTCTACTTTAGAATTTCGTCCCGTCAGCGATGTGGTTGATTTGCCTTTGCCTAACCTGGGGCAACACATCAGGTTTGAAATTCAGGGAGAAGGTGTATTACCAACATCAATCTATCCATCTTCCTATGTATCCTCTTCTATTGGGGGCGGTGGAAATTACGATATCTCCACTGGTACTACCTTCTTTAGAGTCCAAACAATTAGTAGTACTGGCGTCCCGGAGTTTCAGGTGGATGGAACTTTAGGGACTGCTGGTATAGGGCTGAGAAATATTTCTGAGCTGCGGTCAAATGATGCTCTCATTAATGGGGAAGCAATCAATTATCGGGTGCAAGGTGAGCAACGTGGTTATTCAACGCTGTTGCGGAATGAGGATTCTGGCACGACACAACTAGGCTTGAACGGTATTGCGGATAGCAATGTTAATTTCTGGTTTACTCAGGGGAATCGGCGTCTTGAGGGGACTAGTAGACGTGCCATCTTATTTCTCGAGCAGCGCAATTCTAATGCATTCGGCACTAATTTGGTGCCAATCACCGGCTTGCGTAGTCCCATTCCGCCTTACAGTATCACACCCCTGGTGCCGACTGGTGCATCGCTGCCACCAGCAACTTTGTCGGGACGGGTGCTGTCTAATCTGGTGACGGGTGCCCCAGTGACCTATACCAATGCCGTGGCAACTTATATCAATCGGTTTACCTTCCCCTTAGAGCCCAGGACTGCTTCGTCCAATAGCGGCGAGTCAACGTACACGCTGTACCGACCGCAGGGGCCGGTGCCCGTGGAGGTGCA
>CAZGDE010000159.1:0-14635 GCA_964524315.1 uncultured bacterium
GTCAGTTGGAGCACCTTATTCCTATTATAAAAGATGTCAAATAGGCTCTATATGCAGTAGCAGTCAATTTCCCGTTAGTGGAGGTGACCGCTGACAATGGCCCCTTCGAGATGGCACGAGGTACGCATGTAATGCCCCGTGAGGAAGGATTAGTCAAAGTGCGGGTGGGTGAAATTCCAATGGAGCAATTTTATCTCCAGCCCGGTGATGTAATGATTCGATCGCCCCTGGCACTGCACCGAGGAACGCCCAACCGGACACCTCAGCCACGGCCAATGATTGTCATGGGTTATGTGATGCATTGGTTACATACGAAAAAAGTTGATTTAACCCTACCCCGCGATTATTACGGGAACCTGCCCCCTGAAATCCAACGATTACTCCGCTGTGAGGTAATCGATCAGTTACCAGCAAACGATGTCGAAACGTATATCGATTTTGAGTATTAGAACGCTGGTACAGAGTAATTTCTGTTCGCCTCAAGAACTTGTAGGGACGTGGTATCCGGAAATAATAGTTGGTGAATTCTACTACTTACACCTGGGTGCCACGTCCAATTTATTTGGAGTCGGCGATCGCTATTATGAAAACAAATTTACTTAACACTGGAATAACTCTAAAGGGCATTTAAGACATTCATTAGGAATGAAGTCATATATGACAACACTTAATAATAATTATATTCATGACTACCTCTAAAAAATCACAAGACTCATTTCAAGCGATGGTGTAAAAGGTATGTTTAACATCGGTGAGTATGTCCTGAATCAAAATACAGGGAACATTGGTAAGGTTATTGGCTATGGACACCAGTTACTTGGTGAAGGGTACACCACAACTCTGAAAGTACTGGTAAACTATGCTCTCACATCTGACGGAAGGGGAGTTATCGAAGAAGATATATATTCCTCATGGGCAAAGTGGTTAGAGCCAACGGAGGCATCCTTTAAACAAGTGAATGAAATTAACAGCTAAATTTACCAGGCAATATCCCTGCGAGATAATTGCACTACTATCGCAATGAGAACATATACCAATCCGGTTTACCCAGAGTATTTTGCCGATCCCTTTGTTTGGCAGCATGAGGGGGTCTATTATGCGATTGGCACAGGCCCAGCCGAAGCAGCCGGACAGGTAGATGAGACTCACAAACAACGGGTCTTTCCCCTGTTGCGATCGCCTAATTTAATCAACTGGGAATTTGCTGGGAATGCCCTACAGCGCCCCCATTCCAACCTGGGAGATAACTTTTGGGCTCCAGAAGTGGCCCATTGTGATGGCATGTTTTACCTCTATTACTCCATTGGACATGGGGATAAAAACCATCAGTTACGCGTTGCGACCAGTTCAGACCCGTTAGGGCCATATCAGGATAGCGGCGACCCTCTGATTGATCCCCAACAGTGTGCGTTTACAATCGATCCCAGTCCCTTTCAAGACGATGATGGACAGTGGTATCTCTTCTATGCCCAGGACTTTCTGGACACGGAAAATGGAGCGCGGGTCGGAACCGCCTTAGTGGTCGATCGCCTGCAAACCATGACGAAATTAGCTGGAGAAGCCAGGGTGGTTCTACGTGCCCGCCATGACTGGCAACGGTTCTTAGCCAACCGCCCGATGTATGGCAGCATTTACGATTGGCACACACTAGAAGGACCATGTGTTCGTAAACATAACAATCGGTATTACTGTTTCTACAGTGGTGGACGATGGGAAACGGATAGTTACGGTGTGGATTATGGTGTGGCCACTCAGGTGATGGGGCCCTATGTGGATGCGGGAAATGAAGCAGGCCCACGCGTGTTACGCTCAGTTCCCGGTTATGTTCTAGGGCCAGGTCATAACTCAATTGCAACGAGTCCAAACGGGCAGACAGAATATGTGGTCTATCATGCCTGGGACAGCGGGATGCAAGCCCGCCGAATGTGCATTGATAAACTGCTCTGGACACCAGAGGGGCCACGCTGTGAGGGGCCAACCTGGGCACCCCAAACGATTGCCGCTCTGGATAATCAGTGAACACAGGGGGGCGCATGTCTTTTCCAGTAGCAAAAGACATGCGTCATATTAAGGCGATTTCCCAGAAAAAATGTATCGGGCGTCGAGACAAGTTTTGCCGCAGCCCTTCGCCGCAGCCAATTACGCCTGCTGTAGAAGAATTTTCTCTAGTTCTCAGCCTAAGCCCCCGAGATTTTACTTCCTTGAAGATAAGAAGTAAAGATTGAGGCTGCAACTCCTAACCCCTAACCAACATCAGCATCACCATTGAGAACTGAGTGTTGGTAATTGTAGAGCTAATTCTGAACATGGATGTAGCAGGGTATACATTGCAATTTATACATTGCAATGTATAAATTGCAACCTCGCTTCAATTCATCCTGCTATTTAACGCCACCCAATACGCTTTCACTGCTTAAGCTACCGTTGGATAGAGGCAACTGGTAATTCCTTCGATCAAGATTGCAACTGATACCGCTTTAAAGAGTACTGTGTGCAGATACAACAGTTTGCCAGGGCGGGTTTAGCAAAAAGAGACATCTGTTTTACCGCTAGTTTCTGGCAAAACCCGCCCATACAGGATCGGCGCTGTTCGTCATTTAATTTGGTATGAATACTTTTAACCATATGGAAGCATGGCAACTCATCAAATTGCTGGTGTTACGACTGGCAACGCCCACCTTGAAGCAGTGAAGCGAAGGGGATGGTTTATCGGCGAGTTTATTACACCTGCCGATGACCCACGTTCCACCAACGCGCTGGAAGTGAAGTGGGGCATCCATGCTGCGGGCGATCGCCGCTATGAGTGGGCAGGGCCATCAGCAACGTTCACACTTTCAATTCTGATTAGTGGACGTTTTTGGGTTCAATTTCTGGATGGTGATATTAGGCTGGATTCGCAGGGAGATTATGTCCTCTGGCGTCCTGAAGTTGCCCATTCCTGGTGGGCCGAGGAAGACTCTGTAGTGTTAACCGTAAGATGGCATCCTGATTGATCGCGAATTGATTGATATATAGTCACTCTAAATTGCTGAGCCAAAAAAACGATGCATTACGACTATACCTAACACATCCTATATTTAATTATGTCTGTCTACTTAGTTTTTAGATTTAATTCAAGCGATGGTTGAACACATAATCTAACAAGTTCTACCATCTACTTACCCATAAATGGCAATACTAAATGTATTAAGCAATTCTGTAGCTACAAACACGATTTATTAATATGCAAGTTTACAGTTGGTTGTGCTGCTACTTACATATTTACTACATGAAAAATCATCTTTTGGTAGAGTTAATTCTCTCCTCCAGGCAGGCGAGTAACTGGAAAAAACCTGGTATTCCTTTTTAACAGGGCTAAGTTATTGGAGAAGCGGGAACAGGACGGGAGAGAGCCTTGACCAGAAAGTTACCCCCTTCTAGCTACTGGTTATTAGTTATGAGATTTAGGTTGTGAGTTTACAGATAGTTTCTTCAAAGACTCACATCTGTCTGGGAAGTTTTTTCAGATAGTTCTAACTGAACTGATTCAATCGATAAGCCCATGAGGTAAAGAATGCCTAAGCATCTTTTAAACGACCATTTTGGCGAAGAAAGTGTGTTATCAGAAGGACTATCCAATGAGCAGATGAATCAAGCACAAAATACTTTATCATCTCTTTTGCGATGCACTAAAAGTACTACTTTAAAGGTAAACTTACCCGATGCCACCGATTTAGTTTGTTTCTCCCACCTGCGTTGGGATTTTGTCTATCAACGACCGCAACACTTACTGAGCCGTTGTGCCCAAAAACGGAGAGTCTTTTTTATCGAAGAAGCGATCGCCAGTCCAGACGAGTCCTACTGGTTAAGTGTTAGTCAACGTGATTCTGGGGTCTGGGTTGTTGTACCGCATTTGCCAGGTAATTTGAGTGAAGCACAGGCGATCTCGCTCCACCAATTGTTACTAAATACCCTCTTTACCGAAGCTCAGATCCAGGCTCCCATTCTCTGGTATTACACACCAATGGCAGTACCTTTCACTCACCAGTTAAAGGCATCTGCCATTATTTATGACTGTATGGATGAGCTATCAGCCTTTAAAGGAGCGCATCCAGAGCTACAAACCAGGGAAGCGCTTTTGTTTGAGTTGGCCGATCTGGTTTTTACCGGCGGACGGAGTCTTTACGAAGTCAAACAGCATCAACATCATAGTGTCCATGCCTTCCCCAGCAGTATCGATGTCACCCACTTTGCCCAGGCAAGGACTTTAACCGAAGAGCCATCTGATCAAGCAACCATTCCCCATCCCCGTTTAGGATTCTATGGTGTAGTCGATGAACGGATGGATCTTGACCTGCTGGATGGCATTGCTAAAGCCAGACCAGACTGGCATCTGGTCATTATTGGGCCAGTTGTCAAAATTGATCCGGCAACGTTACCGCGTCATTCGAACATTCATTATTTAGGTGGGAAGTCGTATCAGGAACTACCCCATTATTTGGCAGGGTGGGATGTGGCATTGCTACCTTTCGCCCGCAACGAATCGACCCGCTTTATCAGTCCAACTAAAACCCCTGAGTACCTCGCAGCCGGTAAACCAGTTGTTTCCACTTCGATTCGAGATGTCGTGCGTCCCTATGGGGAAGAAAAACTTGTTGATATTGCCGATACAGTACCAGCGTTTGTCGACGCGATCGCAGCAGCACTGGAACAAGAGCAACGTCACGCTGCCTGGTTGCATCGGGTAGATGACTTTCTCTCCCAAACCTCCTGGGATCGTACCTGGCAAGCAATGCACGAGTTGATTGAGGCCGCGATCGCGACACGAAACCAGCAATCAACGACTAAACCAGTACAAACCAATAATAAGCAGCCCGTTGCTGTCAATTCCAATATTCGCAAATTAGTCAGCTAAACATCTACTCTAAGGAATAATCGCATGTTCGACTATTTGATTGTCGGTGCCGGATTTGCTGGCAGCGTATTAGCAGAGCGACTGGCAAGTCAAAGTAATAAAAAAATATTGATCGTAGATACGCGTAATCATATTGGTGGGAATGCCTACGATCAGTACAATGAAGCCGGTATTCTGGTACATAAATATGGGCCTCATATCTTTCATACCAATTCGCGGGATGTGTTTGCATATCTATCTCACTTTACAGATTGGAGACGTTACGAACACCGTGTATTGGCTAGCGTTGACGGACAGTTAGTACCAATCCCAATTAATTTAGATACAATTAACAAACTATATGGATTGAATCTAACCGCATTTCAACTGACTGGATTTCTTGAATCAGTTGCCGAACCAAAAGACTATATTCGCACATCAGAAGATGTCGTCGTAAGTAAAGTCGGACGGGAACTCTATGAGAAATTCTTCCGTAACTACACCCGTAAACAATGGGGCATTGATCCATCTGAGTTAGACAAATCCGTTACAGCAAGAGTTCCCACTCGTACCAATCGGGACGATCGCTATTTCACGGATACGTACCAGGCAATGCCATTACACGGCTACACTCGCCTGTTTGAGAAGATGCTGGCGCATCCCAATATCAAAATCATGCTTAACACCGACTACCGTGAAATTCAAGGTGTGATCCCCTATAAGGAAATGATTTACACAGGGCCAGTGGACGGCTTCTTCGACTACTGCTATGGCAAGCTACCCTATCGCTCGCTGGATTTCAAACATGAAACGCTCAACGAACAGGTACATCAGCCCCAGGCAGTCATCAACTATCCCAACGAACACCTCTACACGCGCGTTACCGAATTCAAATACCTGACCGGTCAGGAGCATCCTAAAACCAGCATAGTTTACGAATACCCCCAGGCCGAGGGCGATCCTTACTACCCCGTACCCCGACCGGAGAACGCCGAACTTTACAAGCAGTACAAAGCTCTGGCCGATGCTACTCCCAACGTCCATTTTGTCGGTCGCCTGGCAACCTACAAGTACTACAACATGGATCAGGTCGTGGCCCAGGCATTGGCTCTCTACGCCCAACTGTCCGAACGCCCAAGCTGGCACCCCCAACCCCAGGAGCCACCCGCGAAGAAAGCACTGGCCCCCGACACCAATGGCGATCGCGCGTTCAATATCCCCACCAGCAAACCTCTAAACGGTTCTGTACCAGCCTCTTCAGGCATCATTGAACAGCAAAATGGGAAAGCCCGCCCGTGAATTTTCAATTAGGGAAAGTGAGAGAGTGATGAATTCAAATCAAGTTTCACCCGATCTGGAATTGTGGGGTGGCATTGAATGCACAGTCAATCGAGTCTGCGATCGCTATTTTGATCAGTTGGAATGGAATGGTCACGCAACCCGGCTGGCCGACCTGGATGAATTTGCAGCATTAGGTATCAAGGCTATTCGCTATCCCATTCTGTGGGAACGGATTGCACCCAATGGTTTAGAACAGGCGGATTGGGATTGGGCTGATCAACGATTAGCATACCTGGAAGGCTTAGGAATTCGGGCGATCGCAGGTCTGGTACATCATGGTAGTGGGCCACGGGATACCTGTCTGGTGGATCCGGCCTTTCCCGAGAAGTTAGCACTCTATGCCCAGGCAGTCGCGCAACGATACCCCTGGCTGACCCATTACACTCCGGTAAACGAACCCCTCACAACCGCACGATTTAGCGGGTTATATGGTCACTGGTATCCCCACGCACGCAATGATTTGATGTTTGCGAAAGCACTCATTCACCAGTGCCGTGCCACCGTTCTGGCGATGCAGGCCATTCGCCAAATTAATCCGCAGGCGCAACTGGTACAAACTGAAGATTTGGGTAAAACGTTCAGTACCCCGTTGCTCTCCTACCAGGCGGAATTTGAGAACGATCGCCGCTGGTTATCGTTCGATTTGCTCTGCGGTCGCATTAATTCCGCCCATCCCCTCTGGGACTATTTGTTAAAAACAGGCATTGCTGTGGATGAACTGTTATGGCTCCAAGATCATCCCTGTCCTCCCGATATCATTGGGATCAATCGCTACGTGTGTGGCGATCGCTTCATTGACGAACGGATCGATCGCTATCCTCCCCATACCCGTGGCGGCAATGGTCGACATCAGTACGCTGATGTTGAAGCCGTGTGGGTTCGCGCCGAGGGGATTGATGATCATACAGCCTTACTGAAAGATGTGTGGGAACGTTATCAGCGACCGATCGCCATTACCGAAGCCCATTTAGGCTGCACCCGTGAGGAACAATTACGCTGGCTCAAGCAAGTTTGGCAGATGGCCCAATCCCTCCGCCATGAAGGGATAGACTTTCGCGCTGTGACCGTCTGGTCATTGCTGGGAACCTATGACTGGAATAGCCTGGTAACGCGGGCTGAAGGATGCTACGAACCCGGTGTATTTGATGTGCGATCGCCCACGCCCCGACCAACGGCCATTGCCAGTATGGTACGTTCCCTGGCAAAAGGATGGGAGTACACCCACCCCGTTTTGCAGCAACCGGGATGGTGGGAGCGATCGCAACGGCTCCTCTATCCCCCTGTCAGCTATTCACCCGCGGCCAGTGGCCATGTTGATACAGCTCCCAACATGATGGTGGTTGAGCCACCCATGAGACGCACTCTGAACGCAAACAATGGATCTACGACGACGGCTCCACCCTTGTTGATTGCGGGGGCAACGGGCACACTCGGACAGGCATTTGCCCGTTTCTGCGAGATTCGGGGGATTCCCTATTACCTGTTGACCCGTGGGGAGATGGACATTACCGATGGTAGCTCTGTCAATCAGATGTTGACACAACTCAAGCCGTGGGCAGTGGTGAACGCTGCCGGATACGTGCGGGTGGATGACGCCGAACGAGAACCGGATCTATGCCATCGCATTAATACGGCAGGGGCCACACTTCTGGCAACAGCCTGCGCCGAACGGGGCATTGCAATGGTCAAGTTTTCCTCTGACCTGGTGTTTGATGGCAATCGGGTCGATCCCTACCGGGAAAGCCATGCTGTTGCCCCATTGAACGTTTACGGCCAGAGTAAGGCGATCGCCGAACAGCAAGTTTTAACCGCTCACCCCAATTCTCTGGTCATCCGTACAAGTGCTTTCTTTAGCCCCTGGGATTCCTACAACTTTTTGACGATCGCCCTCCGGACGCTGGCTGCCGGAGAAACGTTTGTCGCCGCCTCGGATGCAGTTGTCTCTCCCACCTATGTTCCTGACCTGGTCAATGTCACCCTCGATTTACTGATTGATGGTGAATCGGGACTGTGGCATCTGGCAAATGCAGGCGCGATCGCCTGGGCCAATCTGGCACGGGAAGTGGCCGACCTGGCAGGACTGGATAGCACGTTTGTTCACGCCCGTCCTGTCAAAGAACTCAACTGGGTTGCCCCCCGTCCTGCCTACAGTGCCTTGACCAGTGAACGGGGGGTGCTACTGCCCTCGCTAGAGTGGGCAATTGTGCGATATTTGCATGAACGGATTTGAAACGGATGTGAAAACCAGGTGGTGATACATTACAGGTACATGGGCACGTCATTGGTCATTGGTCATTAGTCATGCGGGAAAACTAATGACTAATGACCAATGAACACAATTCATTTAGAACTGCTATAGGCGGTATTGGCAACACTGAAAATTGTCACGGATCAGGTTTTTAGAGAACGAACAAAGACAAATTTGTTTCCCGTGGCACCGCACCCAATGCGTAATTCTGAGTCAAGGTAGGAGGTTCGCCAACTCGCTTCTCGCCGCATCTGTTCCAGCACGGGAATATGCAACGGTGGCAGTTGCCAACTCGACTGGTTAAACAGGTTGGTAGCCTGGAATGAGAAAGCAGCGAAGGCAACAGTAGCAGTCTGGGTTTCACCCTGCCATTGCCAGGTTCCCTGGGCTTGTAGTTGTAGCCTACCGAACAGGGGCAATTCCAGTTCCATCCCATTAGTGGCTGCGATCGCCCCTACGGCATCGGCACTTAACGTTTGCCAGATTGTCTGAATGGTAATGCCAGCCATTAACTGACGAGTGACGACCGTACCACGGGATGCATAGATTAACTGCCAATCACCCAGTAATAGCGATCGGTTCTCAGGAGCCAGGGGCAGGGGGGTGGGATTGAGAGCTTCTAATTGCTGGACGATCGCATCCAGTTCACACGTTTCTGCTGGCAACAGCGCATTTTGCCCCAAAGCAGTTGCCTGACGGAGCAAATCCTGTTTAAGGGTTTGGTGGGTTTCCACGAGATTTAACCAGTAATGGGCAGATAGCAGAAGCTAGTCGCTAGGTGGAAGAAGTTTGCCGGATGGGAATTTCTATCCAGAACTCGGTTCCTTGACCCGCTTCTGATACACACTTGAACATACCACCATGTTGCTCAACCACAATCTGGTAGCTGGTTGCCAGCCCTAAGCCGGTTCCCTTGCCAACGGGTTTAGTCGTAAAGAAGGGGTCAAAGATGCGGTTACGGATGGCAGCGGGAATTCCTGGCCCATTATCCGCAATACTAATGCCAATACAGGGACAAGCTCCACTCTCTGGTACAACCCAGGTTCGGATGGTGATTTCTCCCGTAGGGGGTGCTGGCATTTGCTCTTGCATCTGGTCAATTGCGTCGATCGCATTACTCAAGATATTCATAAATACCTGGTTGAGTTGTCCCGCATAACATTCTACCAATGGCAAATTGCCATAGTCCCTGATAACTTGAATGCCCGGTGAACCGGATTGTGCTTTCAAACGATGTTGCAAAATCAGCAACGTACTCTCAATCCCTTCGTGAATATTGACCTCCTTCATATCCGCCTGATCCAGACGGGAAAAATTGAGTAAAGACAACACGATCTGACGGATGCGATCGGCTCCCACTTTCATAGAACTCAACAACTTGGGCAAATCCGCCGCAATGAATTGGAGATCAATAGCGTCCGCATGTTCCCGCACCTGGGGACTCGGTTCTGGATGATCCTGCTGGTAAAGCTGAATCAGCTTGAGCAGGTCTTCGGTGTACTCCCGCGCCGGACTAAGGTTGCCGTGAATAAAATTCACCGGGTTGTTAATTTCGTGGGCAATGCCCGCCACGAGTTGCCCAAGACTGGAGATCTTTTCCGCCTGGATCAGTTGCGTTTGGGTTTTGCGTAAGTCTCCTAACGCCCGGGCTAACTGTTCTGCCTGTTGTTGCGTTTGGTTGAACAGTTCTGCCTGCTGAAGTGCCATCCCCAACTGAGCGGCAGCTTGCGCCAGAAATTGCACTTCCGAATTTTCCCACTGGCGCGTACTGGAATGCTGATAGGCGGCAAGCAATCCCCACAGGGTTTGGCCCACAAAAATGGGCGCGATCGCAAAAGCCTTCACCCGGAATTGCTTTAACAGATCCACATGACATGGATACAATCCGGCTGTGTGAATATCATCTACAGCAAAGGTTTCATTATTGCGGTAGCGTCCCCCCTTAGTAATTTGCAAATAGGTATCATCCCAAACCATGTTCTCTCCCAGTTTGAGAACACCCCGCCAATCGGCAGTGGTCGATTCAAAATCATGGACAAACGCACCACCCCAATCGGCATCAAAGCGATAAACCGCAACTCGCTCTAGATGTAATAACTGACACACTTCCTGGGTGGTTGTGCAGAAAATAGTTGCCGGGGTGCGCGACTCGCGAATCTTGGTAACGACCTCTAGCAACGACTGCTGTTGCTCAGCCGCCTGTTGCAGTTTCTCAGTGCGCTCTTGCACCTGCTGTTCTAACCCGACATTGAGGGTCTGGAATTGCCAGTGGATCTGTTCCTGCAAAATCGCCGCCGCAAAATGTCCTGACAGGGCTTCCAGCAGTTTTGTGTCCAGCGATGTCCAGGGGTTTACCTGTCCTGATTTAGTCTCTTTCCAGGGTGCAAACGATTGGCGAGCCTGGGTCTGCTGTTGTTCAGAATTCAACACGCCTGCCCATAGGACTTCGGTTGTCATCGCCTCTCGAAAAACGGTTAAATAGCCCAAACGTCGCTGGCCATATTTTAGAGGCACAATGAGCATGCCACGGATCAAAGTTGGCTTGAACAAAGATTGCAGCAAATCCGCGTCAGGCAGTTGATAGAGATCGTCGATCGCCCAAATCTTCGCATCGGACTGAAAATATTCTTCTAACGTAATGGAGTGCTCCAGATAGGTGAGGATGGCCTGCTCTGTCATCACTGGCTGATTACCGCAGGTATAAAGCTTCACTCCTGCCGTGCTAACCTCCTGGAACTTGACTAAATGCCCCGTGACACTATCCTGCACACGAAAGGCCATAGGTTGGATATACAGTCGTCCCCCCACCCCCCGTAGGGTAGTGACCGTCGCTGCTAACGCCGTTTGTAAGTCGTTGGCAGTAGGGGAGCGCAGTAACGTGGCAATGTGGTTGACGAAGGTTTCTAGATGGGCCTTTTCCTGCGTCTGAGCTAACAGGGTAGATTGGGCGATCGCAACTGCCAGTTGATCCACGACCATTTGCACCGCTTGCAATTCGGTTGCCGTTATGGAACGGGACTCCGAATGATGGGATACCAATAAACCCCAGAGTTGCTCATAGTGCAGAATGGGGACGACTACCGACGACTGCACACCCATTGCCAGCAAATACTGCACATGGCAAGGATCAACCGTTCGATACTGAAGATCGGCTGGCATCACTTCACCCGTTTTCGGGTCACGCAGGAAACTCTGACCAATTTGCTGCGCGACCACATCAACCACTGATTTTACCCTCGCTTGAGCAAAGAGTTCACGGGTACTGGCGGGGATATCGTCAGCCGGAAAGTTGAGCCCCAGCAGGGAGGGCAGGCGATTGGCTAGCACGGATTCTGCCACAACTTGACCACTGCCATCCCCATGAAACTGATAAATCATCACCCGGTCAGTAGCCAGGAAGGAACGCACTTCTGCCGCAGTAGCAGTCAGAATGTCCTGGAGTTCTAATGATTGCAGAATGCGTTTAGTCGTGCGATGTAGTAACTCTTCCAGGCTAATTCTGTCTCGCAGTTCGGGGATTCGGATTAAGTTCATGAGCAGTCACCAAACAATTTCGATCCATAACCACGGCACGCGCGCAGCGATCGTACCTCTTGATATAGGATTCCCTAAGTAAACTCTCTATAGAGATTGTTTACGAAGATTCATGTTTTGTGACCTATTTTTATCTACTGCTGGGCTGTAGTCTACTCGACCATTAAGTTTCCTGTAACTGTCAGACCACCGGAGAGTGCTGGTAGCGCCAGCGTAACGAGCCAACCTCAAGTACTACACGCCCCATTCAGCTTTGCCTCAAACAGATTGATGCTTACCGGGCCAAATATGCCGAAGTTTAGCCGCAATCAGTGGTGCGAACGCCAATAGAGCTAAACCAAATGGCATTAAGCCACCCTGCAAAAGGTTATAATCTGCGGCAATTTGATTCCATGAATAACCCAAAATAAAATGGCCTAGACTCACTTCAAACCCTAGGGTTAGTACCAGCCAGAGTAACCCAATTTGAATCAGATGAGATGTACGTGAGACATTAAGCCAATGAATTAGGAGAATGGCGATTGCCAGTACCAGCATCGAACCGATTACAAATGAAACCTGATGGGCCCGCATATCACCCAGTAATGACACTAACCATAGCTCACGCACTACCCCGTTCATGCTTTCAGCAATAATGAACGTCAACCAAATAACAAACGCTTTGAGAAAAACCATACATAACTCCATACACTAGTCTTAGTCTGCCCTAAACTACCTGAGCCGATGTTATCAAAAGCTATCGTTTTCTTGCGCACTATTGCATCGGTCATAGTTTCTTTAAATAGGTTGATAGAATTAACCTGGAGGTCTTATTTGGGGAGGAATCATTTATGTTCCTGATGCAAAAAGCGACTCATAACCTCGTTGAAGTTCTCTCAACCCAAGAACTGTTTGATCCATTCGTTACTGAGGTCACGGCTCAAATTCATGCCGGGGAAGAACTGCAAGAACCAGAAACATTTCCGAAATCAGAACTGATGTTTCCCTCAGGCGAAGAGCTACCCCGTTACTGGCTGGATCCTGACTATCGGGGGTTACAACGGCAACCTGTGGCGTTTGCCGCCAGTTGCTAATGCAATCTGGGTGATGGTACCGGGTGTAGGGGCAGGTTTTGCCAAAGCTTTTCCCCTCAGGCAGTTATGCTGTTGCTAAACCTGCCCTTACAGGTAGGTTGTTTCCTCGCAATCTTTTAAGTAGAAGGGTTGGTTGAACTCAGGCTAAGCTAGAGCAGGCTCAGTCATCTAATGAATCATGCTTGAGTTTGGAGAGTCCCTCGTCCATTGTGTGTTGCGAAAATTCGTGCCTTCTTATCGGTTTCTTCGCATTCAGACAGATACCATTGATCGGCATCATGTTCACCAAAACCGTTTGGCTAGTTCTGCCATCAAGGTCTTGAACTGGAATATTGCGAAGCAGAATCACAATTCCCGTTGGCTGAGCGACTTTCATGCCATCTTGCAGCAATACGACCCGGATTTGATCTTTCTGCAAGAAGTACGACTGGGGGTAGATGCCGACCATGCCGTTGACCTGGCTGACATGAGTTGGAACTATGCCCCCAATTTTGTTGATGCCCATCATCAAGCATACTCAGGGGTGTTAACGGCTGCCAAGACCAACTCCAGTAGTAGTCGGGCGATCGTGACCGAGCATTACGAACCGATTGTCCAGACGCCCAAAGTTTCGCTGGTCACGGCATATCCGTTGTCTGACCGGGCCGAGACACTCCTGGCAATCAACAGTCACTTAATCAATTTCGTTGACCTAGAAACATTTCGTACCCAGCTACTCGACCTGGAGCTAACCGTATCCAATCACCAGGGGCCAATCATTTTTGCGGGCGATTTCAACATTTGGAGTGTTGCCCGATCGCAACTTCTGGAGCAGGCTGCTGCCCGTCTGGGCCTCTTCCCTGTTGCTTTTGCGCCATCTGATTATAAGAAAATTAAACGTTTCTTATGTTCTCCCCCATTGGACTATATCTTCTACAAAGGGTTAGTGGAAAAGCCAGTCTCCGCCAAAGTTCTTGACCATGTGACCTCCTCTGACCACAAACCCATGTTGGCAGAGTTTTCAGTAGGCGAAGCAACCAGTCACGGAGTTTAACGAAGCACCTATGGATAACGGTGGGCTTTTTGTTTTCTATAGTATTTTGGTAGCCGTTGTTCATATTCTAGGTATTTTGAATGCCGCCCATGCGGTCATGCATGTACGCACGTCCCAGGGAGCGATCGCCTGGGGGATCTCGCTCATCACCTTTCCCTGGTTAGCGATTCCGCTTTATTGGGTGTTTGGGCGTAACCGCTTTTTCGGCTACCAGGAAGCCATGCGCCGTGCCTATATCCAGCATCGTGAACTGATTCCGGAAATCTCCCGCGAGTTGAAGGATTATCCAATCACCCTGCCAGAACCACTGGCTTCCCTGGACAAGCTTGCCAGAACCTTCACACCGATTCCATTTACCTCTGGTAATGTGGTCGAGTTATTGATCGATGGGCAGCAGACATATGCAGCCATGCTAGGGGCGATCGCCAAAGCGAAAGATTATATCTTGCTGCAATCTTATATCGTCAATGACGACCAGACTGGGCATGACTTTCAACAGGCGCTCATTGAGCGGGTACAACAGGGTGTACGGG
>CAZGDE010000160.1:0-9224 GCA_964524315.1 uncultured bacterium
GACAACAACTACAGACGATAACCAGCCAAAATTGTTGCCAATCATTTTGTTGCCAACGATTTGCTGTCAATTCTTGACCGTTCTCCTATGGATCGTTCCCCAAAGGGTTGGCGGTTTGACTCAGAAACTGCCGCAGGCGCAGCAGGCTAAACGTTTGTCCCAGGTTTAATGGCAACAGTGATATTCCTTCCAGGCGTGACTGAACCCAACCATCGCCCCAGTACCATTCATGGTAGCCATCAATACCCTGGCTGAGGAGTAACCGCAGACAGTTCGCTTCTACGCGATCAACGTAATGTTGAACCGGTATGGGGCCTGTCCAGGTTGTGTAAGTCAGTCCTGGTTGCAATTGTTCTGGCAATCCCCGTTCCAGACGTAGGGGAAGCAACCATTGTTGCAGCTTTGCGGGTTGCAGCAAACTTTCCTGGAGCACTGTGGCAGACGCGGGTACTTCTACCCGAAGATTGCTCTGTTGGAACTGACCAAACATGGTTGACTGGCGGTGATAAGTACCCTTTCAGTATGCCAAAGTGACAGACGAACGGAGAGGTAAAAGAACGCGGTTTGGGTATTTGGATTTTCTCTCCGTCCGTTCGTTGTCCCCCCTCCTACAATGGGAATGGACTGTAACAGAACGTAAGGGATTTCATGGTTGACCAGCTTATTCGGGCGACAGCGGCTAATGGTGGCATTCGCGCCGTTGGGGCAATTACTACAGACCTCACGCAGGTAGCCAGAGAGCGCCACAAACTTTCCTACGTTAGTACGGTTGCTTTGGGGCGTACAATGACAGCCGCATTGTTGCTGGCTTCTAGTATGAAGCGTCCCGGTTCACGGGTGACACTGCGCCTTCAGGGTGATGGGCCCCTGGGTCGTGTCGTGGCCGATGCTGGTTTGAATGGTAATGTTCGAGGTTTTGTCGATTATCCTACGGTAGAACTACCGCCAACAGCTAGTGGTAAATTCGATGTCGGTGCGGCCGTTGGGCGGGTTGGTTACGTCTATGTTTTGCGCGATGAAGGGTTGGACTATCCCTACACCAGTACGGTGGAGTTAGTGTCTGGTGAAATTGGAGAAGATATTGCCCACTATCTGGCTTACTCGGAACAGACACCTTCAGCGCTGGTGCTGGGCGAGTCGATGGTGACAGAGGGGGTGCAGGCGGCGGGTGGATTACTGATTCAGGTACTACCCAAAGCAGCATCGGATGAGGCCCTGGTAGCGGAACTTGAATCGCGGGTCAATACCCTCGCCGGATTTACGCCATTGCTACGGGCGGGTAAAACCTTACCTGAAATCTTTGAGCAATTGCTGGGTGGGATGGATCTGCATATTCTGCCGGGAACGCAGCCATTACAGTTCTACTGTCCCTGTACCTACGATCGCGCGATCGGTGCCCTCAAACTATTTGGCATTCCAGAGCTAGAGGACATGATTGCTAAGGACAATGGTGCGGAAGCAATCTGTGATTTCTGCGGGAATGTTTACCATGCCAGCAGCGATCAACTTGCGCAACTAATTGGCGATTTGCAAGCCGAAGCATCTTCTTAGGGACGGTTGCTACATGGTTCTTGGTACAGGTGTTTCTGGCAGAAGATTTTCCTGGTAGAAGATCTTACGGTCTGTCAAACATAACTGGGGTGCCGCAAATGGGATAATCAGGTAATCCGCTTCAGCAAAACCTAACTTATCTCGCGGCGTTGCTGAACAGCGGGATGATTGGAAAGATCCAAGCATCCAGCCTCTTTTTCATCCCTGAAATCAGCAACACCTATTTCTCAGGTTGATCTTTGACTGGCAAACGATACAGACAACAGAACTTAAGGAGTCAACATTGATCAGTAGCAGCTTAAAAACCACGAAATCAGAAGAAGTTTTTGCCGCCGCCCAAAAACTAATGCCCGGTGGAGTGAGTTCGCCTGTGCGCGCCTTTAAGTCGGTAGGTGGACAGCCGATTGTGTTCGATCGCGTCCAGGGTGCATATGTTTGGGACGTGGATGGCAACCAGTACATTGATTACGTTGGTACCTGGGGGCCAGCCATTTGTGGTCATACCCATCCCGATGTCATTAAGGCATTGCATGATGCCCTAGAAAAGGGCACGAGCTTTGGCGCTCCCTGTGTCCAGGAAAATATTCTGGCGGAAATGGTGATTGATGCCGTTCCCAGCATTGAAATGGTGCGCTTCGTTAACTCCGGGACAGAAGCCTGTATGTCTGTTCTGCGGTTGATGCGTGCTTTTACCGGGCGGGAGAAAATCATCAAATTTGAAGGTTGCTACCACGGGCATGCTGACATGTTTCTGGTGAAAGCAGGTTCTGGTGTTGCCACCCTTGGTCTACCTGATTCGCCCGGTGTGCCGAAATCGACCACAACGAATACCCTAACCGCTCCCTTTAACAACCTGGAAGCGGTGAAAGCATTGTTTGAAGAAAATCCCGATGCGATCGCCGGAGTCATTCTGGAACCCGTCGTTGGTAATGCTGGCTTCATTCCACCCGATGCTGGTTTCCTGGCTGGTTTAAGGGAAATTACCCGTGAGTATGGTGCATTGTTAGTGTTCGATGAGGTGATGACGGGTTTTCGCATCGCCTATGGTGGGGCCCAGGAAAAATTTGGTATTATGCCTGACCTGACTACTTTAGGGAAGGTGATTGGCGGCGGTTTACCCGTTGGTGCTTACGGTGGTCGTAAAGACATTATGCAAATGGTTGCACCGGCTGGGCCAATGTATCAGGCTGGCACCCTGTCGGGTAATCCCCTGGCCATGACAGCAGGTATCAAGACCCTGGAAATTTTGCATCAGCCGGGCAGTTACGACTATCTGGACAAAATCACCAAGCGGTTGGCCGATGGCTTACTCCAAATTGCGAAAGAAACAGGTCACCCTGCCTGCGGTGGGCAGATTAGTGGCATGTTTGGCTTGTTCTTTACAGCGGGTCCCGTTCACAACTACGAAGATGCCAAGAAGGCCGATCTGCAGAAGTTTAGCCGCTTCCATCGGGGCATGTTGGAGCGGGGTGTTTACCTGGCACCCTCCCAGTTTGAGGCTGGTTTTACCTCGCTGGCGCACACGGATGCGGATATCGATCGCACCCTTCAAGCTGCTCGTGAAGTAATGACAAGTCTGTAGCAGGTTCTTGTAGGGGTAAACATGTGTTTGCCCCTACTTTATCGGTTTAATGAAACGGGTATTGGCACGGACGAAGCAATCCATTCCTTTTCCTCCTCGTATGAACCGGACTGCTAACCAGGGGGAGTTCGCGTTATCTAAAAGAATAAGTTGATTGGCTAAATTGCCGCTGAGGGCTTCAATTTTTTGCCTGGGGGGGAATTTGTGTACGACTGTCCAGGCAGAGATGTTAGGTCTGGAGCGGTAGAAGGTATCAACAGCACCTTCCATACCATCGGCCGGGATGCCCTGGAACTGTTTTGCCATGCGGCAATTCAACCCTTTGGTGTCAGCATCGACGACTTCCCAATACTGGTGGAAACTGCCACGTTTGTCATTGGTATAGTCCCCCTGACGGTTGGCGGTGGGGGTGGCGACGGCGATCATGCTTGTGGTTGCAGCGAGCAGGATGCTGGTCAAAACAGTAACGGTTACGGGTTTTGGCATAGGATCTATGGCAGGTTAGGTGAATTGGGAGCCGGGCTCCAAACAGATATTTTTCATTTATGTTGCTGTTTGGGAGGAATTCACTATTTTTCTTAATCTTCCTGGAACGACAACGAAAGCCAACGGTGCAATCATGTCTGACTGACGAACTCTTCTAACAGCAGGTGAAGAGCTGTTTTCATCTCGTTAGGATTGGTCGTGGTTGTCCCAAATTGGCGAACGACAATGCTGGCAGCCAGGTTACCTAACACAGCGGCTTCCCAGGGAGAGGCCCCAGCGGTTAAGCCCAGTGTGAGAGCGGCGGCAACGGTGTCGCCTGCACCGGTAACATCAAAGACATCAGTACGGTTAAAGGCGGGAATGAGAGATTCACTGCCATCGGGTTCAAAGAGGCTCATACCGTCCTCGCCACGGGTAATCAGAATATGGTGGGCCTGGGTCAGTCGTAAGAGGTCGTTACCAGCTTTGTAAATGAGAGCCGGATCGCTGTATCCGGCAGGATGGTTGACTGCGTAACCAACTTCCCGTTCGGCTTCGGGCAGGTTGGGCGTAAAAAGGAATGCGCCGGTGTACCGATGGAGGGCAAACTGCGCATCAACAATGGTGCGTGGATGATTCAGACAGGCGGCAATGACAGGTGGGGTTAGAGTACCGTCGCCATAGTCGGAACAGACGATCGCATCGACCTGGCTAATCTGTTGGCGAATATACTCTGCTAGCTGGTTCTGCAACTCTACAGGGGGCAACTCATCAGATTTGCGATCAACCCTGACAATTTGTTGGGTTACGGATTGGCGAGAATGCCCAGAAATACGGGTTTTGGTGACGGTGGGGCGATCGCCATCCACCAGGATACCCGTTGTATCAATGCCAATTTCAGTAAAAATGTCACGGAGTGCTCGACCCTGTTCATCGTTGCCGACTAACCCGACTGCTTTCACCTGTGCCCCTAATTTGGCCAGGTTGTACACCGCATTGGCCCCACCTCCCGGTACCTGGCGGGTTTCCTCATGTCGAATGATGAGTACGGGGGCTTCCCGCGAGACGCGCTCGACCTGACCGGTCAGAAACTCATCCAGTCCCAGATCACCAACGACTAAGACGGTTGCCTTATGGAAATGATCGATTAAGTCTGAGAGGCGTTCTGCCGCAGTGATTAATTGATCTGCAAAGCCGGCATGATTGGTAAACAACGAATTGCCCGTCATAGATACAGTGGGATGATCGCGCGATCGAGTCAGAAATGATTGAGTTAACGGCACCACCTAGTGCAGGCACAGACTCCAGGAATTCTTTTGCCCAACTCGTAGCAGTGTTATCAGACAACCATTCTGGCCTGAATTAGACCAACTGCAAACTAAGCGGATGAAAAGTCTACCGTGGGATAGATTAGCCAACGCGTTACCCTGGCTCGTGTGGCTGATGCCGGGTATGAATTAAGGGTGGATGAATGGAAATTTGTTCTAGATCTGGGATGTGAGGCCGTATCCCCTCTAGCTTTTACTGTCTTCCGCCTTTTTTGACTCTTCAAATTGCACACGCAGCTGATAGGTCTGGTAATTACCTGTGGCAGGAATAGTCGCTTCAAACTTCTGCAATTGGTCGAGTGCCGCCTGATCCAGATCTTTATCGCCTGTGGTGACTTGCACAGGAGGCTTAATAATTTTGCCTTTTGGATCGACAAAAACGACAAACGAAGGAGTTGCTGGTAATTTAGCGACTTTTTCGGCACAGTTACCGGGACATGCAACCACTAAATTATCCTTTTTCGGCTTTGTAAATGCTTGCCATAGAACTTCGGGGGCGACCTTTTCAGTCTCAGCAATTTGCATCACCCAGGGGTTGATTTTGGCGAATGCTTCGGATTGGGTTGTTGGGCTACCGGACTGGTTGGGTTGTTGGGCAAGCCGCTCTTGCCGATACTGCTTTTGAAGTTCCTCTAGGCGTTGTAGGGCGGCAGGGGGAATTTTATCGGGACGTACTTGCGCTGGTGGCGAGGCTTCGGCCGTGGGGGATTGTGTTTCCGTGGGAGTGGGTGACTGAGTTGAATTGGGGGAATTCGTTTTGTCCGGTTCTACTTTCTTGGGTGGTTCTTTAGTCGGGGGCGTGACTGTCCTTGTAACTACCCGTTTGGGCGGATCAAAGATGGTTGGTAGATCGAGTGAAGGCCATACTACCGCTGGTGGTGGTTGAATAATGGGAAAGTTGTAGAGAGGATCGTTAAACGCGGGCGAGGAGGGTGACTGAGCTGATGGAGTGGGCGCTGCCTTAGTAATGGGTTGCTGACTGGGTGCAGATAGCGGTGGAAAAGTGATTTGGGGATTGGCAAAGTCAGGTAAACGTAATTGCTCATTGGGACTGAGTTCTACTACGCTCACCTGGCGTGATGTGTCAACCTCTGGCGATTGCCCCGCGGGAAGCAGTGGGGCAACTGCCCAGATGATGCCGTGTACTGTGATCGAGGCAATAACCGCCAATGAAAAGGGTTGGCGTAGAACGACCAGTGTTTTTTCTAACGTTTCCTGGGTCAGGCGAGGCGAGGATTTGGGCAATAGAAAGTCAGACATGGCGGTTAATCTGGTAGTCTGTCAAACTAATGTGTCAAACAAGTGGGCAGCAAAAATAATTTTTCAAAGAAAATACGTTATCGACAGTTATCCCCTACCTCCTGCAAGGGTGCGACTTTGGAGCCTTTAGTTGCAGGTGAGGTTCCAATTAGGTGCAAGTATTTTGTGTGATCGGGAGAATAGAGAATTCAATTTAATGACTCTCGTTGTGAGGAAAAAGTTGCCGTTCAGATGGTAGCTTGCACCAATAGTAATGAAAAGTAGGGTAGCGTCAAATCAGGCTGATCTTGCAAATTGTGATGGATGACCTGTTGGGGTAATGTTGCCCATTCAACGACGCAACTCCGATCTAATAACTGCCGTTGGGCCAATAATTTCCAGACGGCGGGATAAACCGAACTAACCTTCATCAGAACGACGACATCAGCCCAGTCCAGGGCGATCGCCAACTCTTCCACATTATATAAGGCAGGTAAAATTGCCAGCTTTTGCTGCCGCACAGTCAGTGGTACACCTAACATCGCGGTTGTCGCCAGCGGCGAACAAACTCCTGGAATTGCTTCTACCGTTGCCTCTGGGTGGAGTTGCTGGAGGGTTTGGGCCAGGTAGGTAAACGTGCTGTAGAAACTGACATCTCCTTCACAGGCGAATGCCACATCCTGCCCCTGGCTCAGGTATTGCCAGACCTGGGCTGCTGCTGCCTGCCATGCCTGAAGCAGGGCCGATGAATCCTGCACGAAGGCAAACGTGAGTGGTAGCTGTACTTGCTGGGGTTGTAGCCATTGCGTCACAATTTGTTGGGCAAAGCCTAATTTGCCATTCATTCCGGTGGGATAGGCCACAACGGGTGATTGCTGTAACAGCCGTAAGCCTTTAATTGTTAGCAGTTCAGGGTCGCCAGGGCCAACGCTGATGCCGTAGAGCGTTCCAAATGGCACGGGAATTTTGAGGATGAAGAATTAGAGACTTTAGATCTTAGATTAAATTAAGAGAACTTGATAATTTGTCACGTAAATCCAAATGGCATTTCCCACGGTTATTCTGCCGGGATATATGGCGGGAGCAGTTGAATACCGCGATCTCGAACAAACATTGAATCAGATGGGGTTTCCCACGGTTATTGTACCCATCCGCTGGCAGGACTGGATCCCAACGTTAGGTGGGCGATCGGTCACTCCCATCTTGCGCCAACTGGATGTCACGGTGAAACAGGTTCTAGAACAAACGGGTGCTTCCCAAATTAATCTGATTGGTCATTCGGCAGGCGGCTGGTTGTCCCGCATTTACCTGGGCGAAACACCTTACTGTATCCACCCCCCCGATACGGTCGATTGCCTCTGGCATGCTCGTCCCTACGTCAACACACTGATTACACTCGGTACGCCCCATACCAGTCTGGAACGCTGGACACGGAAAAATCTTGATTTTGTGAACCTGACCTATCCAGGCGCATTTTACGCAGACGTGCGGTATGTGTGTGTGGCGGGTAAGACAGTGTATGGCGATCGCTTCAAAAGCTGGCTGGCCTACAGCAGTTACCGACTCACCTGTGGTCAGGGAAATTGTTGGGGTGATGGCATTACACCCGTTACGGCGGCCCATCTAGACGGTGCCGAAAATTTAACCCTGGAGGGCGCGAAGCACTCTCCCAAAGCAGGTGTCTGGTATGGTTCACCCAATTTAATCGATCGCTGGGTAGGATATCTGGCCTGACCTGGGATGGTGCTGATTTGACTAACTGTCATCTGCTTTTGCCTTTAGCCTGAGTATTACTACTTGCCCCTACCCTTCCCATTAAAATCTCGTTAGCATTATGTAATAAAACTACATATCCCTTATAGGATAGGACGCACCTATGAAAGATTTGGCGTTTGTTCTGCGACGAGCTTCGACAATTCTGGCGGTCGTAGTCTTGACCCTGACTTTGGTAGCCGCTTTCACTGGAATTTTGCTGGCGTTTTATTACGTGCCGACCGCAGGGGGGGCGTATCAATCTTTAAAGACTGTTAGCACAGACATTACCAACGGTTGGCTGATTCGCACAATTCATGATATTGCCGGTAACGGGTTGATTGGGGTGGCATTGATTCAGTTGGTGGTCATGTTCCTGGGAGAACGGTTCCGGCCTAGCTGGCTCACTGCCTGGATTAGCGGTATTTTACTGACCCTGACAGCAATGGGACTGAGTTGGACTGCTATTATCCTGGATTGGTCCCAAATTGGTTTCTGGCGCTTCAAGGTGGAATTGGGGACGATCGCCGCCATTCCCCTGATCGGTTCCCAATTAAAAGAAATTTTGACGGGTGGAGGTGCAGTGGGAACACTAACGGTTGCTCATATGTACACCCTTCATAGCTATGTGTTGGCAGTCGGTGCGGTGGTATTGGCGATCGCCCATCTGGTCGGTTTACTGTTTCAGGAACGGGAAATGCAAGTCATCCCCGCACAACCCGATCAGCCTGTTGTGGATGTTACCAGTCCCCAGGTGGGATAGATTCCCATACCTCCCCTGCCCCCGTATTAAGGCTACGATGTACACGCAAGTGGGGAATTGACCAACTGTAGGGGCATTAGCGAAGCCATACCGCAGGCTGTACGGTTATTTGCCCTGGTGGTCTAGCAGCGAATGGCACACCGCTATTCGCTGCATTGGGGCGTTCGGCCGAACGCCCCTACTGAATTTGAGATTTGTGTGTACAACGTAGCTTGTTAAGAGGGGTGTCTCAATTTCCTTTGCTACTAACCTCTGTGGGTGATCCGTTGTCAGCTTCCGTTGGCTCAGCTTCCAGCAAGGGTTCAATTGCTGGTTCAGGAGCGGGGAGTTTTTCCACTTCGGGGAGTTTCTCTGAAGTTAGGCGGGTTTGACTGGAGCCAGACAGCAACTTCAGCAATTTAGGTTTGGGATTGTGCAGTAAGTAAATCAGGCGATCGCCCACCTGCCAGGTTTCCTCAGCAGGAACGATTTGTAAGGTTTCTTCCCGCTCCAGGATCAACGGTAACAGGCTACCATCGTTCATCAGATTAGCCAGGTGCGATCG
>CAZGDE010000160.1:9234-14594 GCA_964524315.1 uncultured bacterium
GATCGCTGCTGCTCCAATTCGGCCTCGCGGAGTTCCGTTTCGCCCAACTTGACTGCTCCATCACTAATATATTGACTCCAGGTTTTGATTGGTGCCTGGGGCAGGAATGCTTGCTGAATGGTAATTTTAGTCGTCGTCGTCCCGACCTGGGGATCGCGGGGAAACACGGCCAGGACACGGGGAGGGCGAAATTCTTCAGCCGCTTTTTGTGCCACAACTAAGTTCACTTCACCATTACTGGTCATCGCCACAAAGGTACCCATTGTCGCCAGTCCCGCGGCCTCTAGCACATCCTCATCGAGGGCACTGTCAACCAGAACGCGAATATTCTCTCGTTCTGCCTGTTGACGGGCTTCGGGGGCAGTATCGATGAGTACGACCGGTTCCCCCCGTTCAGCAAACAACCGGGCAATGAGCAGACTGAGCGGATTGCACCCCACGATGACCGCGCCGGTTGCCACGTTAGATGTGACCTGAAGCAGATTGGCCACTATCTGTGCAGTAAGGGACTGCAACACTACCGTCATGATGATGGTGAGGAATACTAGCGCTTTAATCGAGTCGCCACCATTAATACCGCGTTGGGTCAGCAAAATGGCAAACAACGATGCCACCGATGCTGAAACAATTCCCCTTGGTGCGATCCAGGCCATGAACAATTTTTGCCGCCAGTTCAGGTCACTATTCCAGGTGCAAAGCCAGATATTAATCGGTCGGACAATGAACATCAGGCTGAGTACTGTGAAAAAGCCACCCCAGCCCAATGCGAGCAAACCGGGAATGGATAGGTCGGCTGCTAGCAAAATGAACAGTACGGAAACCGCCAGGATGGTCAGTTGGCCTTTGAACCGGCGCAGTAACCGTTCCTCCGGTAAGCCGGACGCTCGTAGCACAATCCCTGCGGCCACGACTGCCATCAGCCCTGATTCGTTCTGAATCATCTGTGCCAGCCCATACAAGCCCCAAAGACCTGCTAGTACGACTAATGTTTTCAGGTCATCTGAAAGAAATTTCGCTCGTTTCAGGACAAAGCCCAGAAGCCAACCACTGGTAACGCCAATGCCACCGCCAATGCCCAGACGCACAACCAAGCCGCTGGCGACGGTTAACGGATCGGGATCGCCATTTAGGAGAATGTTTAACACGACGACGGCCAGAATTGCTCCGACTGGATCAATCAAAACGCCTTCGCCTTCCAGCAGGGTGGCTACCTGGCGATCGACCTTAACCTGCCGCAACAACGGATTAATCACGGTTGGCCCGGTCACCACCACCAGAGAGGCATAGAGAAAGGCGATCGACCAGGGAAACTCACTCAACCAGTGAGCTGCCATGCCTCCCCCCAGCAAGGTCACCAGCGTACCAATGGTGACCAGGTTCCGCAGGCTGCCGGAGACCCTGCCCAAATCCCGCAGTTCCAGGTTGAACCCTCCCTCAAACAGAATCACTGCCACCAGGAGGGAAACAATTACTTCCAGACCCGTACCCAGGCGATCGGGATTCAGTAACCCAAAGGTACTGGGGCCCAGAAGCACACCAAACAGCAGCAAAAAGACGATGCCAGGAAGTTTAAGAAACTCTGCCAGCACCTGTGCGCCAATCCCTGCAATGACTGTCAAAATCATTTGCAGGGTAATGTCTAACGGTGCTTCCATAAAGGCAATGGTGGCAGTTGCAGCATGCGGTTGGGAGGAATCAGGGTGAAGGTTAATCTTTCATTAAGTAACAATGCTTATTGTACCGATCTGGCAGACCTAAACTAATGCCGAATCACTAATGCCGAATCACTAATGACTAATAACCAATGACTAATAACCAATGACAGAGCAATTTCACATTGGATTGAGGATCGTTATATCACTTCAGTAAGAGATAGTAGAGCTTACCAGGAGAATTGATCAGCCCGGCGCGATCGCCCGCTAATTTTCCGGTTCCCATAAAGATATCGACCCGTCCTGGCCCTTTAATGGCACTGCCCGTGTCCTGATCCAGAACGTAACGATTGACGGTTCGGAGTGTCAGTTGACCTGTTCTGCTGGAGTAAGGGATACGGGTCTGGATTAATGCCAGTGCTCCGGGTGGGAAGAGAGTCTTGTCCGTGGCGATCGACCGTTCCGCTGTGACAGGCACCTGGATACTACCGAACGCAGGGGCTCCATTGGTTTCTTTGAAAAAAATGAAGCGGGCATTCCGGGGCAGATAGACGTTGAGATCCGCCGGATGTTGTTGAAAGTAGCGAATTAATACGGGCATTGTCAGTTCTTCGGGTTTGAACTTGCCCGCTTTGATCAGTTCCTTCCCAATGCTGACATAAGGGTAGTTAGTTGCTCCGGCATAGCCAACCGTCATGGTCGTGCCATCGGTTAACGTGAGGCGAGCGGACCCCTGCACCTGGATCAGATAGGCTTCCAGGCGATCGCGCAGCCATACCAGTTCTAACCCGCGCAGTTGCCCCTTGCTGAACTGTAAGCCATCCTCTCCCTCTAACTGGACACGGGTAGGGTGTGGTGGTTGCCAACGGGTGAAATCGGACGGCAATCGATAGAGTGGATACCGGAACTGCGGTGTTGGCACACGACTGGCCGCATGGACTGGCTCATAGTAGCCGGTGAAGGAAACGGTGCCCTGCCTGTCCTTCCCAACAGACTGATACAGGCTAAACTCACGCTTGACCTTTGCCTGCAACTCACTGGCAGAACGAGATGTCACCAGCAGATGGCGAAACCGCTTCAAACTCCGTTCTACCCGCGCGGGTGTTACCCCCGAAATCGGACGTTGACGATAATCGGCGATCGCCTTATTTGTTTTCAGGTAACGAAGGCTGTGGTCAATGGCGGCTAATAAAGCGGCGCGATCGCCCTTTTGATTCCCCTTCGCCCATAGCTGGTCATCCAGCAATTGACCCACCAGTTTAGCTTGGACGGCTGGTGGCACTGCCAATAGGGCTGGTTCTGGTTTCGCTGGCTGACTGTCCTGGGTTACAGGTGGTTGGGGAGCGGGAGATGGCTGCGGCACCGCAGGTAACAGCCCAACCGTAAAAGTAACTATGCCAAATAGCCAGGGAACTACTTGGATGCCCCCTGGCACACGCAATTTTGTCTTGATAATTTGCCCCATCCTTAACAACGGTTTTAACTAGAACCGTTCCACACTGGAGCTGAACACGGGTTCTACTCGAATGCCCAAAACGCTGGACGGGCGCAGTACCATGTACTCTCCCTGCACGTTCTTAATGGGTACGGTGATAAAGTCTGTTGAACTGGCTTTTGGCATCAGTTCACCGCTGTACCA
Organism: uncultured bacterium; assembly: GCA_964524315.1. GTDB lineage: Bacteria > Cyanobacteriota > Cyanobacteriia > Leptolyngbyales > Leptolyngbyaceae > CAZGDE01. The sequence continues at coordinate 12,526 of CAZGDE010000160.1, forward strand.
CTTTTGAAACTCCTGGATGGTGGCGAACCGTACTTCTTCCCGATGACCGCCTTCAATTAACAGGTGAACGGCATACTCCGTTGGCGTGCGGGCATACTTGCTCCGCTTTTGGTCGCCAGCCGCCGCACTATTTGCTTGGGTGGGGTTGATGTTTCCTGTCATGGCGCGTCTTCCCTTGCCTTGATGACCTTCACAATTATCTAGCAGTCGTACTGAATAGAATCACTTTTCCCCAGAATGGGCACAAAATTCCTATTCGTTAACGTTTTGAGAATAAGTTGGGGAGGGGGCGTAATAAAGTACAGGATATTCACCTCTACCAGTTTAAAACCGTATCAGGTAAGGGCGATTCGCGAATCGCCCTTACCTAGATTAAATTGCTGATCCGCAAGTTCCTAAGATACCAGGTTAAACCGCTGCAAAGCACTCTGTACTAACGAGGGTAAGGATTTACGTAACTGGGCTTTGTCCTTAAATAGGAGACGATTTTCACTGGGCAGATCGAAGGGGAACTGTCCCGGTAAATCGGGGCGTTCCATCTGGGTTAAGAGAATTTGCTCCGGTCGTTTGCATTGCAGGGCATAGCCCACTTCGACACAAACCTTGGGGCTGGGAATGAGCTGGGTTGGGGACGTTTCCAGGTGGGTCACGGGAGTCCCATCAGCGATAAAGAGCAAGCTTTTGCGAATACTCCGTAACAGGCTACTGTTTAATCGGACGGGGCCGTCCGTCAGGCGATGGGATTCTTTTAAGGTCAGGGGCAGGCGCGATCGCTGGTTGAGTTTGTCAATGATGGTTTCCAGTTCTTCGCGCAGAATATCACTGGATTGGGGAAATTCCCCCTGATAACAGAGAAAGATGGTGGGTTCCAGGTAGGACATGACCTCGTGCTTGGCGAAGTAAATTTCGTGGCTGCACAGGTCAATGTTGGCGATGACATAGCCACCGCTCCCTTCAATGTAAAACTCAACCGTTTCCCCTTCTAGATATCGCTGAAACCAGGTTGACTGCCGAACTTCGTCACTGTCTTCCAAGAAGTCGGCTCTTAAGCCTGATTTCAACAAACTATTCTTACTCAGTCGCAGATCGTGGGGACGTTTCTCTAATTCTTTGATCGGTTCATATTCCTGGAGATACCAGGCTTTCAAGGCAATGATAGCCATGCTGCAAGCTGCCTCGCGGAGGTTTAAAACGACAACAGCACCCAAGTCTCTACTCCCTGAGTGACCTCCCCTCTTATGCCTATTGTATACAGAGATGAACTGATTGCACACCCTATGGTCAAACACAAACCAATCAGTTACGTTGCTCCCTTTTGAATAGCTGGGGAAATATCAAGTTTCAGTTTGGATGCTGTTGAAGTTGAACGAGACAGATGTTAAGTGAAACAGCTCTTTTTACCTCTTTAACTAACTTGAACTTGGCTGTTTATCTGCCAGGGAAGCTCAGTAGCTTCAATTACTAAGATAGCAAATTGACTATAGGGATCAAGTCAATGAAACCAAAGTTTACTTTTGTGGGGATCGTTATTACTATTACTTCTTTACCTTCTTAATATATGGGAGGATCTTGGTCAAAGTCCTCTGTGGTCAGGGGTTTATAGCTGGAGCGATCGCACCTCGAACACATCAACAATCGATCTACGTAAAAACCGAAGCTGAATTTGTAGTTTGTAAAAGAACATCTGGATTCATATATTCGGTCGTATCTTTGAAGCCTTAATTAAAACTCAATATAAGTCTATGAATTTAAGTTAATTAGTTCAATGACTGTTTGGGTTGTAACAGTAATTGAATTGTTGCTGGCTACGATATTGGTACAGAAACAGTTTGAACCGTCCTTATTCCTTCTGAGGGCGTAGCATTCGGGCAAAACCCATTGGTTTGGACGTATGATTTTCTGACCGACTGCTGCGCCCCTACATAACGTGATTTCTGCCAATTTCTTGATGCCAAACTGGCTGGGGCGATCGCCAATTTGTTTAGAAGGTCAGGACGGTACGAATGGATTCGCCTTGATGCATCAGGTCAAAGGCTTCATTGATCTGGTCAATGGGCATAACATGGGTG
>CAZGDE010000161.1:0-5181 GCA_964524315.1 uncultured bacterium
GGGCACTATCAGCCTATCCTATCGTCAGTGTTGCTGATTCTAAGATATGAATTGCGTGTTGGATAAATTGAAACGCCCTTTCAATTTATCCTGCGATTCAGCACTACCCTATCGCCCACCAATAAACCGCACAATTGAGACCACAATCCAGCCCAACAGTGCATAGACCACCATTGCAATTAACACATTGACATCAAAAATACTACCGCCTCCCTGGGTTACAGGACTGACAAATAATGTTGAAAAAGGCGCAATAAACGGTTGAGAAAGATTCAAAATAAATGCGGCAAACGTGTTACCCGTATTAGCACCTAATAAACGCAGAATAAATCGTAAAACTAGCAGAATTTCCAACAAGCCAACCAGTAAATAAATACTGTTTGTTAGCCAATAAACAGTCGTACCCCGGCGGGCCAGTTCCAGCCGTTGTTCTTCCTGGCGTAGGCGGAATGCTTCTTCTTGTTGCAACAATTCCCGGCGACGTTCAAGGTTACGTTGTTCAGGGGGACGGTGATCCATGGTGCGACTCCAAATCAGGATAATCTTAGATTCTGTTGCCAGCGGATAAACCGTCATGGACTGAAAGATAGATTTTGAAGTGATATAAGTAACTTTCAGCCCTCCGAAATAGTCCGCAGAATTAAGGTGAAATCATCCAGAATTGGGGGCAGGTTCCTATCGTTCAGGAGAGGCACGTGAACAAACAAACACTGGCAGTCTATTCGATTGGTTTGGCAGTAGTGCAACATTGAATAGTACAAGTGATTGCAAACGAAATTACCAGCATCCCGGCTGATTGCCGTCATGGTTAAAGGGGCAATTAATGCGTCCAGATCAATCCCTGTTGTGCAGACTGCGTCCGCACAGGTGCCATTGAGTTCTACTGTTAACAAATCCCGTTTTTCTGCCATGCCACAACAAATAACCACATCCGGGTTAATCGCCTCTGCAACCTGAATGACAGTTTCCGGTGCCAGTTGAAAGTCCACCGGAATGCGGCGCAGCAAATGGGTATGGTCGGGTAGGAGCGATCGCCCCACCAACAGCCCCAACAAATCATCGGACGAATTGGTGATATGGTGCGATTCCCAAATGTCGAACGATGTCAGTAATAGTTTCTTCGGTGCCATATTGCTCTCTACCGCCGTTCCGATTCGAGGTGCCAACCTTTACAATGGGGTAACTCAATGGGATAGCTAAATACGAGGATAAGGGAATGCCAGTCATTGCAGTGGTCGATTATGACATGGGAAACCTGCACTCCGCCTGTAAAGGGTTAGAGAATGCCGGTGCCACACCCCAAATTACCGATTCGCCACTGGTGTTAGAACAGGCAGATGCAATTGTGTTACCCGGTGTGGGGGCATTTGACCCGGCAGTGCAGCATTTGCGATCGCGCCATTTGGAAGAACCGATCAAACAGGCGATCGCCGCCGGTAAGCCCTTCCTTGGTATTTGCCTGGGTATGCAAATTCTGTTTGAATCCAGTGCGGAAGGGAACGAATCTGGTTTAGGCATTATTCCAGGAACGGTGCGGCGGTTCCAGCCCGAACCCGGTATCACCATCCCCAATATGGGCTGGCACCAGTTACAACTTACCCAGGCCGACCATCCCCTCTGGCAAAACTTATCAGCCAATCCCTGGGCCTACTTTGTCCATTCCTATTATGTCGATCCAACGGATCCGGCAGTGCGGGCAGCCGTAATCACCCACGGTAGTCAGACCGTCACCGCCGCGATCGCCCATGACAACGTGATGGCAGTACAATTCCACCCTGAAAAATCGTCTACTGCCGGGTTACAAATTCTGGCAAACTTTGTCCAGTTAGTCAGTCAGCGGCAACCGGCAACGGTGCATGGATGATTAGTGTTCCGTCAGGAAAATTTTGACAGGTCGAATGAGTGTACGCATTTATGGCAACCGCGAGTTAAAAACGCTTCCCGGTCAGGACACGCGCCCCACTGCTTCAATGGTGCGATCGGCACTGTTTAACATCTGGCAGGGCAGAATTGCGGGTTGCCGCTGGTTAGACCTGTGTACCGGCAGCGGGGCAATGGGGGCGGAGGCTCTCTGTCGCGGTGCAGCATTGGTCGTTGGGATTGAACAGTCGGCCCGCGCCTGTGCCCTCATTCGCGACAACTGGCAGAAGGTTGCCACACCCGCGCAGGGATTTCAGATCATCAAAGGGGATGTTGTCCGCCGATTACCCACCCTGGCAGGGCAACAGTTTGACCGCATTTACTTTGATCCACCCTACGCCAGCGATTTGTACGAACCAGTGCTGGCAGCGATCGCCCAACACAACCTGCTAGCACCCTATGGTGAACTGGCTGTCGAACATGGGCGCGATCGCGTCCTGGTCACACCCACCCCATTAGAAATCTGCCGCGAGAAAACCTATGGCGGCACCGCACTAACCTTTTACCGGGCTATTGCTCATCCCTAATGTCCCAGGACAGACCTCGGAGTTCTTAAAGAACTTTGAGGTCTAGGATTCAGCCTCAGTCACTGTGGGTTCTGGTTCCACATCAAGCGTGTAAATAGCCGGGAGTTGGCGATACTGCTCATTCGCATCAATGCCATACCCAACAATGAAATGATCGGGAATGGTGATACCCAGATAGTCGATCGCCACAGGTACGCGTCGCCGTTCGGGTTTATCCAGCAACGCACACAGTTTTAGGGATGCCGGATGATGGGATTTCAACACCTGTAAGGCTGTGGAGGTGGATAACCCCGTGTCTACAATATCCTCAATCAGAATCACATCCCTGTCAGCGATCGCTTCAGTGGGTAAATCCATCCGCACCTTGACCTCGCCCGTACTGACCAGGGAAGCACCGTAACTGGATAGCTGGATTAATTCCAGGCGTTGAATGGGCGTCCGCATCTGACGGATTAAATCTGCCAGAAAGATAAATGCACCTTTCAACACCCCAATTACAACCGGTGAGCGATCGTCATAATCCCGGTCTAGCTCCTGGGCCAATCGCTTGACTGCATCAGCAATTTCTGATTCAGAAATCAGCAGGGTAAGCTTTGTCGCCATGATCGCCAGACACTCAAATTAAATCGGTTTAGAGGTTAATACCAGTTGCAGTTTAGCGTGAATCAGGTCAATGTCTGCCAAACCCAAATCAACTTCGCCTTGCAAGACGACTCCTGTATTGAGCAAACGATCAAGTAACTCCAGAATAGTCGGACTGGCAGATTTAGTACCGGGGTAGTAGCCTCCCGTTTTGGGTAGCAACGTCCCAACTTCACCCAGATCGAGATTGAGACTCGCCGGATCAATTTCAAAAATGTCACAGAGTTGCAGCACCTGTTCTTCCAATTTCCGCAGACTTTCCGAGGCCCGATCTAAATCTTCATCACTTAACTCTTCCGCCTCCATGCGGCGAATAACCTGGGCTTCCATCAGTTGCCGCACCAGTTCAATCACCGTCAGCAGTAAGGGAGCCAAACCAGCTTCCTTACTACTCTTAGCAGCAGGCACAATACTTTGAACGGGTAAATCAGAACTAGTCACAAATGCGCGGGAATCAATGTGCTGCCTTCCATTGTCATCGATTTCGCTGAAATGATTGGCGCTTCATTGCATGTTTGCATCAGTTAGTTCATGAAAATGTTAAAACAGGGCTGAGGGGTTTAACAGGTAGCATGGCATCTCCGCCACCAGATCCAACCATTCAATCAATCCAGCCCATCCTGGGCGATCGCTATCAGTTGCAGCAGTCATTAGGCAAAAAGGCAGGGCGGCAAACCTGGTTAGCGCAAGATTTGCAGACGCAGGAGTTGGTTGTCGTTAAACTCCTGACCTTTGGCAATGACTTTGCCTGGGATGATTTGAAATTATTTGAGCGAGAAGCCGCTACCCTCCAGTCACTCTCCCATCCGGCAATCCCCCGATATCGCGATTATTTTGAAACGGAATTGCCCAATGGCAAAGGGTTTGCCCTGGTACAGGGTTACATTGCCGCCAAATCTCTAGAAGAACAGCTCAAAGCGGGACGCATCTTTTCCGAAGTTGAGGTGAAACAACTTGCCAGAGAACTGTTAGGCATCCTGGTTTACTTGCATGGCAACAATCCGCCCGTCATTCACCGCGACATTAAACCGAGCAACATTCTCCTAGGCGATCGCTCCGGTAACAGTCCCGGTCGGGTGTACCTGGTCGATTTCGGCTCTGTCCAAACCCTGGCAGCCAGAGAAGGGGGCACCATTACCATCGTGGGCACCTATGGCTATATGCCACCGGAGCAGTTTGGTGGACGGGCGGTACCGGCATCTGACCTCTACAGTCTGGGGGCAACTCTCATTTATCTGGTAACTGGTTGCCATCCTGCCGATTTACCCCAATTAGATCTTTGTATTCAATTTGAATCAACCGCCAGTCTCAGTCCTACCCTTACCAGTTGGTTGAAATGGTTGGTTGAACCCAGTTTAAATAAGCGTCCAGCGACAGCACAGGAAGCTCTCGCTGAACTGGACAACGACTGGGGAGCCGAGGAAACGATCGCCGTGCCCGTGACAACCATTACCCAACCGGCCACTACGTCCATTGACGTAAGACGCAACAGCAAATTTTTGGAAGTGGTGCTGCCGTCGGCTCAGGCGATCGTGCCTAATCTCTGGCGCTGGTGGATCAGTCTGGTGGTCGTGCTCCTCCTTCCAACAGGGTTGGGGGTTGGTCTGGCGATCGCGATCACGCTTCTGTCACGCTGGCAGGGCAAAACCCATATTCGGTTAGATCAACGGCAGCTATTAATTACCCGCGACATCTTTGGCTGGCAGTACACCCGGCCCCTATTCGTCCCCCAACGCCATCTCTGGAAACTGGTCTTGCTCACCCGCAAACAACCGGCGCGACTCATCCTCTGTATTGGTACCCAGACTTGTGAGGTTCAGGGCACCAGTGATGAAATGCAGTGGCTAGCCTACGAACTGAGTCGCTGGTTGGATTTACCAATCAACACCAATATTTGAGCGCTGTCCCGGTTACAGCAACCGCTATAGTTGGAAAACTGGCGTTGCTGAATATAAATATGAATATGAATTAAGCGAATATGAATTAAGCGTTGGATGAAATGCTTAGTTCATATTCATTTTGCTGCTCAGCACCGCCAGAAAACTTACTCGCAACGATCATTCATTGACCGAAATTACATGGGAACTTTACA
>CAZGDE010000161.1:5191-14578 GCA_964524315.1 uncultured bacterium
ACAGGCAACATTGCCACCCTTTCTGGTACTAGACCCACTACTGCAAAATTGGCTACTGGAGGACATTGGTCGGGGTGATCGCACCACGCAAGCAATTTTTCCGGCTACCGCAACACCCGGTAAGGCGCAATGGTTAATGAAAGAAGCGGGAGTTGTCGCCGGTTTACCTATTGCCGCCCGCGTGTTTCAGTTACTCAATTCACAGGTTGTATTTACGGCGATCGCCCCTGAAGGACAATACATTGCAGCAGGACAACCCATTGCCACCATTAGCGGCACAATGGATGCCTTACTAACAGGTGAACGGGTGGCTCTCAACCTGACAATGCGCCTGAGTGGCATTGCGACGATAACGCGTCAATACGTTGACAAAATTGCCGATTTACCAACCCAATTTGTCGATACCCGCAAAACCACACCCGGTTTGCGATTGCTGGAAAAATACGCGACCCAGGTGGGGGGTGGCATCAATCATCGTATGGGTTTGGATGATGCCGTCATGATTAAGGACAACCACATTACTGCCGCCGGTGGCATTGGCAATGCGATCGCCCAGGTGCGCGCCCACATTCCCTACCCGTTGACGATTGAAGTCGAAACCGAATCCCTCGAACAGGTACAGGAAGCACTAAATAGTGGCGCAGATATCATCATGCTTGACAACATGCCCCTGGAACAAATGCAGCAAGCGGTTCAAATGATCCGGGCTGCCAACCCCCGCATTAAAATCGAAGCCTCTGGCAACATCACGTTAGATACGATCCGGGAAATCGCCCTGACTGGAGTAGATTACATTTCCAGCAGTGCCCCCATCACGCGATCGACCTGGCTAGACCTGAGCATGCGGCTTCAGTAGACGACAAAACCCGCTCCTCCCAAATCTCGAACTTATTTAATTCCCACGCCTCCGCCAATGGCAGAATAGCCGAGACTGTCATTGGCCGTTTTTAGTCAAATGACTAATGACCAATGACGACCTAAACAATTCTCACAACTAATTTAGGCTCACTAATATTTAGGGTCACCAATGGATTACTATTTCTTAGAAATAAAGTGAACCCAGAAACTCCCATCCGGAATGCACAAATTCCGAATCATATTGTATGAGTAATGCACATACTTCCCACTCAGATCCGTCCGATAACCCGATGGCGTCCATTCACCATAGGGGTCATGCACCAGAAAGCCCTTCTCATCAAAACCGGTTAGTACAACAATGTGACCAAACGACGTAAAGTAACCGTGGATCACAATTGGTTTCCCATCCGCTAACCAGTCCTGCACCTGTTCAATCGTCGCGTTGCTCCGAAAATCATCCCGGCAACCATAGTCTTCAACGATGATTGCCAGATCATGGGGGTCATGCCGACTTAAGCCACGACTAACCGCATAGTTATAGAGTTCGTCCTCAAACTGTCCAGAGGTCGTCTTTCGCTTTGCCCCCAAGAATTCCAGACACATTGCCAGGGACGTAACATTACAAGACCCGGTGGGGTTTTCGTCATTGTCCAACTGAGACTTGTAGGGAATTGCCAACTTAATTGTTCTTGGCTTGGGTTTGGGAAAAATCACATTGCCATCTTTTAGCAACTGCACATGCCCAGCAAAGGCATACCATGTGTTAAATCCTTTAAATTTATCTCTAGCCAAGGCAACTCTTAAGTGATCCCGCTCGATCACATACGAACTTATCTCAAACTGTTTGCCAACTTCGAGTTGTTGGCGCTGTTCTTCGGGTAGTTGCGAAGACTGAATGGGTTTCCGCTTGAGGTTAGTTGGGTTCGTGATCTTGATAACTAGGGACATAGTCGCATCCTGTGACGTTAATGGAGGTTAGCTGAGTAGAGGTTAGCTGGATAGAAATAGGCAACAGCTATGAGAGCCTCAAACCGTTGCTAGCATTCCCATATAGAGTGAGTCAATTGACAGCTACAACAACTCACGCATCAAGCGATCGCCAACTAGCAATGCCGCTTAAAAAACGCTGAAAGCCTTATCAACAGGGTAAAGTTGTGGTCATTCTATCGGCAAAGATTTAGCCAACGGGGTGATTGTTTACTAATTGATACATTACTTCCGAGCCTCAAAATAAAGTCTAGCAAAGAGAAATCAGGTGTTGAAGATTGGCGTTGAAAGCCCAGGTTTTTGGGTTTTAGGTGTTTGGTTTAGCGTTCGCGCCCCACCTCACTCCCCAATTGGCCATGCAATATGAACATTGATTGCTAAATTAAAGATTGCAGTCTTGCCGAATTCTGCCTGAACTTTTTTAATTTCCATTCACCCAACTGTATGAATTCCCCTCTCGCCGCTCTAAAACTTCGCTTTGAACAGGCTATAGTCGCAGCCTTTGGGGCCGACTATGCTGGCGTTGATCCAATTCTGGTACCCGCCAGTAACCCTAAATTTGGCGATTATCAGGCGAATGTGGCAATGTCTTTAACCAAAAAGGTCGGCAAGGCACCCCGCGCGATCGCAGAAGCCCTAGTCGAACACCTGGATATTAGCGACCTGTGCCAACCTGCAGTGATCGCTGGCCCCGGCTTCATTAACCTCACCCTCAAACCTGAATATCTGGCGACCCAGTTACAGGTCATGCAGACCGATAGTCGTCTGGGAGTTGCCCCAGTCAAGCAGCCAAAGCGCGTCATTGTCGACTTCTCCAGTCCCAACATCGCGAAAGAAATGCATGTCGGACATTTACGGTCGACCATCATTGGTGACTGCATTGCGCGCATTCTGGAATTTCAAGGACATGATGTTCTGAGACTGAACCATGTGGGCGATTGGGGTACCCAATTTGGCATGCTAATCACATACCTGAAAGAGGTTTGCCCCCAAGCACTAACCACATCAGAGGCGATCGAATTAGGCGACCTGGTGGAGTTTTATAAGCAAGCCAAACAGCGATTTGATGCCGACGAGGCTTTCCGCGAAACGGCCCGGTTAGAAGTGGTCAAATTGCAAACGGGCGCAGCAGATACCCTGAAAGCGTGGCAATTACTATGTGAACAATCCCGCCGGGAATTTCAAATCATCTATGATTTGTTGAATATTTGCCTGACCGAACGGGGCGAGTCGTTTTACAACCCCCTCCTGGCCGATGTCGTTAAAGATCTGACCCAAAGCGGGCTCCTGGTGACGGATCAGGGAGCCCAATGTGTGTTCCTGGAAGGTTTCACTAATAAAGAAGGTGCCCCCCTCCCGTTAATCGTTCAGAAGTCCGATGGTGGCTATAACTATGCGACGACTGACCTAGCAGCCATTCGCTACCGGGTACAACAGGATGGTGCCGAGCGGATTCTTTACCTGACTGATATTGGTCAGGCCAATCACTTCGCCCAGGTATTTCAGGTCGCCCAACGGGCAGGTTGGGTTCCTGCCAACGTCGAACTGGTTCATGTCCCCTTTGGCTTTGTTCAGGGTGAGGATGGCAAAAAATTCAAGACTCGCTCTGGGGACACTGTAAAACTGCGCGACTTGCTGGATGAGGCCGTTGAGCGGGCACGTCACGATCTGGAAACTCGCTTACAGGAAGAAGGTCGCCAGGAAACATCGGAGTTTATTGACCATGTGGCACAGGTCGTTGGGCTTGGCGCAGTCAAATACGCTGATTTAAGCCAGAACCGTACCAGTAACTATATTTTTAGTTACGACAAAATGTTAGCACTACAGGGTAATACAGCCCCTTACATGCTCTATGCCTATGTACGGGTTCAGGGCATTAGTCGTAAAGGCCAGATTGACTTTAACCAGTTGGGTACGGTCAATCTACTCCTGCAGGAGGAAACCGAACTGGTACTGGCAAAACATTTGCTCCAACTGGAAGACATTTTGGGGCAGGTCAGCCAGGAACTCTTCCCCAACAAACTTTGCCAATATCTATTTGAACTCAGCCAGAAGTTTAACCAGTTCTACGATCGCTGCCCAATCTTACAGGCCGAGGAACCCCAACGAACCTCCCGTCTGGCTCTGGCGGATCTAACGGCCCGTACTTTGAAATTGGGATTATCGTTGCTGGGAATCGATGTCCTGGAGCGCATGTAACTCAGAGGCACGGGTCAGAAGGCGACCCGCAAAATGTTAAGTTAGATAACGTAAACCCGTGCCTTACTCCCGTTAACCATGCGCCTATTTCAGTCGATTCTAGGACTTTTGACAGCATTGCTTGTTATCTGTACGGCAATGCCTCTACCGGTTCAGGCTGCCAGTTCTGCGGCCATCCGATCCTACGATGACGTGGAAGCAACTACCAAAGACTACTCGCACCAAAATCTGATTCGGGCAGAGTTTACCGATGCCAATTTGGCAGATGCCAACTTCAGTGGGGCCGATCTGAGAGGTGCGGTATTTAACGGCACTAGTTTGGCCCATGCCAATTTGCACGGAGTTGATTTCAGTGATGGCATTGCCTACATCACCAACTTTTCTGGAGTTGATCTTAGTGATGCCGTGCTGACCTCGGCGATGTTGTTGAAGTCTATATTTAAGGGGGCAACGGCAACGGGGGCCGACTTTAGTCTGGCAGTGTTAGACCGGGTGCAGGTGTTGGAATTATGTAAATCTGCAAGTGGCACTAATCCAGTTACAGGAGTTGATACCCGCGAGTCACTGGGCTGTCCATAAAAATAGCCAGTTAAACAAAGGGACGCTTAGTCAACTAAACGCTCCCTTGTTTAACTGGATGCCGGATCAACGACTGAACATATCCACGACTAATAATTCATGACCTGAATGACCATACCGTTACCTGGCAGGTCTCGCCGGGTAAGAGACAGGGTATTTCCACTGCGGCGGACAGGGGTGCCGCTCATCAGTTTCAGGAAGGCATCCAGACTGACCAGATCACACGTGTCATTGGCCCCCGTCGCACGGTACTGGGTAGGAATGACAATCTTCGGTTGCAGTACCTCGATCGCCTGCTTGGCCTCTTCGGGATTATAGGCTTTGGCACCGCCACCAACCGGGACTAACAACACATCGGGCCGTCCCATCAGAATTTTTTGTTCAACGGAAATCGGAGCGGCCGCACCACCCAGATGCAAGATATCAATGCCCGCTTGCCGCCACTTCCATGCCACATTAAACCCAAAGCGACGACCATCCACGCGATCGTGATTGGTTCGAATGCCCTCGATTTTCAGCTTATCAACCTGATAAACACCCGCCTCATAGAGTAAGCGAGGATTACCCGGAACGATTTCGACTGCCCCCTCATCCAGCAATTGGCTGCTGATCATGACCAGATTTGCCGCTACCTTGGGGGGCCGATATCCCTTTGTGCAACCGAGTGACCGAAAGGGGTTAACCAGAATCTTTGTGCCTCCTCCGGCAAAGGTGAAGCACATGTGACCCAAATATTGAATTGAAAGAGCCGATGATTGGGCGATCGCCTTCTCTAAAGTAGAGGCTATGCCCACGCCTGCTGCTGACAGCAAGCTTGCTCCCGCGTAGCGCATCAACCGTCGCCGTCTCATACATTCCTCACCAAACCACTTCAGGAATAGGGTATAGCTAAAAGTGCTTCGCCCCTAATTTTGACCGCTGATCGATACCAGGAAGTTCCTCAACAGTTGCTTTCCTGCCTGTGTTAAAACACTTTCCGGGTGAAATTGTACACCTTGAATGTGGGGATACTGCCGATGACGCACACCCATAATGGTGCCATCATCTACCCAGGCAGTAATTTCCAACACGTCGGGGCAAGACTGCCGATCAATCACCAGACTATGATACCGGGTTGCGGTCAACGGATTGTCTAATCCGGCAAAAACACCGATGCCGGTATGATTTACCGGCGATGTTTTACCGTGCATTAATACCGGTGCAGAAACAATATTGCCACCAAAGACCTGGCCAATGCTTTGATGCCCCAGGCAAACGCCCAGAATGGGCAGTTCCGGCCCCAGTTCTTCAATTAAGGCAAGGGAAATACCCGCATCCTCCGGACGGCCTGGCCCCGGAGAAATGACAATCCCAGCGGGAGCCAATTGCCGAATTTGATCCAGACTAATCTGGTCATTACGAACGACATGGATATCGGCAGCAACTGGAAACTCTGCCCCCAGTTCACCTAGATATTGCACCAGGTTGTAGGTAAAACTATCGTAATTATCAATAACCAGAATCATAGAACTGTTGTTTGGTGGTTTGCAGCGATGTCGCGGGTTGTGGATCTAACCAATCTTAGCCAGGAGCAACACCCATAACTTCGGTAACATTAACGTGCCAGCAACACCGATCGCCACCAATGCTGAAATCAATACGGCGGCAGCAGCACAATCTTTAGCAATTTTGGCCAGTTCGTGATAGGACTGTTTCACCGTCAGGTCAACCACAGACTCAATGGCTGTATTCAACAGTTCCATGGTCAAAACGGCCCCAACCGTTAAACCAATAATTGCCATTTCGACAGAAGTCAGTTTGAGAAATGTACCTAACCCGACTGCCAGCAAACCAACCACAACATGGATCCGAAAATTCCGCTGCGTTTGGAATGCGTAACTCACCCCTGCCCAGGCATACTTAAAGCTAATCAGTAAACTTGGGGCAACCTGCCAAGCCAATTCCCGATTTAATTGAGCGACGTGGGAACCCTTGCTGTTAGGGGAGTCGTTCGATTGGGTAGAAACGTCAGAAGGCATAAACCGAAAGGTAAGGGAATGGGTCGAACCAGAAGCGGCGATGGCAGGGATGGCATAATCAAAACCATTGCTGTCCAGGCACGGTTGAACATAGCGACGGAATTAGTTGCATAGTATAGCTTGCCTTGCCAAGCCAGGAGAATTCTAACTGGTCTCCAGGATCAGACCAACCGTATGTAGTAATGTTTCTTGTTGATTTAACATTTGGGTCAGTTGCTCCTCATCGGGATGATCCCACCCCAGTAAATGCAGTAGCCCATGCGCCGCTAACCAGGCAAGTTCAATCTCCAGAGAGTGTCCGCGATCGCTGGCTTGCCGTTGGGCCGTTTCTACCGAAATCACAATATCACCCAGGTACAGTGGTTCGGTTTCTGCCATTGCCTCCGTGGGCGGACTGTCAACTTCTAACGAGGCGAACGCCAGGACATCGGTTGGTTTGTCCTGTTGGCGATACTGGCTGTTCAGTGTGTGGATTTCGTGATCGTCCGTCAACCGCAGACTTAACTCGTAGGCCCGAATTGGGGATAAATCGGGCTGTAAGGTATCTAACCAGCGATTGAACCAAACTTCCCAGGTTTCAAGCGAAACTGGCGAGCGGGAATCATTAGATTGGGAATCATGCGATGAATTTTGCGGTAGCTCTGTCGCTGCGGCAAAACATTCCTGAACACATACTTCAACTTGCAAGCCCATAGCCACTCTCAACTTTCTGAACCCCGGAGGGCGTTGCTGATTCCAAGGGTGAATTAAGCGTTGGATGAGTTGAAACTTCGTTCCAATTCACCCAGCTACTCAGCATCACCAAGGATATAACGTCCCTCACCGAGTCAGGTACGCCAGCCCCACGAAAATTGTCAGTAGTGAAATCGTGGTCAGCAAAAAATGGAAGAGGGACTTACCCCGCTTTCGTACCATATTCCGCATCGCGAACTTGACGTAGCTTCCCTCTGGCTTCTGTGGTAAGGATTCTGCCGTTTCGGCGGTTGGTGTAGCTGGGGCAGTTTCCACAGCAGGGTGAGAGGTTTCCATAAAACGACAACCAGTTTGTTAATTAGTATGAATTAGTTCAAGTGTGAACTACTTTAACGGGAAAGGCAATTCGTAGATTCTAACGATTTCAAAGTCGATAGTGGTGACGTCCCCTTCCCAGGTGAGGCGATGCACAACGACATCCGCATAAGCAACCCAGGTTTCATCCACTAGTTGCAGGGGGACATCCATCGGCAGAATTCGGTAGCCTGCTTTGGTCACCTGGTAACGGCGACCTGGCTCCACCGCATCGGGATAGCCCTGCGATCGCTGCAGTCGCAAAATACTGTTTACTTGACAGGGCATTCCCATCAGGCATCGTTCTCTCACTAAACATCAACTAACTGGGCTTCCTGGCGGAGATATGCCTGGATAAATAGCTCCAGTTCACCATTCATGACATCGTTAATGGCAGTTGTCTCCATACCCGTCCGGAGATCTTTCACCATCTGGTAGGGATGAAAGACATAGTTACGGATCTGGTTTCCCCAGGAGGCTTCTACCATGTCACCGCGAATGTCGGCAATTTCCTTGGCCTTTTGTTCCTGGGCAATAATCAGCAACTTGGCTTTCAGGATAGCCAGGGCTTTTTCCTTGTTCTGGAGTTGCGATCGCTCCTCCGTACAACGGACAAAAATGCCAGTTGGAATGTGCAAAATCCGGACAGCCGTTTCCACTTTGTTGACGTTTTGTCCACCTTTGCCACCAGCCCGTGAGGTGGTAATTTCCAGATCTTTGTCGGGAATATCCAGTTGCACCGTGTTATCGATCAGAGGCATCACCTCTACCCCAGCAAAACTGGTTTGCCGCTTGCCATTGGCGTTAAATGGCGAAATCCTGACTAAACGATGGGTACCCTTTTCAGATTTGAGATAGCCATAGGCATAACGTCCCTCAATCTCCAACGTGGCCGACTTAATCCCCGCTTCGTCACCCTCGGAAATTTCTGCCAGATGGACTTTATAGCGGTTTGCTTCGGCCCAACGGGTGTACATCCGTAGCAACATATCAGCCCAATCCTGGGCATCGGTGCCACCGGCTCCAGCATTGATCGTCAATACCGCCCCTTTCTGGTCATATGTACCGGAGAGTAACTGCTGGAGTTCCCACTGATCCAGGTCTTTACCCAACTGGGTCAGACTCGCTTCGGCTTCCTGTAGCAGCGACTCGTCGTCATCCAGTTCCAACAGTTCCAGAACCGCTCTGGCGTCATCCAGGCTAGCGCTCCATTCGTGAAACTGTTGCAGGTGCGATTTCAGATCATTCAGTTCTTGTAACGTCTTCTGTGCCTCTGTCTGGTCGTTCCAGAAGTCGGGTTGGGCAGCAATTTGTTCCAGGTCTTGAATTCTGGCGGTCAGGGCAGGAATGTCAAAGATAGTCCTGGGTTTTACCCAGGCGGTCAGACAACAGTTCTACTTCCCGTTTAATTTCGAGCGTTTCCATGCGATTTGCAATTTTGGTTCTTCAAAGGAATATTTACAAGGCTATGTGCTTTACAGCCTACTTTTACAGTCTAACTGTAACTACATTCACCGATAAGGGCGGATTTTGTTCAAGCCCTAACGGTGTTAGAACCCGACTCAACCCGCCCCTACAGAAATGATTGGGTGATTAGTTTACCAAACACAACGGGATAAAGGATTAATCTCGCCCAAAGATAGCAATCAACAGCCGCAGGATGAACACGAACAGGTTGACATAGGTGAGGTACATAGAC
>CAZGDE010000162.1:0-11707 GCA_964524315.1 uncultured bacterium
CGATCGCAACCAACACCGCGAAAGCCGCAGAACGCATTCGGCAACAGGCACAAACTCGAACTGGCCTTGCCCAGGCAGAACTCCAAACCGTCAAAACGCAACTGGCGATCAAGGATCTGGATCTGGATGCTCTCAGCACATTGCAACGGTACCAGGCCAACCAGATTGGCGAAATTGAGGCTCTGGTCGCGGCGATCGAGATGGGACAGGTATTAAAAGCTGTCGTGGGTGATCGCACCCCCGTTAGCAGCTATCCCGTGGTCAGTCCGATTCTGGCATTGCAACAAATTCTGCAAACCATTCATGCCCGTAACCATTTCAATCCCCATCAGGGCGACATTTTTGATATCAGTTTCAGTCCCAGGGGCGATCGCTTTGCCACGGCAGGGGAAGATGGCACCCTGAAACTATGGCAGCCATCCGGTGTCCCCATCACGACGATAAAAACCAATCATGGTAAGTTATTGCGCCTCAGTTTCAGTGCGGGTGGGCAATTACTGGCAACGGCCGGGGAAGATGGTATGGTGCGGCTCTGGACTGCTACGGGTCAACCCCTGAGGCAGTTCAAAGCACACACGGGCCGAGTTTTAAGTTTAAGCTTTAGCCCGGATGGGCAATTACTGGCAACATCCGGCGACGATGGCAAAGCCTGGTTGTGGGATGTTGCTGGCAGGCAGGTAGCCCCATTAGCCGGACACAAGGGTTGGGTATTCAGCATCAGTTTCAGCCCGAATGGGCGCTACCTGGTAACGGCAGGTCTGGATAAAACATTGCGCTTCTGGAACGCATCTGGCCAATTGCTGGCCCAAACCCAAACCCATCAGGAACGCATTTTAAGTGCCAGTTTCAGCCCGGATGGTAACTATTTGGTGACTGCTGGAGCCGATGACCTGGTGCAGTTGTGGCAATTTGTCGATCAGCGATCGCTCCAGTTGATGCGGCAATGGCAGGCAACCCAGGGACGCATTCTGGGCGCAGGCTTTACCCCCGATAGCCAGCGCATTGTCACTGCGGGCAGCGATCGCACCATCCGCTTTTGGAATTTGACAGGCACACAACTGGCCCAGTTAAAAGGGCATCAGGGGTTGGTGCGGGGCATGAGTTTCAATCCCGTCGGTAACCTGCTGGCAACGGTTGGCGACGATGACCTGGTGCGGTTTTGGCACCTGAACAAACAGGATGTTAATCAGGTCAGTGCGGCGGCTGCCAATCCGGTCAAGGTAGTCGCGACCAGTTGGAGTGCTGATCGCCAATTGCTGGCCACTGGGGAAGCGGGTGGCATGGTGCAAATTCACCGGGTCACCGGTCAGGCCATTGCCCGGTTTGATACCCAACAACGCGATTTACGGAGTGTGAGCGTCAGCCCCAACGGGAAACTGGTGGCGGCGATCGGTGATAGTGGAACGGTGCAAATCTGGCACACATCCGGCCAACCTCTGTCAAGCTGGAAAATTCCACAGGGGCGGGCTCTGCATCTGCAGTTTAGCCCTGATAGTCAACGATTAGCTGTCATGGGCGAAAATGGTCGGGGATTTATTTCCCTCTGGGATGTCAACGGTAAACCATTGGCCCAATTAGCGAATCAACCGAACTGGATCGTCAGTGCGGCATTTAGCCCTAATCAACGGCAGGTTGCGATCGCAGGTGGGAGTGGTCAAGCCGCCATCTGGAACGTTACCAGCCAGAAATTGGTACCGCTGAGCGGACATCATGGCTGGGTGATGCAGGTCACCTTTAATCCTCAGGGCAATATGTTGGTGACAGCGGGCGAAGATGGTACGGCTCGCGTTTGGCACCCATCTGGACAACTGGTAGCCCAATTGAACGGGCATTTGGGTAGCGTGTATAGTGCCAGTTTTAGCACCAATGGCCAAATGGTTATCACTGCCGGTGAGGATGGTACAGCCCGCCTGTGGGATCTCACAGGTCGGCAATTGGCCCAATATGACACGACCCACACTTACTTAAAGAGTGCGGCGATTAGTCACAATGGTCAGTCCGTCGTGGCGATCGCAGCCGATGGCACTCTCTACCAGTGGCGACTGGAAGGATTAGATACCTTGCTCAGTCGCGGTTGTCACTGGTTAAGGGACTATCTGGTTTCCCATCCCGATGTCAGACAGCAGCGATCGATCTGTCATGGCAAAACTCTGTAGGGGCGCATCGCGATGTGCCCCTATGGAGAGATAAATCTGCAGTGCCGTCTGTTTAAATCAGTAAAAAAAACTGTCGGGACCCTATGAAGTCAGGAACAGTTTCCTTTCCGCTTCGCGGCGGGTGACCAAACCGGGTAGGGATTCGCCCCCGTCACCTTTGACCCAGCGTAAAAACTGTTCCGCCGCACCCTGATAATCACGCTCGTTGAGTTTTTTCAACAGGGTAGAATCGGCAAATGCGCCTTCACCCACATTGTAGACAAAACTAACCAGTGCACTGAATTGGTTAGACGTAAGGGGTACTTTCACCAGTTCGCGCACAGCCTGCTCAAATCTCTCCACATCGCGTCTGAGAAAGGCTTCTGCTTCCGCCTGGGTGATGCGCTGTCCTGCGTACACGTCTTTTGTGGTGCCATAACCAATCGTTAGCACACCCGCCGGACAAACATATGCCTCCAACTCTAACCCTTCTGATTGTTTAATCAGATTGAGTCCCGCATCATTAATTTTGCCGGACGATGGCGCACCGGGCGGTATCGCCGCTGGAGTTGTACTGGTCGGTTGGGAAGTTTTCAAAGGTGCTGCTGCGATCGGTGGCTCAAATGGTTCCTGGGCCACCTGACAATACTGGCTTTCCACATACCAGGTTGTCGTTCCATGACAGGGTTCGGCCAATTCCACCTTCAAATGACCCTGGAGATTTTCTCCCGGTGCATCTGCCGCATAGGACTTCAGCACAATGCGGTGAGGACTGGTGGCAACTTTTTCACTAAAACCAAGATCATGCAGTGCTGCCGGTCGTCGCTTTACCGTCGTATGTTGCGTGATTAGCCACCCAAGGCGAGTTTGGGTTTGTGTCATAGAAAAAATAGAAAAGAGTGAATGGCAACGAAATCAAGAGCAAACGATCTTGAAATGCAAAGAGTCTTTCAGCAACGTTGCAACCTGAAAGGGCGTAACTTAGCAGGCAAACATCGCTAAGCAATGGGAATTAAATCAGTTCAATATTGGGTAGGGGCGGGTTTTGTCGTCAAATTCATTATTGAATGCAGATGAGTTGGCTAAACCCGCCCCTGCAGTTGGCGAATTGCTTAAATTCCCAATCCTAAGCAGGCAATGAATTACCGTAGAACAACCGGCCCCAACCGGATTTTGGACCTTCAACTAACCAGCGATGGCTCAAAACCTTGCGTGAATAGATGACACCATTACCATTCGTCGATTGGTAATCAGTCATCAAATCACCATAGGGATCATTGCAAATATAGTCACGATTAGCATTGCGACCAATCACGACCAGCATGTGTCCCCCTGATGGGGCTTCCAGAGGACCATGATGCAAAATCCCAATCACGATGGGGAAACCAGCTTCCAGCGACTTATCTAAATCGTCGAAATCAAGATTGGTATTCCAGGTCGATTTGATATTGATTGCCGTTAATGCCTGGTTTTGCGCGCTATGATCTTCTGATTCGCCATACTTCTCGACGTAGGTGTAATACTCATCATCACTGGAAATTTTGGCACCCAGATATTTCGCCACCATTGCACAACTGGAAGTATTGCAGGTGCTATAGGGTTTGATCTGGTTGTCACGCTGGCTGAAGTAGGGAACTTTGAGGCGAATTTCGCTATTACTATTGCTGCGTTGGTTTGTGAGTGCAATCAGCTTTTGCAAACCCGATCCATTGCCAGTTGTGCTACTACCGGGCAATTCAACGTGCCCTGCATACACATACCAGGTATTCCGGTGATCGGCTCCTAATGTGATATCGGAGAGGGCAACCCGGATATGGTTATTTTCTGCCACCGTGTAGGAATGCAAGCTGTAGGTACTGCCACCTTTGACCAATACTTTTTCGTTGTCATTCAAGCTTTCAGACGGTTTCGGTTGTAGCTTAAACACCGTATCCTGTAACACTTTCAATAATCCAGCAGTACCCGGCTTGGGTTCCTGTCCTATGGCAGATGCGGCAGCAGAAAGAGCCGTTGCGCTTGCCATCACGGGTAAGGTGGCCGCACTGACCGGGGCAACGGTGGCGATCGCTGTCGCTGCTCCATTGCCATTCCCACCCGAGGCCACAGTTGTCGTAACAAGTGGCTCTAACACGGGTTCAGACGCAGGAAACTGGGGTGGTGGCACATCCTTGGCGGCTGCCACAATTTTCTTGATTTCTTCTTCCTCCTCTGCCTTTTGTTTCATCAATTCGGTGATGTAGGTCTGCACATCTTCCTTAATGATGCTTTCGACGCGGCTGGCAAACATGGAATAGCCATCCACATGCGTTTTGTACTTGTGGTACGGGCCACTGGATTGGAGATATTGCCACCCTTCTGTTTTCAAACTTTCAACGCTTTGACGATATTGTCGCCAGCGATCGCCATAGCGACAGAACTCTTCCACCGCTGCACTGACAGCAATCACCTGACTTAAACCAAACGTCAGCCAGGGAAACCATACCTTGAAGGTCTTGTTGTCCTCCATTTGAAAATTGATACCGACCAGTGCTGGCAGAATCACACCACCAATGATGCTAGTTAGTCGCAAACGGTAATGCCAGATACGACATTGATCGGCTTTCTTTTCCATCCATAACACCTGATCTAACCAGCGAGCTTTGATTGCCTGCTTGTATAGATGGGGCAGGTCAAGCTGGTTAAACATATCGGTCATTTCTTGTTTGAGAATGTCCTGATAGCTAGTTTTCTTTGCCATAGATTTAGTAGATGCGAGTTGAATGAATACAAGATTGGATTAATCAAGTCATTGGTTAGTAAGAATGGGTTTTTCTGAGAGGTCTACCTTCCCAAGATCTCCGATTTCTCGAAGAACGCGGAGATTTTTGATCCTAATGACAATGAGGGTATTTCGAGAGATCGGAACGTTTTGCTGTGCGCATTAAGACCTTGAAAACAACCTCTTACCATCACAGGTAACCACTGATTCCCAAATTGCTGACAACTTGATTACTTTGGCGATCGCAAACTCACTTGCTCACCTGAGCGATCGGCAGTTTGCGATGAATCCATTTGCTGACAAAAAGTCCGAATATCTGGTGGCGCATCTGGAGCCGTTTGGAGATAGTTCCGTGTCCACTGGCATCCCCGCGCCAGGAGTTTGTCTAACTCACCCCGCAGGTTGAGGTTCCACAGCATCACGGTCTTGTCTTCGCTGGCAGTCGCCAACAACTGACCGTCATGGCTGAAACTGACATCGCTCACGCGATCGCTGTGTCCCCGCAGGGTCGTAATCAACCTTCCATCACTATGCCAAAGTTTAACCGTATGGTCATGGCTGGCAGTCGCAATGAGTTGATCGTCCTGACTGAAACGCGCAGCAGATACCCCATCCTCATGATTCTGAAGGGTTGCCAGTATGTCTCCCTTCAGGTTCCAGACGATCGCCGTATTGTCGTAACTGGCAGTCACCAACCGTTTCCCGTCATGACTGAAGTTGACATCGTAGATCCAACCCTGGTGTCCGGCTAAGGTTGTCAGCAGTTTCCCCTGATGGTTCCAGAGCCTCACCTTACTATCCCAACCAGACGTGGCAATGGTCTTGCCATCTGGGCTGAACCGAACCACCAAAATCCCTTTGTCAAATATGCCCTGAATGGTGCGAATCGGCTGACCATCTCGTCGCCACAGGCGCAGGGTTTTGTCTGCTCCTGCTGAGGCGATCAGTTGACCATCGGGGCTATAATCCACCGCGTAGACCGGCCCCCTGTGACCAATCAATGTTTGCAACAGTTTGCCGTTTCGATCCCAGCGTTTGACGGTGAAATCGGAACTGGCGGAGGCGAGTTCCTTCCCATCGGGACTAAAGGTAACCGACCAGATGACGGACTGGTGTCCACTTAACTGTTTGAGAAACTGCCCCTGACGTTGCCAGAGCCGCACACTGTTATCGGCTCCTGCTGATGCCAGGATTTGATCATCCGGTGAAAATGCCACACTAAAAACGCGGGCACGGTGATCGGGTAGGGCTGTTACCAGTGGTGGTGTGACTGTCCACAAACGAATGGTGCGATCGCCCCCGGCAGAGGCCAGCGAACCATCCCTGGCATTGAAACTCAAGCTCCGTACCTGCCCACTGTGGCCGCTAATGGTGGTGATCAAACTACCATCCAGCGACCAGACGTTAATGGTCTTGTCGTTACTGGCAGACACAATAGTTTTGCTATCTGGCGTAAACACGGCATCATACACCAGGGCATCATGGGCCTGAATCGTGCGAATTGGGGCACCATCGGCTCGCCACAGTCGTACTGTCTGATCCCAACTGGCAGACACTAACCAACGGTTATTGGGACTAAAGCTGACACTCTGGACTTCGGCAGTATGGCCCGTCAGGGTACGCAGGGGGGTACCATCACTTTGCCAGAGCCGAATGGTGCGATCGTCACTGGCAGAGGCGATCGTCTGTCCGGTCGGACTGAAGCTCACAGAGCGCACAGCGGCATCGTGCCCGGTCAGGGTTTTCACCCGTTTGCCCCCAAACGTCCACAACTGGATAGTGCTATCCTCACTGGCAGAGGCGATGAGTTCACCATTTGGGGCAACAGCGACACTGGTGACTGGTTCGTCATGTTTGCCAATTAATTGAGTGGTCGATGTTTCGATGTGATAAAGAACCACCTCACCGCGATTGTTACCCGTGACCAGGTACTTGTTATCCGGCGAAAAGGCCACAGCCAGCATTTCGACATTGGTTTTACCCGGAATTTCGTGAAGGAGATGCCCATCCCGATGCCAGAGCCGAACCGTGCCATCCGCACTGGCAGACGCAATCATTTGACCATCGGTACTGGTGGCAATCGTCCAGATAATGCCCTTATGCCCACTGAGAAGCTGGTTTTGCCGCACCCAAAAGACAGCCTGCTGTAGGGCGGTGACAACGGGTGCCCGCAGTTCGCCCGTTGATAAGCCAATTTGTTCCAGTTTGATCCCGGCGGCCATTGCTTCTAGCAATGCCTCAAACACCCGTTGCGATTGAAACAATGCTTCGGAGGTTTTAGTCTGGGCCAGAATTTCTTCCTGGTAAGCCTGCAACTGCAAGCGTTGGGCAACTTGCTTCTGCTTAAAGGCCGTTAAACCGAGGGCGATCGCCACCACCGAAATCGTGGATATTACTGCCATGCCCAGTCGTTGTAAACGGACGGTCGATCGCTGGCGTTGCAGTTCTGCCGCATCCGATGCCGAAATAAAATCCCGTTGTAAGGTCGTGGGTGCGGGTGATTTATCCTCACTACTGCAGAGCCACTCGTTCATTTCATGCAGGAGATTACCCCGCAGCAACAGACTATCATCCCGGTCTTTGTGATCCCATTCCAGTGCCCGTACCAACAATTTAGTATGGGTTCGCAGATAATCCGGATCAGTTTCTAGTGTTCGCAGCAGAGTACTGAAATTCGTATCAAAATTGCCACTGTTCTGGTTAAAGTCCAGCCATTGCACAGTTGCCAGACCGGGAGGTAACGTTGCTGGATCAACGGGTTGATATAACACCGTTACAATCCGCTTACTGAGTTTCACGGCATACTCCACCTCATCCGCACAATAGGGTGAATTAATGGATGCGGGTGAAATGATAAACAGAAAGTGATCGGCACTTTCGATGCCGTGATAAATCTCCCGCTGAAAATCTGTTGAACCAGCCGCAATACTTTCCTGGTCAAACCAGGTTGTTTTGCCCTGAATTTGCAGGGCATCGTTTAACCGCCGGGCAAATTCCGAATCCCGCCGCGAGTAGGAAACGAACACATCTAATGCCACGCCACTTGGTTGTCGCAGACTTTGTTCAATAAAGTCCTGTTGCAATTCCGTAGGGCGGTACTGCTCCCGCTTGCGGGCAACCTTCAGCCACGCTTCGGCATGGCGGAGGTTATAACCCCGCAACAACATACTGGGATTACCTTGCTGCCGATCCCACTTGAGGGCTTTTGTCAGCAGGATCTTATGTTCCGCGTGGTAACTTTCGTCCTCCCGCAGAATTTTGATCAGCTTTGCCATATCCCGCTGATGTTGCTCGGTTGTGGTGTTATCAGCAAAGTTAATAAACTGAATTAACCGCAATGCAGCGGGAATTTGCGCTAAATCAACCGGGTGAATTAGTAGCGGAATAATCCGTTTATTGAGACTGAGCGCATAGGTAATTTCCTGTTGGCAATATTGGGACTCTAATGAATCAGGTGAAATCAAATAAACAATATTGTCTGCTTCTTCAATGCCCCGGTTAATTTCCTGCTGAAAATTAGCTCCAGTTTTAATATCCGCTTTACTGACCCAGATGGTGATTCCTTCCCGCAACAAGTCTTGCCGAATTTGCTGCATCAAAACCATATCTTCATTTGCCCAGGAGAGAAATACCTGTGTCATCAAGTTATTGGCATTCTTGATGCTTTCGGTAATGTACTCACAGTGCAAATTAGTCGGAAGGCAGGGTGGTTGCTCATCTTGAAACCGGGTTTTTAACCAGATTTCTGCCTGTTGGCGGGCTTCTCCTACCAGCAAATGGGTTGATCGCCGATGCCCCCGTTCCCATTCCAATGCCTGCGCCAGAATGCGGGTATGTTGATGCACATAGATTTTTTGCCGAGAAAAAATCCTGAGCAAATTGGCAAGGGCTGCCTCAAAGTCATCCACCCCCTCCCGACAGTAGACCCAGTTAATTTTCGAAATTTCTGGGTGCATATTGGGGAAGCTAGAGTGTGCCCCCCGTGCCTGATACTCCAGCCACTCGGCGTCTGTACCGTGGGGATGGCGTTGCTGCCAGGTTTCCCGACTGATTTGTTCGACATGTAACAGCGGAATAAGGCGTTTGTTTCGCCGCAAGGCCAGGTTGACTTCCTTGGCACAATAGGGCGAATTTACCGAATGGGGCGAAATGATGTAAACGAAATTGTCTGATTTTTCGATCCCGTCGTCGATCTGATTCTGGTAATCAACGCCTAAAGGAATGTCATCAAAGTCAAACCAGACCTCTAATCCTTCGGCAACGAGGCGATCGTTTAGCTTTTTCGCAAACGATTTACTGTCTGCTCTCCCATAGGAGATGAAGACATCTTGGAATTGATTCATGGGGTAGATGCATAACCACTAATGACGATTGGTTGCCACAACTTTAGCCACAACAGGACGGGCGCACAGGGAACTCCGTAGGAACAACAGTACCTAGCTACCTGGCTAAGCACCTCTCCCGTGTATTCACGGAGCCTTTATTCATATAAGCATAAATGCTTCAGAAACTTGATATTTGTCTAAAAAAAACATCCACCGGAAGAGCGATTTTAACCTTCTAAAAAAGGAATTCCTACAAACCAATACCAATTTGCTTTGAAAGCACGGCCGATCCGGGATAAGCCTGGCATTCCAGCCCCCTCCACAACTAAATCTGCCTCTATGCCTGTTTAAATCGGTATAACGATGCCCCTTCCTACCATTCGGGCACAGGTTTTCCGCGCCTGCATCATAAATTTCTCAGAGCCCTGTCATCATTAGCCCTGGCAGATTTCCACTAAAACATCGGTACAGAAATGATTCACCATGGTGTACCGCAGGTTCCTTGTTTTCAGAATTTTCAGCGTTTCCAAAAGCAGACTGTGCGGGCAGGTTGAGCAAGTCGCAACGGATTTGACCGCAAAACTCGCCCCTACCCAATATCGAACTGACTTAATTCCCTTAAAAGAGGCTGCTGTATAATTTGATACAATTGATCAAACCTAAACCACTTTTTAAGGTACGATCGCCACCTTAATCACCTGCCGTTGGCGCATACTTTCAAACACAGGTCCCAGTTGACTTAAGGGTTGCTCCCCACTCAACAACAACTCCAGCGGTAAATCCCGACTTGCCAGTAATTTCAGAGCGGCACGAACGTATTTAGGCGTGTTGTGAAATACGCCTTTAAGGGTTAGTTCGCTGTAATGAAGTTGTTCTGTATCAACTGTAATCGTGGTGTTGCGGGGACAACCACCAAACAGGTTTACCGTGGCTCCCGGACGGGCACAGGCGATCGCCAATTCCCAGACAGAGGGCACACCCGTTGCCTCAATCACTACATCCGCCCCCCAACCATCGGTCAGGTCTTTGACTAACGATGGCACGTCCTTTATCTGCTTATAGTTAAAGGTCTTAATTGCTCCCAGTTTCGCCCCAACGGCTAATCGTTGATCGTTCCCACCCAACAGAAAAACGTTCGCAAAGGGGGTGGGATGCTGGGAGGCGCGGGAATGGTCAAACCAATCACCTTTACCCGATGCCAGAGCCGCAACAAACATTAAGCCGATCGCCCCGTCACCAATGACAATGACGTTATCACCCGGTTTTACCTCGGAACGGGCAGCTCCATGCAAGACACAAGCCAGGGGTTCGGTCATCGCCGCCAATCCATAGGGCACCCCATCCGGAATAGCCAGCAGGTTATGCTGCACAATCGGTGCCGGGATTTTCAGGTACTCGGCAAAGGTGCCATTGTTAAACAGCAAATTCTGGCATAGTGAATATTCTTCCTTCTTGCAAAAGAAACAGTTCATACAGGGAGCCGAATTATTGGCAACGACGCGATCGCCAACTTGCCAACCCGTCACACCCTGACCAACCGCAACAATTTCCCCTGCCGCTTCATGCCCAAATAGGGTAGGTGGTTTGAGCATTTTAGCGTGACCACCCCGTCGCCATACTTTCAAGTCAGTGCCACAGGTGGTTGCCGCCCCCACCCGGATCACGACTTCACCCACTGCCGGAGTCGGGTCAGAAACATGCTCTAACCGCAGATCCTCTTTGCCATACAGTAATGCTGCTAACAATACCCGCTCCTGCTATGTGCCAGAAAATACAGTCATTCAAACAAAGTCATTCTACTGTATGACCTGATCCTCCCCTACTCATCAAATTGCCACTTACTCAAAATCGACTGCTGATCCTCCGAGAGTACGTTTGTCGTATAACCCGCTTCCAGAACTTTCTTTGGACGCATCATTAAAATGACCTGCCCGAGCATGGATAACTCCGGTGATTGGGCAAACCATTGAATTTGCAGTTGGTTGTCTTGCTCAACCACAAAGTAACACTCATCATTCCAGGTGCGTTTTGCCCGATCAATCACGACAAGGACATCCTCCACCTCACCCGGTAAGGGTGTGGGCAACCTATCACTGGCGCAAAGAATCGCCACTGGATCTGCCGCTGCTAAAATTACCTGCCAGCCAGGCACAGGTATCCAGGCACCTGCACCAGAAAATTTGACCAGATTGAAGGGGGCAATTTCTTCCACCAGTGGTACTGCCTGTAAATCTGCTTTGGTTAATGGCAACCGACCTACGACAGGGATCACTCTTGGTAGTTCTTCTTCCGAGTCCAACCGATAAATTGGCAAACGGGGAGCCGATTTAGTGGGAGTGACACTAAAATCCGTCAACAATCCTTCAACTTGTTGGCGGGCACCAGCACTGTGGGCAAACTTTAACCCCCGCGCAATCAGCCGCGATCGCTCCTGCAAGTCAGACTTTTGCCGTGCCAGTTTCCAAGCCTGATAAGCAACAGCATCACCG
>CAZGDE010000162.1:11717-14428 GCA_964524315.1 uncultured bacterium
CTTCATCGGTGTCCAACCCTTTCTCTAACACTAGTATTGCCACGGCTGCCCGGTCGTTCTGCGCCAGAATACGCAACTCGTACAGAATATCGCTGCCTTTTTGGGTAAAGTGCTGTTTGACTGCATCGGGCACACCCACAGTCACAATACTGGTGTAAACCTGCATGGCAACAATAATCTGGTTCTGGTGGATTGGCTCAAAACCCGTTTCTTCAAAGATTGTCTGGGGGGTGTACCCTTCCTTTTGCAATGTCTGGCATGCTTGCCCCCATTCTACCCAGGTGCCCTCCTTACGACGGAGCGATCGCAACAGGGTCTCTGCTTCAACGGGAGTCTGCGCGGCTGGTGTCGACGGATTTTGTGGGTTATCAGTCATAGGTTCCCTGGTTTAAGGTGGTCACTCGTCATAGGCAGGCATGATTCCTACAGCTAGCCGATAGCCGGTATACGATCATGCGCGACCGTTATGTATGATTAAAATTATCGCGCCATCACTTGACGAATGACTAGTGGCAAGGCATGATGGAATACGCATAGGGGGCTATAGCACAGTTGGTAGCGCGTCTCAATGGCATTGAGAAGGTCACCGGTTCGAATCCGGTTAGCTCCATTTTTACATTTGTACATTCGCACATTAAATTGTGACTTGACCTAAATTTTGGACAACTTGTCCATCTTTTGTTTCCGAAACTTGTTGTCCAAAATTTGCTTCCATAAAGTTTTGTAAAGCCTTAGGACATGATTCTGCACCACATGGACCTTACTTTATAAAAATGATATCTCCACCCATTTAGCTTTTAGCTGCAACTCTTGCTTCCTGTAGAGCAGTCCGAACTTGCTTGTACCTTAAATATCCTGGTTTGTTCATTCGCTCTGAAACACGGGCTTCTGAAGGATATATTGATTCAGATTGAAGTTCGAGAACCACACGACAGACTTCTGCACAAGCCTGCTCGATCGCCTCTGTAAATCGAGTCCTCTGATAGCTGTTATATTTGTCCGAAATTTTGCGGCACAGATCCGGGAAGTGTCTGTATATTGTACGCCTATGACACCCTAACTGCTTTGCGGTTTGCTCCATAGAAAACGGAGGTATCACCTCGGAATCTAATGATTCTTGCAGCTTTTGTTGAAGACTTAGTAGAAAATCATCATCAAAGACTTTAGCGCTAGCTCTTCGCTTGTTTCTTGCTAGTAATGGTAGTGCCATTTCTTCCTGGGTTGGTCTTTTTAACTCTCCAAGTAAGAAGTTTGAGAGTGAAGTATTCAGGCAATAGCAGATCTTCAGTAAGGACTTAAGTGTTGGCATATTGCTGCCATTACACCAAAGCCAAAAAGTATTTTTCGGTACTCCAATCCTCCGAGCAAGCTCAGCCACATTACCTTCGGTAATTCGATCAACATAAAATTGCAGAGCTTGTGCAACTCTTTGTCTATCACAGAAAGATTGCAGAGTTGGAGTAGCAGCAAGTAAATCTTTAACCGTGCTGGCTACCCAAAGAAGCATCCCAAATTCCAAGGGAGGTGTGTTAAAAGATGCCATGTCATGTAAGGAGCCAAGCCATCCCTGACATTTAGAACAGTACCCCGGTTGTGATTTCCAATCGAGTAGTCTATTTGATTTTTTGCAGTGAGGACACTCAGTGATGAGATGTTGTTGATGAAGAGAACAAACTTTAACAGCATCTATTGCCCACACCAAAGGTTCGTACACAGTTTGACTATTCGACTGCCACCCTTGGTAGCAAACCGGACACCAAGCACGTACAGGACGAAGTAATCCTCTTGTGGGAAATACATTCACCCAAGGAATCATCGTTAGACAGTGTAGTTTATCTTGTAATGTCAAACTCTGAAGAGCTTTTACTACACCGACTGCCATCTCTCCTGTGCCATTCAGAGCCGCCACATGTTGGTAGATTCTATGAAGGTTTGCACCTCCGTATGTCTTGTCAACTACTGGTGCCACTTCTCTCTCCATAAGAACTCCTGGAAATACATGATAAGCCTGAGCCAAACGAGCAATATAACCAGTCAAGCTCTCTCCATAAGATGCATCCATCCCTTGGGCAGGAAGAGAGTACAAATGACTGCGCGGTGGAATTAGTGCAGTACTCGAATTCCATATGTCGTATCTCATGAGCTCGAAATATTTAAGCTTCTTTAGAGGAAAGATAGATAAACTAATTTCTCAGGAAGTTCTAATTCTTAATCTCTGTGTTCTTACAGCACTTTCCGTCGCATATGTGCTCAGGTTGCTTGCTGCGCTTGAGCTTTAAATCCCAAATCTGTGCCGCATCGATTGCGCTGTAAAGTCCTTTTCTGCTTGTTTGTCTGAATTAGGTGATGTTCTAGATGTGGTGTGACTTTCCAAAGACTGCTGCTAGAAGCAGCGTTCAGCCACCCCGATCCATATGTTTAGAGCACGACCTTGAATTACTTAGACGCTTTTTCTCAGATTATCTATACAGCTTCATCAATCGATAGATTCTCATTTTCGTAATCGGTTCTGTCAACAGGATAAGATTTGGGCTTTGGCTTACCTACATCTTGGTTAGATTTAGAATTCTTTCCTTTGTCTTCGTTCTTCTTGTCAGAGGACTCATTAGTGCTATTTCCTATTTCTGGAAGCCCTAATCCTTCGCGCAAATTTGTTGCAGGGCTTGATGCAGACGATTTTTGAAGTGCCCGTGAGGACTCTCTATCGACCC
>CAZGDE010000163.1:0-8776 GCA_964524315.1 uncultured bacterium
GCAATACAGCTCAAGGACGATCGCAAATTGGCATGGTTTGAGTGGGGCCCTGAAAATGGTATTCCCGTTTTGTTTTGTACGGGAGCCGGAATGGGTGGTTCGCTTGGGTTCGGCACCAGCCATCTATCTGATTTGGCATTGAGACTGATAGCGATCGACCGACCGGGATTAGGGTTATCTAACCCCCACCCCACCAAAACTCTATCCTCCTGGGTGGATGATGTGCGGGAGTTGCTTCATGGCAACAATCTTCACTCAGTTCTGGCGGTTGGCTTCTCTCAGGGCGCACCCTTTGCCCTGGCCCTGGCAGAAGCAGGATTGGTCGAGGCGATCGCCATCGTGGCGGGGCAGGATGACCTGTCGCATCCGCGCATCAAACCACTTTTACAACCCGATGTGGCCCAAATGATTGCGGCGGTGGAGCAGGACACAGCAGCATTCGAGCAACATTTCTCCCAAACGGCTACCTGGGATGGACTGTGGCAGTTAATCATTGCTATGAGTGCAGCGCGCGATCGTTCCTTGTATCTCAGTGATTCATTTAGTCAGGCGTACCAGAACTGTCTCCGAGAGGGGTTTTCCCAAGGAGCAAGGGGTTACGCGCGTGATTTAGTCAATGCAATCAGTACCTGGCCCTTTGCAGTGGAAAATATCACGATTCCGGTAGACCTGTGGTACGGCGGTCTGGATACCAGTCCAGTACACTCCCCCGATTTTGGGGCAACTCTGGCCTCGCGCCTGCCACGATCTGCCCATATCCTTGATCCAGAAGAAGGTAGTTCTATTCTCTGGACGCGATCGCAAGATATTTTATCAAGGCTAAAATCCCATATCGGAGCGATAAACCGCACGATGATTGATGTCGTGGCCTGGATTTGCATCAAGGACAGGCAGATTTTGTGTGCCCGGACAACTGGCAAAGATGTGTTCTACCTACCCGGTGGCAAACGTGAAAGTGGCGAAACTGACTGGGAAGCCCTGCGCCGAGAGATCCAGGAAGAACTAAACATTAGCCTGATTGCTGCCACCTTAACTGAAGTAATGGTTGTGCAGGAAGTGGCTCATGGCTATACAGAGCCAACTCAAGTAACAATGAGTTGTTTTAGCTCAGATTTCGCGGGTGAAATCATGGCAAACTCTGAAATCGCCGCGATCGCATGGTTGAAGTACAAGGATTCAGACCAATGTGCCCCAGCCACTCAACGGGTACTGGAGTATTTGTATCAGCAGCAATGGATTGATTAGGCTCAAATCGCTGGTGCTATGGGTGGCCAACGCGAGAAGAGGTAAAACTGGCAGTCAGGTCGCTTTAGTACCCCATTCATCGATAATGAAGGATAGGCAAACCTTCTTATCTTCAGTTTTTACCATGTCCAATTTGTCTTCCTGGGGTACGTCCCTGACAACAACTGCGCAACGACTTCTCTTGCTGGGTTCTGGCGAGCTGGGTAAAGAAGTTGCCATTGAAGCCATGCGCCTGGGGTTAGAGGTCATTGCCGTCGATGCCTATGCCAATGCACCCGCCATGCAAGTAGCCCACCGTTCCCATGTGATCAATATGTTGGATGGAGCCCAGGTGCGGCAAATTATTGAGCAGGAAAAACCGGGGCTGATTGTGCCAGAAGTGGAAGCGATCGCCACTGCAACCCTCGTAGACCTGGAGCAGGAAGGCTGGCGAGTCATTCCCACCGCCAAGGCGACCCAACTTACCATGAATCGGGAAGGGATTCGTCGTCTGGCCGCCGAGGAATTAGGTCTGAAAACATCGCCCTATCGCTTTGCTGAAACAGAAGCAGAATATCGGCAGGCGATCGCTGACCTGGGCCTGCCCTGTGTGGTCAAACCGGTCATGAGTTCCTCCGGTAAAGGCCAAAGTACCATTCGTAGTGAGGCAGACATACAACCCGCCTGGGAGTATGCCCAGGCGGGGGGCCGCACCAAAGGCGGGCGGGTAATTGTCGAAGGATTTGTTCCATTTGACACCGAAATTACCTTGCTAACGGTTCGTTCGGCATCGGGGACTCATTTCTGCCCACCCATCGGTCATATTCAGGTCAGCGGGGACTACCGGGAATCCTGGCAACCCTGCGCTCTGCATCCCCAGACGCTTGAGCGGTGTCAGGAGATTGCCGACAAGATCACTACGGCCCTGGGGGGGTGGGGTATCTTTGGCGTTGAACTCTTTATCCAGGGAGCCAGCGAAACAGCACAAACGGTTTACTTCAGTGAAGTCAGCCCCCGTCCTCACGATACAGGAATGGTAACCCTGATCAGTCAGAATATGTCTGAGTTTGAGTTGCATGTGCGGGCTATCACCGGGCTGCCCATCGGTGAGATTGCCCTGATACAACCGGGGGCGTCGGCGGTGATTCTAGCCAATGCAATGGGTGACAATCCTCGATTCACCGGCATCCACGAAGCGTTACAGGTACCTACCAGTAAATTGCGCCTGTTTGGCAAGCCGCGTGCCTATCGGAATCGGCGTATGGGTGTTGCTTTAGCTCTGGGTGATACCGTCGAGCAGGCGAGGGAACGCGCCAACGCGAGCGCTGCGGCTGTCACAGTTTTGGTGGATGATGCCGGATAAATGAGTGCCAGATGGGACAGATTCCCTGCACAAGACAACCGCCGTCGTTGGGACTGGGAAGTGCCCTTGGGGCGATCACACCAAGATTTGTGCCCATCAATACACCGATGGATCCTACATTCAGATGGAAATGCTGCAATCTGAATTGTGCCAAACTTGATCGTTGGCATTGGATTCATTGGTGGTGCAAAGAAAACTGCATGTCGCTCAACAATTATCAAATCAAACTGTTGGCCGCAGTTTTGATGCTGGTGGACCATATCGGTGCTGTCTTCTTCCCAGGTATTGCATGGTTCCGAATTGTTGGGCGTTTTAGCTTCCCACTCTTTATCCTGCTGGTAGTTGAAGGAGAAGAATACACCCACAACTTTGGGCAATACTGTCTGCGCCTATTGTTGCTAGGGATTTTGTCCCAACCGATTTTTTGGCTTTTATTTCGCTCCTCCCAGTGGAACATTCTCTTCGTGCTACTACTCGGTTTACTGTGTCTACGCCTAGTGAGACTATTTCCACAATGGCCGCTATTGATCTGGTTGGTAGGGGGAGTGATCGCCCAATTGCTCCATCTGGAGTACCGAGCTTATGGAATAGTTGCGATCGCCCTAATTCACTGTTTTCGTGTAAGTGCAACTTGGTGGGCCGGATGGGTTGCACTGCATCTGAGTTTACTGATCATTGTTCCGGGGTTTGCGGTCCTCCAGTTTCCTGCCATCCTTGCTCCCTTTTTGCTGTATTTCACGAACCATCAACATGGGAAAAAAGCTCGCTGGTTTTATCTGTTCTATCCGTTGCATTTGCTCGCTTTATGGCTGGGCCAGCAAATCTTTAAAGCCCCATCTTTTCTAGGCCTTTGACTGAGATGTTAGTTGCCATCAGGTATTGGTGCAATCACAGAAGTGATCAAATCCGGTAAGGTTTCACGTTGGCATGTTATGGCAGGACAAGCGATAAGTATTTGTAGAATGGTTTAGTGCCGCATAATCCATGCAGGCGCTGATTTTATACCTCGACTCAACCGACAGCAATCCTATTTGATTCCTATTTGATTAGTGAACAAGATCGAGAGGACTGTCTTTTGTCATCAGTCATTCGAAAAAACCAATGGCAGTGAACCTGTGATAGAAAAATTTTCACAATTATTTCGAACTGCTAAATGATAGATTCAATTTAATCATGTCCACTTACATAGTTAATAGTTAAACCAACTATTTTATCACTAAACCTCTGATTACCGGATGAATTAGTATTAACGCATTGATGTGTTAAGTAATACGAATACGATAGCAAGATTTTGTCAGGATGAAAGCAAATGGAGTAAGTGCAATCTGCTGGATTAGAAGTGGTGGTAGTACCTTAGATAACATATGGCTAACAACGGACGTACCACTTCGCTGAGCGCCCAAAATCAAGAATGTTGTCTTCATAGTTATCTATCCCATAAAGGGCTAGCGAACCAATATCCATAGCGTCCCATTTGAATTGTGCGTGAGGATTCCTGCGGCATCCTTACTCACAAAGCCCTTCATTCTCAAAAATAATTTAGGACTGCTATACAGTAAAATTTACGAGTTTGTGCAAGAGTTGCTTGAGAGAATTGCATAGATAGTTCTGAAAGCTTCCACAATGGTTGCTGAAGCTTTCAGTAATTTTTTATAGTGGGAAATTTTTTACCAGCCTGCCTCAATCCAAAGAGCGAATCTTCAGTCATTTTTGCTGTTATGAGAGTAACAGGCGTTGTGCATGGGATCGCTATATATGCTCTCGCAACCATTGTTCTAAAGCATCGATTTGAAACGTTTGAGCCAGATGAATGGCTTTTTGGCTAAAAACCCTGTAAGCAGGGTTCGTTTGCTCAATTCGCCTGGCCTCTTCCTGGAATTTCATCATCAAGCCTTGCTCAGATAAGTCCAACAGATGACGCAAGTCTGCTGCATCTGGGATCAGACCAGCGGTCAAGGAGGGTTCCTCCAGGGAAAACACGGGGTTATCTTGGCTTGACGGCAACGAAGTAGCGAGAGATTGATTTGCGTACTTCCAGGTTACGTTCAACTGGCTTTGTAGATGCTGGAGTAACTCTCCCAACTTAATTGGTTTTGCGATAAAACCATCTCCACCAGCATCCAGGCTAACTTGGCGATCGCGCTCTGCCACAGAAGCCGAAGAAACAATCACCTTAAGATGTTGAATTGATTTTGAAGCGCGCAATTGCCGGAGAAAAGCTAGTCCATCCATCCCAGGCATCGCTAAATCAGTAATGACCAAATCAGGATGAGTGGTTGCTTTGGCTAACCCCTCCAATCCATTCTCAGCTTCAATCATATGAAAACCCAGAGGTTCCAGCAAATTAACCAGAACAGAGCGGTTTTCCCACTGGTCATCAATCACCAGGATCGTTTTAGGTTCACCTTCATAACCAATGACAGGTTGTTCCAGGCTAAACCAGCTTTGTGTATTCCAGTGGGGCACCAGAGGTACCTCAATCTCAAAGAAAAAGGTACTACCCTGCCCCAGTTCGCTGGTAACCTCCAGGTCACTCCCCATCAAATTGATCATGCGGCGGCTAATAGCCAGACCCAAGCCCGTGCCTTCCTGTTGCCGCTGGCGATCGCCAACTTGGGTAAAGGGCTGGAAGATCGCTTCCAGACGATCAGCCGCAATACCAACCCCCGTATCTTTCACTTGAAAACATAATTTCACCAGAGGAGTACCTGCCGCTAGCCCCGTCTCAACCTGCTCAACGATCAGAGTTACAGAGCCGCGATCAGTGAACTTGATCGCATTTCCCAATAAGTTGATCAACACCTGCCGGAGCCGAATTTCATCCACTTCAACTCCTTCCACCAGATCCACAGCCGCTTGGTAACGAAAGACTAGACCCTTGCCTTCAGCCCGCACCCGACAGATCTCAATCACACTCTGCAATAGCGAAGGTAAATGGGTGGGTTGGGGACTGAGTTCTAGCTTGTTGGCTTCAATTTTTGAAAGATCCAACACATCATTAATCAGGGTTAAGAGATGGGAGCCACATTGGTAAATAATGTTGACACCGCGTGCTTCTTTCTCACCCCAGGAGTGCGATCGCTGAAGAATTTGAGCATAGCCTAAAATGCCATTAAGAGGGGTTCTTAACTCGTGACTCATATGGGCTAAGAAATCGCTCTTAGCCCGGTTTGCCGAATCTGCCATCGCCTTCGCAATGGTTAACTCCTGGGTGCGTTCTTCGACACGTTGTTCCAAGCTTTCAAAGGACGATCGCAGTTGTTTCGCCATGTTATTGAAGGTTTGCGCCAGAACTCCAACTTCGTCTTCCGTCATGATTGGGGCTTTCTGCGTCAAATCTCCTTCGGCCAGTCGGGCTGCTGTAGCATTAATAGCCAGAATCGGGCGGATAATTTTTCGGGAAAGAAGATAGATGGCAACCAGCAACACCCCAGAAGATAGTGAGCCTAGCAGTAGAATGTTATGCGCCAATCGGTTAGCAGGGTCGAACGCTTTTGCCTGACTCATTTCTGCAATTAGTGCAAGATTTTGCTCTGGTAACCAGCGGTAGACTCCAACGACTGGTACCTGGGCATAGTTGGGGTAAGAACCAAACCCACTCTGCTGAGAGATGGCGCGATCAATGGCAGGACTTCTTACCCCTGCAGTACCGGCTTTGGTATCGGGGCTACCCATCATCTGCCCGGACAGAAACACCGTTCGGGTACCTGCTCGACCAATCAAGTAAGTCTCTGCCGTCTCGCCCAACCCCGTATTATCCCGAATTAAGGCATCAATATCATGCAGAGCAAGATCAGCGGTAAAAGCTGCTATTTTGAAGTTTTTATCATCCAGAATTGGTGTTGCTACGGTAATTGTGACTTTCTTAGTTTTGTCAGGTATATAGAAGTTCGGTACTACCGTATTCAAGCGATCGCTCGTAAAGTAGGTTGCGGGGTCACCTAAGGGGCGGTAGGTGCCTTCCAGGCCGGGCATGTCAGAGGCAAAAACGACAAAACCACTATTACGGGTAATGCGAATACTGCGAAGATTGGGCTTAATCCGAGTCACATAGGCAATGTATGATTGCAGTTCACGGTAGGCTTTGTGGTAAGAAGGCTGCGCCGGATCAGCGGTAAGTAAGATCGCAACTTTTTGTTTAATTACCGTATCTTGACTGACCAAAAGAATGTCTCTTAATTGAACTTCAACCCACTTTTTCAATTGACTGGATTTGAGTTGGGTTGCAACAGTCAGGCGATCGACCACTTCTCGCTCCAGAGAATGGCGGGCCTGGAAATACGACCCAACCGCAACAATACTTAACGAAACCAGGGACAATAGCGAAAAGTAACTCACCAGTTGAGTAAGTAAGCTTTGTTTGAACCCGCGTTTCATGCCTGTCACCCCTACTCCTGCCAAATTGGTTTAATCTGGGCAATCAACCAATCCACCGCTTCTGGAATAGAGGCCCTGTCTTGAATTACTTTTAAGACTGTCTTGGCCCAGAGTTGTTGATTCTGCACTTCACTAAAGGCAGCATGAAGGACTTCGTAGGGTTGGTAACTGGGTTGTGCATAGATCTTTAAAGCAACTGACAAGTGAGGATCATTGGCATTGTTCCAGAAAGTGATGGTTGTTTCACCTTAATTACCTCAATACCAAGTTGCTAATAGGTTCCACAGCAGTCACCGCTTGCTTCAAGTTTTTACTGTGCTACCACCATATCAATTTCTCAGGTTGCCAGCTTGAAAATTAACTTATATATCAAGGTTGTTTGAGAACTGCTTAGGTATAAAAAGCAGTGACAGACTATTATTTCTTCTACCAGTCCAGGGAATTGACAGCGTTATAACCTGCGCCGGTAATTCAGTTCTGAAAAGGTAAGCTGGAACTCTGTTCCCTGGTTCGGGAGCAAATCCAGTGTTCCATTAACCTGCTGAGTTAGTAAACACACCAATTGCAGCCCTAATGATTCTGTATTGCGGAAATCAATACCTTCAGGAAAACCCACCCCGTTGTCACGAATGGAGATCCTAATCTCACTATCACTATTTCGCCGCACTTCTAACCATACTTGCCCCTTTTTGGCATCCTTAAATGCATGCTCCAGTGCATTGGCAATTAGCTCACCAACAATCAAACCACAGGGAGTTGCAGTTTCAATATTTAAGAGAATTGGTTCTAGGTGATATTGAAACTGAATTTGACTGTGACTGATATTAAAGGAAGCAAGCAAATGTTCTGTTAACATTTTCAAGTATTCACCCAAATCTATCCTCTCTAAGTTTTGAGACTGATAGAGCTTTTCATGGATCAGTGCCATCGAATAAATTCGGTGCTGGCTTTCTGTAAAAATCTTGAGAATCGCTGGATCGGTGACATAGTCAGTTTGCCAGTCAAGCAGGCTCGCAACCACCAGAAGATTATTCTTCACCCGATGGTGGATCTCTTTCAGAAGAACTTCTTTCTCTTGCAAGGATACTTTAATTTGTTCTTCCGCGCACTTAGCATCGCTAATATCAGTTTGGATACCAATATAGTGTGTTAGCTTTCCTGCATCATCGTAAATGGGAGAGATACTGAGTTCATTCCAAAAGAGGCTACCATCTTTACGATAATTACGCAGACTTATTTTACAACTTTGATGATTTTTTAAGGCAGATCTGAGTTCTTGCAAACCAGGTTGAGCACAATCAGAACCTTCTAGAAAGCGGCAGTTCTGCCCAATCACCTCTGCTGCAGTGTACCCGGTGATGTGTTCAAATGCCGGGTTCACAAAAATGGTGGGGTTATCTGGTAACCGGGCATCGACGATAATAATTCCATTGTTACTTGCTGTAATAGCGCGTTCCTGTAATTTCAATGTCTCCTCAATCTGTTTCTTCGCGGTAATATCTTCAGCGATACCGGCAATGCGATAAATCTCACCAGCCTCATTACGAATGGGAAAGGCGCGATCGTGGATCCACCGGAGTTCTCCATCAGGCCGAATAATTCGATATTCTTCGTCGTAGCCTCCCTGGCTTTGCTTTAAGAGCACTGTCTGAATACGATCGTGATCGTCCGGATGAATACACGCAAACCAGCTCATCGGTGAGCGGTACAACTCCTGTCGAGGCAATCCCCAAATACGCTCATAGGCGGGCGAAACATAAATAGTTTCAGTATTATCAGGACTACTCATCCAGAACACGCTTTCAATATGCT
>CAZGDE010000163.1:8786-14392 GCA_964524315.1 uncultured bacterium
CAATATGCTCGGTCAATTGCTGCAAATACTCTTGGCTCTGGCATAAGGCGGCAGTGCGTTGCTCAACCCGAGCTTCCAGTTCTTGATTCAATCGTTGCAATTCTTCGGTTGTTTGTTGCCGCTCTTTTACTTCTTTCTGCAACTGTTGAGTACGCTCATTCACTTTTTGTTCTAGGGTTAGGGCGTACTCCTCTAGCTGGGCATTGGCTGTCTTAAGCTGAATTTGCGTTATCTCCAGATTTGCCAGCGATCGCGATAGCTCTGCGGTTCGTTCCAGTACACGTTGCTCCAGTTCATCGGTCAACTGTTTCAGTTGGGTATTCTGGCTTGCCAGGGCTTGCGACAAATTTCGCAGTTGCACGTGCAGGTGAACTCGCGCCAGCACTTCTTGATGCTGAAAGGGTTTCGTAATGTAGTCTAATGCGCCTAACTGAAAGCCTTTGATTTTACTGTCAATATCCGTAGAAGCAGTGATGAAAATGATGGGTATTTGGCATGTCTCCGGATCGTCCTTCAGTCGCTGGCAGACGGTAAACCCGTCCATGTCAGGCATTTGCACATCCAGCAATACCAGGTCAGGCAGGCTGCGCCGGATTTGCTTCAAGGCCCGCGCACCATTGGTGGCGATCGCCACATCATATCCCTCCTGGCTAAGCGTTTGGGAGAGAACATTCAAATTGCTGGGCACATCATCAACGATGAGAATCAGATTGCGTGATCGGGGTGATGATGGAACCATGTTTTGACTCCTTTAGTCTGACATCAGGGGAACACCTTAGCTGAGATGTTGGCGAATCAACGATTCCAACTCCTCAGCTTGAAATTGTTCAGCCATCCGTATAACAGTCCGCACAAAGGGGAGATAGTGATGATTGTGCTGTCCCAGTTGTTCCGCAACTTCCACCAGCTTTAAGAATAAACCATCCTCCACAAGAGCCAGGAGGTTTTGTAACTCGTCCTGCGGTGGAATGACCGTCTCAGTTTCTCCGGTAGCAGGTTCAGCGGCGGTATCGGTTTCAGCGTATTTCCACGTCAGGTGTAAATGTCGCGCAATGAGCGTAAATAACTCTTCGGCATGAACGGGCTTCGCCAGGAAACCATCCCCCCCCATGTGTAAACTCTTTTGCCGATCAACATTAGAAACAGATGCGGACGAAACAATAACTTTAAGCTGTTTAGTTTGTTCATTCTGGCGCACGTGCTGAATGAATTCAAACCCATCCATAACCGGCATAACAATATCTGTGATGATTAGATCAAAGGATTGCTCTGCCATTTTCATGAATGCATCTTGACCATTTTCTGCCTCTACTACTTCAAAACCCACCGGACTCAGCAGATTAGTCAGGACAGACCGATTCTCCCAGAGGTCATCCACCACCAAGAGCCGCCGGGGTTCTCCTTCATAGCCAACAATCTGCGCCTGATTCGTGCCCCAAAAGACTTCAGACCAGGTATCCGCCACCGGGCAATTAATCTCAAAGCTAAAGGTACTGCCAACCCCAATCTCGCTCTGCACCTGGATGCGACTACCCATGAGAGTAATAATCTGTTGACTGATCGCTAACCCTAAGCCCGTACCCTCGGCCTGCCGTTGTTTGTCACCGACCTGCTCGAAAGCCTGAAAAATGTTCGCCACGTCCGCTGCAGCGATGCCAATGCCCGTATCTTTCACCTCAAACCGGAGCAGGGCTGCAGTCGGTTCCAGGGTGAGTGGCCTGACACTGAAAACCACCTGCCCCTGGTCAGTGAATTTAATGGCATTGTTCAGGAGATTGATCAAAACCTGACGGAGGCGTTTCTCGTCGACAACAATCCCCATCGGCAGATGCGCAGGCACCTGATAAATAAAATTCAGTTTTTTCTGCTCAGCCCGAATCTGGGAAACCTCGGCAACTCCTTGCAGTAAAGCTGGCAAATAGCAAGGATTGGGATATAGCTCCATTTTACGGGCTTCAATTTTTGCCAGATCCAGCACATCGTTAATCAGGGTCAACAGGTGAGTGCCACATTGATGGATGATATCAACCCCGCGCCGTTGCGAGTCCACCAGAGTCGTCCGCGCCAAAATTTGGGCATAGCCCAAGATGCCATTGAGGGGAGTCCGCAATTCATGGCTCATGTTCGCCAAAAACTCGCTTTTTGCCTGATTAGCTGCATCGGCCCGATCTTTAGCGACCTGTAGTTCAGCAGTCCGTTCCTGGATACGGGTTTCGAGGGAACGATTCAACTCTTGCAGAGCGATTTCAGTTTGCTTACGGGCAAATACCCCCCCAAAACTACCCGCGATCGCCCGCAAGGTCGAAATTTCCACTTCGGTCCAGACGTGTTCTGTCTGGCATTCATCAAACCCAACGAGTCCCCAGAAAAGCGGCCCAATCTGGATCGGCACCACTAAGATTGACCGGATCCCCTGGGGTTCTAAAATAAGCCGCTCCGACTCCGGAAAATCTTTGACCAAACCGGCTACTGGTCGCCCCGCTGAAAGCTCCTCATGCCAGCGGGGAAAAAATTCGGTGTAGAGGAGATTCTGCAAGTCAGGGTTGTCGATTTCAGGCGTTACACCGGGGCCAACCCATTCCCAGAGTTGACTCATTGCCGGTTCCTGGGTGACAGGGTGGAGGTGGTTGGTAAAAATATAGATCCGATCAACCTGGGTAGCGCGTCCCAGCATTGCTAGAGCCTGGTTGACTGACTGTTGATAGTCACTCATTGTCAGCAGGCAGTTTATGGCATCTGCAATCCCCTGGAGTAGTCGTTCAGAGCGTTCTAAGCGATCGCGAAGTCCAAACTCTTCAACGGCACTATTTAATGATGGTGAAGCGGAATAGGCAGAATTCATAAACTAACCCGGCATCCAAAGGAATAAATTAAAACGAGACATGCTCAGGTTAGTGTACCCATTTGCTTTTGTTTTACTGCTATCGCGAAATTCTGAGAATGTGGTTCTCAGCCCTGAACTGATAGAGTGGTCAACGGGTCATTACCGATTGAACTAATTACAAGTCTCTCTAAGTTGCCACGGCACTTGCACAGTCAAAAAAATGGTGCCGTCTGGCAATACGTTCAAACTCTGCGCTTCGACGATGTCGGGCGAAGCCGCAGGAGATTGCCCATTGAAATGGGTTTCTTGAACCTGACGTGACTCTGTTGGCGTAGTGTTGTCTTCCTGGTCAGGCAGGGGATCCAAAGATTGCCAGATTGCGTCTGCGGTCAAGGGAGCGATCGGGCTGGTAGGAATACCACCCCGTCCTGTATTCACAAAACTGCTGCTTTGACTGGCTTGGGCATTGCATCCTATTGCCAGGGATGGCGTATTGAATGTAGCTGGCAGGTCAACCGTACCTCTAGTAGGGTCAAGATCAGGGGTATTCAGATTAACGATACCATTCAGCCCAAATTGAGAACTGGCCGTAATATCGCTATTAGGAGTATCAAATGGCTGATATTGGATACCAAAAATACCCTGCGCTGTAATCCTGATATTGCCACCATTACCAGTAAACGCATTGGCCCGAATGTCGTTATTTTCTTTCAAAACAGAAACAATAAAGCGGGAATTAATCGTCATGTTGCCGCCATTACCACCCGCCTGAGCAGTCCCAGCACTGGTTGATATTAAACTG
This sequence comes from uncultured bacterium, assembly GCA_964524315.1. Classification (GTDB taxonomy): domain Bacteria; phylum Cyanobacteriota; class Cyanobacteriia; order Leptolyngbyales; family Leptolyngbyaceae; genus CAZGDE01. The sequence goes on from CAZGDE010000163.1 coordinate 12,413, forward strand.
TGGTTTCGCAGAAGCAATAAACCAGAATTTTGTATCGTAATATTGCCCCCCTGGGTACTGGCAGTTTCAGCAGAGAGAACTGCTTGATTGTCCAGGAGTATCTGATTGGCCCGAATCACAATATCGCCGCCCTGCCCTCGTCCCTGACTATCGACAGCGATTCGGGCCATGTTACTAATGTTTAAGCGGTTAGCACTCAGGAAAATGCTACCCCCATTGCCATCGGAATCAGGAGCGGTGTTAGCAAATAGGCCACTCTCGTTTCCAGTTAAGGTAACGCGATCGCCAACGTTTACCAGCATGTCTCCGGCTCTGCCTCGTGCGGTTGTTGCGGTTCGCAATTGCCCACCCGTAGTCACATCTAACGACTGAGCGGCAATCTGAATTCGACCGGCCACACCTTCCCCATTGGTACCAGCATTAATTTGAGCATTGGTTGTTAAGGATAGCGATCGCGTTCTGATATCAATTTCCTGACCGTTGCCAATACCCGTTGACTCGACCGTACTCAGAATCCGTCCTTCCGTTGCGAGCTGCACATTCGTTGCAGTCTGCACCTGGATCTTGCCCGCATCTCCCTGACCACTGGTGCTGGCAAACAGGCCCGCCGCATTGGTCAGGCGTAAAGAGTCACCAGTAATGAATATGTCCCCCCCGCTACCAGTCGCCCGGTTCTCCACATTGCTAAACACCCCACTGGGAATATTGTTGCTGTTAACCCCATCGAACACGACCGCATTTTGCGCGCGAATCGTAATGTCACCAGCATCGCCTCGACCAAAGGTATTAGCCACTATTTGGGCACCATTTAGCACAGTAACGGCAGCACCCGTAACTTGGATACTACCGCCATTGCCAACCGCAGGTGCTGCCACCTGACTGACAACCGCACTGGGAAAGCGAGTCGTGCTAGCCCCATCCAGCAGGATGCGATCGCGGGCATTAATCCGGATCCCACCAGCATTGCCCTGGCCAAACGTACTGGCAAACACTCTGCCACCATTCGTTAGCGTTAGCGTCCCGGTTTGGATGTCAATGACACCGCCATTGCCAACCGCTCGCGGTGCAACACTGCTGGTAATTGCACTCGCCCCAGACCGGGCCGTACCATCAATGGCGATCGTATCGGCAATCAGTGTGACATCACCAGCATTGCCCTGGCCAAAGGTAGCATTAGCGATCTGGGCACCATTGGTGATGGCCAAATTGGCAGTTCTCAACCGTACACTGCCACCCGTCCCTGGTTGATTAGGGGCAACCTGGCTCGCAATGGTACTGGGGAACTGACTGCCAGTGCCGGAGAGGGAGATCGCCTCTGTCGCTGCAATATCAATGTTGCCAGCATGCCCCTGACCACTGATATACGTCACAACAGTGGCACCATCCGTGACGGAAAAATTGCGGGCACGAACCTGAATCCCACCCGTATTGCCCACTGCATTCGCATATACGGCATTTTCAATCAGGCTCCCCTGACCACTGACATTGATGGCTCCTGTCGCATCCAGCGCGATCGCCCCGGCCTGACGGGCGACGACCCCAGGGAAACTAATACCTGCCTGGATCGCACTCTGTTGCGCGATTTCAATATTGCGGGCAGTCACAACGACATCACCGCCACCACCACCAACCACACTCACCACAGAACGATTGGTGAAAGACACATCAGCCCGTTCCACACCTGCGGGAAACCGCAACTGGTAAGCGGGGGTTAATTCTACAACGCCAGGTGCCGCCAAGCCACCCACCTCAACCCGTCCCCCAAATGCCGAGACAGTGCCCCGTTCAAATTGCACGTTTCCACCCACTAGCAGCAGGTTCCGCCCATCGGGAACCCGCAATCCCACCACTCTCAATCCCGCCGTAGCAATAGACTGGTTCACAATGGGTGCGACGGGTAGCCGGTTGAACCAGAGCGCCGATGGATTCACGGTCAACAAAGGCGGCGTAGCAGGCGCATCCGCACTAAAAACACCCTGA
>CAZGDE010000164.1:0-14333 GCA_964524315.1 uncultured bacterium
GTAGGACGGGCAGTTGTTGTCAACCCTACGTTGCTGTTCGGTGTCAGAATCGTGAGGGGGGTTTTACCAGTCACACAAAAACTGCGGCTCGCTCCACCAGCAGTCACCAGTGGGGCACCTTTCTTGGGTGGTTTAAAGTTCAGACTCAATTTTGTTGCAGGGGCTTGGCGATTTGCCGGGGTAGGAGGGGTCTGATTGCTAGCAGACACGCTAACAGCCAACACTGGTTCAACCACTAAGGCAATCAATAACGAGGAAAGCAAGGCAAGATTTCTGCGAGTCATGGCAAACATTGACCTTAGGTAGCGATGAATGAGAAGGAAGAATGGTAAATGACAGCAATGCCCTGAATTGATTACGTGACTAATATATGTGGTTCACGCTAAGTGTGGTTAACGCCGGTAAATGCGGTTAGGTAAATGAGCTGATACAGAAACAAGGTAATGCAAAGACCAAATGACGATGATAGGAAGTTTCTCGTTTTTTCTCCAGGACAGGGATAACTACAACCAAATACCACAAATAAAGTAGGTAAAGTGATGCCAGGATCCCCAATTGGGGGAATATGACATTTAAGGGGGCGGATCGCTGCCGTAGCAGAGATCGACTGACCATAGGAATTCTCCTGCAAGTACAGACCCACAGGTCTAGCTTGCCTCAAGTCATGGCTCTCAAACGTCGTTATAAATACTGAGTTTAATTACCACCCTCTTATTTATCTATTTATAGAGTACTAACCTGCCGCTACTGCATGTGTGATCGCTGACAATTTGTTGCATGATTCCGTAACTGTCATCAACCTAGCAGTCCTCGGCTCAACTGTCATGCCGTAAACCGTCTATTGCCACAATGACAACGGTGATATTATCTCGACCACCCCGATCTTTGGCCGCATTAATTAGCGCAGTCGCCGCCTTTTCGCAGGCACGAATCGTCTTTAGATGGGATGCAATCAATTGATCGGATAGTTCTTCTGTTAAGCCATCACTACATAGCAACAGGCGATCGCCCGGTTGCACCTGAAATTGCTGGATATCAACTTTTTGCAAATCTTCTCGCCCCAAACACTGTGCTAATACATGCCGTAGGGGATGAACCCGGGCCTGGTCAGGTGTAATCTCACCGAACCGCATCAGTTTTGCTACCAGGGTATGGTCTTCCGTAATTTGCTCTAACTTAGCGCCCCGCAACCGGTAGAGACGGGAATCGCCAATGTGGGCACACCAGGGTTGCTGATCTTCACGGAAAATGACAACGACGGCGGTTGTCCCCATATCAGAGCGTACCGGGTGAGTCCGCTGATCTTGCAAAATCGCCTGATTAGCCGCCAAGAGTGCCCCTTCCAGTAACACCGGGGACGGTTCAATGGAGTGCCAATGTTCTTTTAAATAATCCTGAATAGTTTGCGTTGCAATACGACTGGCTTCCTGACCACCCGCGTGACCACCCATGCCATCGGCCACAATAAAAAACCGACCATCAGGGTCAATATAATATGCATCCTGGTTAACAGAACGCAAAAGCCCTACATCTGTTTGTCCTGTGAAAATAAGCTTCATAAATGAGCTGCCCTTTTCGTTGGCAACTGGTGTTCTCTACGCTACCAATAGTCTATAGCGATTCCACAGGTTTGGCAGTATTGATTGCGGCAGTTGGGCCGTATCAATTCAACGGCTTCATGGCCAAACAAAACATTACCAGCAAAGAATTACGGCATCCGCTCAGAACGATCCAACCGAATCAGCAACCGAATGAGTGCGATCGCAGCGAATACTGCTGCCAGAAGCGGTATTAGTGCCCACCAGCCATTGCCTGTCACCAGAATAATGGTTGCCGACAGGGTAAATGTACAGAGCAGCAGGGTATAGTTCGTTCCCATATTCACGCCACTCATGCGGCGCAATAGCCGATCTGTTTCAATCGAGCGTACCCGTACCCGTAAATCACCCCGCTCTAACTTATCAAGGGTTTCCTCAATCCGGCGGGGTAGACCGAGGGCCGTACTGCTCACCTGTGCGGCCTGCCGACTCAACTCACCAAGCAGGTTACCTGCGTCTGAGGATGGATTGCCATTAGTCATAAGCTGCATTGCAAATGGTTTTGCAACCTCCATGAAATTAAATTCCGGGTCTAACCCCTTACCAACCCCTTCCAGCGTCGAAAACGCCCGCATCACAAATGTAAAGGTAGCGGGGAACCGAAATGGTTGCCCATAAGCGATTTCGTACAAGTCATCGCTGATAGCTGCCACCGATTGAGTTTCAAACGGCTTGTCCATGAAATTATCTAACATGAACTGAATTGAGCGCCGTACCGGGCCCATATCATCGGCCGCAGCCAGTGCCCCCAGTTCAATCAGGGCGGCGACAACGCGATCACCATCCTTTTGGGCAATACCAAAAAACAGATCCATCAGCTTTTCGCGGGTCACAGGCTTCACCTGCCCCATCATGCCGAAATCGTAGAAGATGAGAGAACCATCCGCACTGACTGCAATATTCCCTGGGTGGGGATCGGCATGGAAAAAGCCATTATCCAGCAGTTGGTGCAAATACGCCCTCGCCCCCATCCGCGCCAGTGACTTCCGATCTAACCCGGCCGCTTCCAGGGCTTCATAGTGACTGATCTTAATCCCCGGCAAATATTCCAGCGTCAGCACCCGTGGCGAAGCATACCGCCAGTAAACTCTGGGAACCTGAACCCAATCTTCGTCACGGAAATTACGGCGAAAGGTATCAGCATTCCGCCCTTCATTAAGATAGTCAACTTCTTCGTAGAGAATGCGATAGCACTCCTCATAAATCCCTAAAAGGTCTTTTCCCTTACCCCATTTGGTATGGTTCTGAAAATAGCGGGTAATACCCTTCAAAATCTGCAGATCAATCCCAAACAGTTTCAGCAAACCGGGACGCTGCACCTTGACAACCACTTCTTCCCCAGAATGCAATTGTGCCCGATGCACCTGGCCCAAACTAGCAGCAGCGATCGGAATTGGGTCGAAGTTACGGTAAAGCTCTTGGATGGGCTTACCCATATCGTCTTCGATAATCGCCCGCACTTGTTCGTAGCTGAATGCAGGTACCTTGTCCTGTAGTTTCGACAGTTCCTCCACGTACTCCGTAGGGAACAAATCTGCCCGCGTCGAGAACATTTGCCCCACCTTAATAAAGGTAGGCCCCAGGTCAAGCAAGGTTTCCCGAATCCAAATTGCCAGCGCGCGCCGTCGTTGGGCTTGCTTTACCTCCGTCATACCGCCCCGATAAGACCAGGGCTTTTCATAGGCCCACAATGCCCCTGTCAACGACAGGACAAATGTCCAAATATCAACAAACCGGCGTTGCCGCGAGTAACTCTCCCGATTCCAGCGATAGGCCTTGTCGCCATAGGTTTTGGCTTTCTGGCGATACTCACTGACAGACGATCCGGGGTAATCCGTTCTATGGGCCTGACGAAGCGCCTGTTCATAACGTTGAGACACCGATTCTTCAGCGAAAATCGGACTACGATGGGACTCTCTGCCTCCGTCATCCATGTCCAGGTCATCCGGATCAGGTGACAAATGCAAATCACCGCCATTATCAGAGTGAACAGCCAGAAAGTCAGCCTCTGCACGGGCATGGTGATTTTCGCGCTCAGTGCCAGACGACACCACAGCGCCATTCTGGTACCCTTCAGTGCCTGCAAGAGGCTCCGCTGGTTGATTAAGGTTATCGGAGTTGCGGGAAGAAACAGACACGCGCTTTCCTGAAGTTTGAGTTAGAACCTTATCGCTAAAAAAATGAACCGTCCCCAGAGTTAGGACGCTCTACTACTACGGTAACGTTTCAGTTCAGCACGTAGTTGAGCAATTTCTGCTCGAAGTTCATCAATCATGGCCTGCAGATCCGTTGACTCTGAGTCAAGATTGACCATTGGGTTACTTGACCGCCCCTGGGAACTAGCTGCTTCTGCCTGGCTAGCTCGTTCTATCACTTGATCGGTAAACTGGCGTAGCTGCTCCCGCAATTCGGCATCTAGCTTACCCAGGTCACTCAGAGCATTGGTGAAGGAACGTTCTGCCTGTTCAGAAAGAGATTCAGCCAGAGCCCTACCGACAAAAAAGGCATGAACGAGAGGATTGCTCATGAAACATTGCTACACACTTCGCCAAAATTATAACGTGGTTCAACCAGCGAAGTTGAGGGCTAAAAGGGGGATTTTGCCAGAGCCACTCTGATACCAACTCTTTATTTGCTGGCAAGCGCCTTGCTGGCAAGCTATTTGCTGGCGATCGCCTTAGCTCTGCGAGCCATTAGGTGATTGGGCGGGTGGTGCAGTTTCAGGACTATTGGACTGCGTGGGAGGCGGCAACTCAGGGGGAGCAACCGGAGGCGTGGGCTCGCCTACTGGTTCCGGCGATGGGCTCGCCACAGGTGGTGTCGATTCCACAGGGCTAGGTGTCGGTGCAGGAGTCGCCTCTACCGTCGGGGTAACGGAGGGTTCCGGTTCCGGTGAGGCTGCAGGTGCCGGAGATGGTCTCACACGCGGTGGGCGAATTGGTTCCAGATCTTCCTGCCGGGCTGGAGGAGCCTCTCGCAATGGTGCCACTGGTTGTGATACAGGCGACTCCAGTACTTCTGACCAATCATTGCGAGGGGGAAATGTCTGTTGCGTTTTAAAGATTTTGGGGCCAATCCCCGTGACGGCACTAAAGCGAAGAGTGAGCCCTAACCCCAGTCCTGAGGCGAGGGCGATCGCCGCCACCCCTGCGATCGCCTTAGGCATACGACTTTTACGCCCTGGTACAGCAACAGCTGGAACCGCCGCCGTAAAAACAGCACGGGTGGGGGTTGTCGCCGCTTCCACAGGAGCCGTTGGCGCTGGCAACGATGGAGCAGGTACAGGCGACGATGGCAGGGTAGCCGGGGCGTTGCCATTAGTAACAACAGGCATTTTAGGCGGTAATTGGACACTGGCATGGGTTGTGCCATGCCCATTGGTGACCTCATTTACCGGCGGTAACGCTTCCACACCGGGGAGATGAGCAAACCAAGCCGCGATCGTAGACGGACGTTCCGTCGCATTCATGGCCATGCCGCTGAGAATCGCCGCCTCAACCGCAGGGCTTAAACCTGGTTGAAATTGCCGGGGCGAGATTAAGGAGGTTCCTGTCCGTAAACCAGCGGCGAGGGGATGCTGCCCCGTGACCAGAAAATATAGGGTTGCGGCCAGGGCATAGACATCCGTAGCCGACGTCAATTGCAAGGGCGATCGCGTACATTCGATTGCGCGGTAACTATTGGCAGATTGCTTCTCTGGAGAAGTGGCGGCACCCATGGCACCGGGAGGCAACATCTGGAAATCTACCAGCACCACAAAGTTAGCCCCCGGTGGGCAAATCAAGTTCTGGGGATTGACATCCTGATGCACCAAATTCTGACGATGCAACACACTCAATGCGGAACCAATCTGGCGGATGTACTGAATGGCCTGTGGCTCCGTGAGAGGGCCCTGCGACTGTACCCGCTCCAGTAAACTTTGCCCGACCACACAGTCCAGCACGACAAATGGTAAACCTGACTCTTCAAACAAATCCAACACCCTCACCAATCCAGGGTGCTGACACAGGGCAACCTGGCGTGCCGTTTCCACAAACTGCTGTTTCAGTGGCATCCGGTCAATTGGTACAGACGGATTAGGCTGGAGCGTTTTCAGGACAACCAGCTGGTTCAGGTACGCCTGGGTTGCTTTGAACGTCATACCCAGTTCACCCTGACCCAGGATACTTTGAAGAACATATTTGCCATTTTGCAGGGCTGTCCCGGCCGTCAAATTCATGGGTACTTACCAAGAGTCATTCTGACTATCGTAACGCTTTGTGACAACGAACCGAGGGAGCCCGTCACCTTACTTTTCGCCCAACGGAAAATTATCCTGCACGAATTGTCTGGCAGCAGTAGCAGTCGTAATATTGCCATCTAATGTCGCAGCGATCAGGGTATCCAGGATGGCGCGAAAACGGGGACCGGGTTTGTAACCCAATTGCTTCAGGTCATTACCATCCAGTAGCGGCTTGATCGTAGCCCAGTGGGTGAGATATTGCCAAATAGTGCGCCGATTGGCCCGTGTACTGCGGACTGCAACCAGGAGCAACAGGGGAAGATCGACTGGCTTGAGTAACGCCGCGATCGCACTTGGGCGATCGCACTTGGGCAGGTCAACCGTAATCGTTTGCTGCACTGATTCCAACTGCTGCATGCGGGTAATGCTATCGACAGGCAGTTGCAAGTTTGTGGCAACGGTTTCCCGATCTCCCGGTGCCAGATGGGCCAGGATCACCTCCAGCAGTAATAACCAGGCAGGTATCGTCAAGTGCGGCAATTGAGACAGCAGGGGCGATGGCACAGACGTAGCCGCATCGGTCGGGCCAATCGGCCTCCTATCCCCGCGCACTGCATCTTGATGTTGAATTCGTCGTAACCATCGTTCCACCAACCGTAGTTGCCGCCATAACACGGCGTTCATTGTCAACGTCGGATGGATACATTGCAGCGCATCGAGAGCCGCTAACTGATGCAGGGCCGGTTGCCAGTAGGTAGACTGCAGAATATACTTCAACTCGGCTTTCAGGCGTGTTTGCAGAGCGGGTGCCATCACCCGGGTTTTATGCGTCTGCTGGTTATGGATTTGCTGATAAATGCCACTGGCGATCGCATGACGAATGTACCCTTCCGTCTGGTCATCAATCTGAAAGCCCAACCGGACAGCAAAACGAACGGCCCGGTAGATACGGGTCGGGTCTTCAATAAAACTATTGGCGTGCAGCACCCGAATCTGTTTGGCTTTGAGATCGAGCAGCCCCCCGAAAAAGTCCAGAATTTCGCCAGCACGGGGATTGGTTAACCGGACTGCCAGCGCATTGATCGTAAAATCACGCCGGTAAAGATCCTGCCGAATGGAACTTGCTTCCACCTCTGGGTTAGCCGCCGGGTAAGGATAAAACTCCGTTCGGGCCGTGGCAATATCAACCCAGAGAGAATCTAACACCGGGTCATTGTGCCAGAGCAAGGCTGCCGTTTGAAACCGTCCATGCACATCCAGACGGGTTTGGGAATAGTGAGTCTGGAGCGATCGCGCCAGTTCTACCCCGGCACCGGCATCTGCCGCCCGATGGAAACCATCGACCACGAGGTCAATATCATCCAGACGTAACGCCTGACACTGGGCAATTCCTGTTTCGTTCACCGAAAGCAACAGATCGCGCACGGCACCACCCACCAGATAGAGGTGCCAACCCCGGGCCTCAGCTTGTTGAGCGGCAACCGTCAAAACCTGCCACAGTTCCGGTTGCAGGCAACGTTGGAGAGTATGCAACAACGTGGGGGGTGACAGCGATGCTGGTAACGGGGTATGGGGGCCTGGAGACGATCGCTGACTAACGATTGACTGACTACTCGTCACGGTTTGATGCAACTGACGCAACACATCAGTCCGCGTGACGATTCCCACCAATTGCCCGTTGTCCAGGACAGGTAATCGCCCAACGTCGTAGGTCACCATCAGCGACTCAATCGCTGGCAGGGGCGTATCAGGGGCGATCGTTTTCAAATTCGTGGTCATATAGCCCTTAACCGGGGCATGGCTAAAGCCGTGGTGCAGGGCAATGTCTAGATCCCGCCGGGAAATTACCCCCACCAATTGGCCACTGGCATCAACCACTGATAGACCCGAATGACCATAACGCAGGAGAATCCGCTGGGCCTCGTCAATGGTCGTCTCAGGGCGAATGGTACGTACCGGCGACGACATTAATTCCCGTGCCAGGGGTGGATGGGGAATTTGGGCCTGAAACTGCGCGACCAGCTGCGTCAATGTCTCCCTGGGATTGACCGCATGTAAGTTTGCAGAAGCCGCACGGGGATGACCACCCCCGCCCACGGAACTGAAGAGGGCATTCAAGTCAGTTCCCTCAATGCGCGATCGCCCAATCACAGTCAACGTATTCCCTGTTCCACCGGCCTCAGGAAGGGGACAATCCGCCCCCCGACAGTACTCGGCCCCTAATAGCAGAGCATCTATCTCCGTGACATCCAGCAATCGGGTAGCCACACTCGACAGACCGGGGACAAACTCCTGGACATCCAGCAACACCCAGGCCATGGTATAGCCCTGCACTGTTTCTGTCTGCAGGTGATCTAACGCTGTACTTAGTAACTGTTGCAAGCGGGGAGACAACCCCGGATCAACATAGTCGGCGATCGCCCGGAGACTGGCTCCCTGCTCCATCAACCATGCCAGCGCTCTGGCATCCCTGGCCGTAGCATGGTCAAAAATGAGTGACCCTGTATCCACATGGATACCCAACGCCATCACCGTGGCCTCAACGGGAGTCGGTACCAATCCCTGATTTTGCAACGCTTCCACCACAAGCGTTGTACTGGCACCGATCGCATCAATCTGTCGCACCGTTGCCGGGATATCAGACGCAATATCGGTATGGTGGTCATAAACTGTAATTTCAATATCCGGCAAATCTAACCACTCAGCCGTCTTACCGAGGCGATCGCGCCGCTGGGTATCCACCACAATTAAGGAGCGAATTTGCTTCGGGTTAACGGAGCGTCGCTCGATCAACGCATACTCATCCCGATGCAAAGCCAGAAAATCTCGCACCGCCGGATGGGCACCCCCCGCCAGCACAATCCGTGCCCCTGGCCGCAGACGGGTCAAACCAACCGCTGCCCCCAGCGTGTCAAAGTCGGCTGTTGTATGGCAAAGAATTAGATCCATGCAGGCAAAATCCAAAACTAAAACCCAAAATCTAAAATCCTCAGATTAGATGGGTGCAATTTTCTGATAGCTTACTTTCATAGGCTGAATTAACAGCACCTAGTTTAATAACTCTAGTCGCCTAGTCTGTGCCGTATTTGGAGAAGCGCAAATTATGACCATCCTGTTCCAGTTAGTCCTGGCTCTCTTCGTACTCCTGTCGTTTGTGATGGTAGTGGGTGTTCCAGTTGCTCTGGCATCGCCCCAGAACTGGGATCAATCCAAACGGCTGGTTCTCTTAGGCTCTGGCGTTTGGGCAGGGCTGGTAATTGCACTGGGCGTACTGAATTTCCTGGTTGTTTAGTTCAGTCTGAACCAGACGGACACACGACCATAAGAACACTGAATTAAGATAATTGTAAGCCCCATCAGTTCGGGAGTACCGTCAACTAGTGTTGCCAGACTGATGGGCTTATCTTGGCACCCAGATCTTTACACCAGGTAGTAATGGCAGTTTTTGAAGGAACGTTTACCCAAACTGAGCATTTCCGGTTTGCGATCGTCATTGGTCGGTTTAATGACCTGGTGACTACTAAACTCCTGGAAGGCTGTCAGGATTGCCTGAAACGTCATGGTGTGGATATCGATCCAGCAGGCACCCAGGTTGATTACGCCTGGGTACCCGGTAGTTTTGAGGTACCACTGGTAGCCCGTCAGTTGGCATTGACCAATCGTTACGATGCCATCATTTGTCTGGGTGCGGTGATTAAGGGACAAACGCCCCATTTTGACTACGTTTCTGCCGAAGTATCGAAGGGCATTGCCGCCGCTGGTTTCCAGACGGGCGTCCCTGTCATTTTTGGCATTCTTACCACCGATACAATGCAGCAGGCACTAGAACGGGCTGGCATCAAGAGCAACTTGGGCTGGAATTACGCCATGAGTGCCCTGGAAATGGCCAGCCTGATGCGCCAGGTGAAGCCTCTTGGCAGTAGTGAGCATTATGGCAATAGTTTGAGCGGCACAACTTCGCCCTCCTTGCATGCATCACTCAAAAGTGCAGCAACTACTGACCCGCCAGCTCAATAACTTCGTCCAAATGGCTTTGCTGATGTCTGATATAGCTGATGTCCGATATAAATTAAGCGTTGGATAGCTCGAAATTTCGGGCGGATTTATGCTGTGGTTCAGCACCCCTCGTCAAAACTGATCCTTCATACCGCGCAGCCGCGCAAAGGTCTGGATCTCATTACTCGCTTTGACCGTCGATCGCAACCCCACATCATCCCACCGCAGGAACGGATTGGTTCGCTTCTCAATCTCTAAGGTAGACGGGATAGTTGCCTCCTGGCGATCGCGGATCGCTTTTACCTCTGCATAGCGACGTTGCAAAGCGGCATTGGTGCGATCGACCGTTAAGGCGAACTCCAGATTCTTTAGCGTGTACTCATGGGCACACCAGACCCATGTCGTGTCAGGTAGACTCCGTAATTTACTGAGCGACTCAACCATTTGCGTGGGTGTGCCCTCAAACAACCTGCCGCATCCACCGGAAAATAGGGTGTCACCACAGAACAGGTCACCCATCTCGACAGAACGAACCGGTGGGAAGTAATAGGCAATATGGGCCCTGGTATGCCCCGGTACGAAGAAGATTTCAGCGGTGCGATCGCTAAATGAGACGCGATCGCCCTCCTTTAAAAACACCTGCTGTCCTGGAATGCGGCCCCTATCCTCAGCGCCACCATACACCACCGCATCCGGGAAACGTTTTAATAGGGTAGTATTTGCTCCCACATGATCGCCGTGATGGTGGGTGTTGAAAATTGCCACCAGACGGGCACCCAAGTCATCGAGGTAGCGCAACACAGGGCTCGCTTCCGCTGGATCGACCACGGCTACCACATTGGCTGCAACATCATGCAACAAGAAAATATAATTATCGGTCAGGGCGGGTAAACGGTAAATTTGCATGGCTAAAGGGATTCGGGAGAGCCAGATGACTGCTGGCTCTCATTTTACAGGCACTATTTTTTTACCAGCACAATTTGCCAGAATAGCCAGCTTAACCAGGCAACATAGTGCAACGCCACGATCGCCCAAAAAACCATCTGGTAAGACGTTTTGCTACTTTTATGGCGCAGTTGCCGTTGAGCCACAAATGCCCCCAGCCAGCCCCCAGCCAATTCACATAAATGCAACTGTTGTTCTGACCGTCGCCACGTTCCCCGCTGAGCCCGCGATTTATCATCGGCATATAACACAAACGTCAGCCCGCCCATAACGGGATAGAGAAGGAGCGGAATCGGATTGCGCATCGTCCAGGCAAAATGGGCGGCCCCAATGAACGGTAGCATCGACAACAGCGCGATTTCTAGCCAGGGAAATGGTGCGGCCCATGCCACGTTAAATATTGCTTTCGGGTAGGTAGGGTCAGTTGAACGTCTGGCTCCAGAGATAAAAGCATGACCCGCCCGCGGTTTGCCATCATTCCCCGTGACAACTCGATAAAAAATAGTGTCGCCGACACGAGGGCGACGGGTGACATCTTGCAGGTCAGAGATATGCAGAAAAATTTCTTGATTTCCATCACTGGGCTGAATGAAACCAAAGCCTTTGTCATCCTTCCACTTAATAAGCTGCCCACTACGTAGACCTGATTTCATTCAACGCCTCTAGAAGGTGAGGTCGGAAATCTCACCCTCAGACAATTCTAGCCGGGACACAAGCGCTTCCACGATAGGATAGTATTCCAGATTTAGCATTGCTGATCAGAAATATGAACCCGTAGGGGCAGTTCGCGTAGCGTCTCCATCAGAGACACTGCCCCTACAGAAGACACGTGAACCTGCAAATCGTATCCGCATTCAACAACGCCCCAGGTTTTACCCATTCTTTACAGTTTTCACCCGCTACCTTTGCCAAGTCATTATCTATACCTGGTACGGATCGATGCAGCGAGGGAACGCTAATGCTAGAGAAAACATAAAGAAACAGAAACCCGTCAGGAGTCATGCGAAATCTACACAAGTCTAACCCGGTGATTCGGCAAATGGTCGATCGCATCATTACCTCTGGACAAATGACCCGCCAGGAACACCTCAGCCTGACTTCGATTTTGCTTGCAGAACAAAAAATTGGTGACGAAGACCGCAGCCACATCAACCGCATTTTCGATCACATCCAAACAGGACGACTCAAATTGATCGATTAGTCGTCTGGATAGTGTCCCAAGGGCGGGATCGAGTGAGGGTAAGCGGGCCGGAAATCCCCACCATCACCCTCTCTTACCCTCACTCCAGCATTCTTTATCCTTTCCTAAATAGGACTACCGTCGTCCGTTATCTTGCTGTAACGATAAGTTTCTTTGACGCCCGGCTAAAAAAGACGGGCGTTTTTGCTTTCTTTTGTTAAATTGGAGCATCCTATACAAACAGTTCATTGCATCTACTAGATAGCTTTGGATCGTAGCCCCCAGTTGGGCTGCATCTTCTATACTTCTCTCGTATCCATTACGTCCTTCACGAGCGGTTTATGTCTCAGGATGCCAGCATTCGTCAAGTGCTTCTGAACCCGTTGTCAGATACAACCTCTCTTTATTCAGCGGAAGCAGCTTTTGGTGCTGACGGATCAACTCCGGCAGGCAAGCTGCCAGTCGAATCCTATGCAGATCGTCTGATGGATGAGCTGTTTGACGATGTCGAACAGATGCTGGGAGGTAATATCAAACCTCAATCGGAACCAGTGCGGCATGAACCAACCCCGCCAACGCCAGTCAGTTCTGCCCCCTCCTCCCCTACTCCATCTTCCAGTGAGGCATTAATTGGGGCACCGTTAGCACCACGCCCATCCGTAGATGACGATTTTCAGCCATCGCCCCATATGTCTGAAATGGATATTGCCCCGATGGCGACAACAACGTTAGCCAAACCAGGGCGACAGTCCGGACGTTCCTATGATCGTCTGCTACTAGCCGTCGGTTGCATTTCGATGATGGCGACCTTAGCGTTGTGGCTGCTATACCAGGAGTCTAACCATTCCACAGCAGTAATCCGGCCAACATCCCAGACGGTCACCCCCATCACGACCAGCTCGGATATGGCATTTGCCAAGTACATTGGTCAGTCTTTGAAGGCAATTGAGCAGAAGAGCCAAACTGCGGGAACATCGGTAGCTCTGACGAATGTACCATCGGGAACCACCATCCCCACAGTCAACATACCAGGCACAACCCCAGGTACACTGAATACCGGTTCTCCCACGTCACCCACCGGAACGAGTGGGGTGAATCCCAGTCGGAAACTGCCTGGATTAACCAGTGTTTATGTTCCCCCGGTGTACCAGTTGCCTCAGGTTAAGCCCTCCAAGGGAACAACGCCATTGCTGAAAATTCCGGCGATCGCCCCCTTACCCAACGCCAGCAATAGTGCGGCAAAACCATCCGTCCCCCTTTCCAGTGGGATTGTCACTAAAACGTTGGTGGGTGTTGTCGAAATGGGTGAAGAGTCTGCCATTCTGGTAGAGGTCAATGGAGTTGCCCAGCGATTTCGACTGGGTGAAAGTATTGGCTCTACTGGTTGGACACTGGTTGAAGTATCAAAAAATCAGGCCATCATGCGACGGAATGGTGAGGTGCGATCGGTCTTTATTGGTCAAAGTTTCTAAGTAGGTAGCTCTCATTCAACATCGGCTGTGTCAGGCATAGCCACTTGTGATCTCATCGTTTATCTAAAAGGTGCGTCGAGCAGTTAGTTTCCCTGACTCGACGCATTTTTGTTCCGGATATCGTGGTTCAGATTAATAACTGGCTGCTACTGGCAAAGAACGCTTGCCGGTTATTTCATAATCGACTCATACAGATATGGAGATATTAGGAGTGGGATATTGCCTAGATATCCGCTCAGAAATCGTGCGCTAAAAATCACTCCCTATCTAGCCATTCAATTAGAACAATTGAGGGCTTTTACAAAGTAGATATAGAACTTTAAAGCACCCTCTAATTGTTAGCTAAAAAAGTGTATAAAGCACTTGGCGCTCAACCCTTATCTCTTCACAAAAAGACATGTTTTCTAGATTGCGACGACTCGTCAGGCAGTTTTTCAGCAAATCTCGGACAATCAACAACGAACCACTGAATAAAGTGAGTTTGATTGTCATTATTTTGGTTGACATCTTTATTCTTGTTAATGTTTTTATTGGGCTAAATGACATTAGTAACTGGCATCTGAGCCCCACTCAGGCATACCCCTGTTATTACGAATGGAATAGTTACCGCAACGACACTACCGCAAATAAAGATTATGAAATGATTCGGCGATCGCTCCCCTATCCAGATGGGGCATCTTTGGGTCAGCAGCGATCGTATGAACAGGCGGCGATCGGTCATTTAGGTACGGTTTCTCCGACCTGTTTAACCTATGGCAGCACGCAGGATCAACTCAATACACCAGCTATTCGGCAGATCACCAAAACCATTGATCAGAAAGCAACAGCTATTAGTAAGTTAGATCAGGCAAATCAAACCATTCGCAGACAGTATGATTCCAGTCTTTTAGAAAAAATTGCCGGTCAACCTCGTGACCAGT
>CAZGDE010000165.1:0-14260 GCA_964524315.1 uncultured bacterium
CATTGATATAGGTGGAGGCACTGTTTACACCCAGCGCAAACCGCCGACTCTCCTGGTAGGACTCGGTTACCAGACAGTCTGCATGACCACTACTGTTAAAGTTAATCCAGGTAATCGCCGCTTCCAGGCTATCAACCACCTTAAAGGCAACGATTTTTGCCAGATATGCCTGTCGCCATTCTCCATCTTCGGCCAGTTGCAAATCAGGAAACTCTGCCACCAGTTCCGCATCTCCCCTAACCACAAACCCTTTCTCGCGCAGGCTATTCCAGAGCATCGTCAGGGCTGAGGGGTTATGGTTCCGGTGAATTAAGACTTTCTCAATCGCATTAACAGGATCAGGCTCGCTCTGATGGCTGTCCAGAATCATCCAACGAGCAGCATCCAGGCTACCCGATGGTGACCAGTAAAGGTAACAATTACCCATCGTTGCCCTCAGAACGGGTGCTGTCGCCTGCCGCACCACTTGCTGCACCAAACTGGGGCGACCGTAAGGAATCACCAGGTTAACGTACTGATCCTGCACGATCAGATCCCGTACCGACGCTCCTTCATCTGACGAGAGAATTTGTAAGCAATCCAGGGGTAGACCAACGTCTTCAATCGCAACATGTAACGCTTTGGCAATGACCAGGTTCGAGTTGCTGGCTTCACTGCTACCCTTCAGTACCAAACTATTACCTGTTTTGATGCATAAGCCTGTGGCGATCGCCGCCAGTTCGGGAAAGGCTTCGTAGACCAGCGCAATCACCCCCAATGGCATCAGTTGGGAATAGGTCTGGCACTGGTCGACCTGATGCATAGCATTCATTACTCGCCCAATTGGGTCAGGTAATTCGCTAAGCCGTTGCAAAATTTGAATTGTAGACTGCAATCGCTCTGGCGTTAACTTCAACCACTCCAGAATTAACTCAGGAACCGCCATTTCCCGGCTCGCTTCCAAATCCAGCGTATTCGCTTCTAAAATATCGTCCTGGTGCTGCTTCAAACTATGGGCCATCGCTTGCACGCAGCGACTACGCAGGGTTCCTTTAATCGTTGCCATGTCAACCGCTGCTCGTTGAGCATTTTGGACGGCAACAACCGTGTCAGAAGCCAGACGGAATGAATCAGGTCTCATCAGGCTAACGTCTATAAGCGAGCAGAAACATTAGTGCCGATAGCAACGCCAGCAGCAATAATACAATCGTCCATAGGAGAAAATTAGAATTTTGGGGCGACAGGGCAAGCGGCAGGCCAATGCTCAACATGACCAGAACAACGCCCAACAACACAGGCAGGTAGCTTTCACTGAATCCCGTACTGGCAATACTCCATTGGTGCCCAGTCCAGCGCCACGCGCGTTTGTAAGGATAGCTAGTCGAAAGTTGTTCAAGCACGTAACCACCATCTTCCACAACAAAAATTTGTTGGCAGCGGTTACACCCCAATGCCTCAGTTAAAGCAATCTGCGTTAGACGGCCCCGTCGTCGGCAGGGGCAGGGATACTCATGGGTAAGGTCGATTTTCTGAGATTTTTGGGGTTGCACGGGCGGCAGTAAGACAGAGAGGTCTGGCAACGATGATTACAGATATCCAAGCAAGAACAGTGCCGGTTTATCCAAATTTGTACTTCTGGTAGCCACCAATCAGGCAACTGCGCTACTTCAACGACTTACATCAATGTCGCTGCTAAGTCTAAAAGCAACACTTTCCGATCAATAGGCTCACCCCTGATGAGCAATTTACCCGGTAACTGTAACCGCACAAAGACGGCTAATAGTTAATGGAAATCTTACCATTCTCGTTCCAGATCTGAACCTAACTCTAATATACGAGGTGTGATCAAATCTGGGGGACATCACCATCGCCAGCGCAAGGAACGATAACAAGCACCCACCTTAGGAAGCGCAGATTAAGTTGCCAGATTCGTATCGCCACCGGCCAGAATCGTGCCACTGACATCAGCATCCGCGAGATTCGCCCCATTCAGATTGGCGGTTTCCAGGGCAGCCTCGGACAGATCAGCTTGTTTCAGGTCAGCGATCGCTAAATCTGCGCCACTCAAATCCGCAGCGGTCAAATTAGCCCCGCTGAGATCTGCCTGATACAGCTCGGCTCCACTCAGGTTCGATTGAGCCAGATTCGCAATTTTCAGATCTGCCTGACTTAAATCGGCGCGATCAAGAATGGCACTTTCCAGGATCGCACCATCTAAAATAGCATCACTCAAATCCGCCTGACTTAAATCAGCCTGGGTAAGATCGGCACCATTCAGGTCAGCGTTGCTGAGATTGGCGCGACTTAGATTTGCCTGACGTAAATTTGCACCACTAAGATCGGCCCCCGCCAAGACAATCCCACTGAGATCCATTCCTGCCAGATTCGCTTCGGTTAGATCCACTGCGCTGAAATCTCGATCGCCCTCAGCGTAACGCCGTGTGAGTTCTTCCGCGTCCATTCCGTTGCCTTTGAAAGCAGTAACCTTAACAGTAGGCGAGAACCGCAAAACTGACGCCCCTCCCAGGAAATACCTCTTAAGGTAGTTGTTCTATCTCTGTATCTTTCTCCACAAAATAACTAGATGGAACCTAACCTCTGTATATTTGCGCTGTTACTCGTGTGGCATTTTTGTCATGCTAAATTTTTCGCACGTTGCTGCGATTGCCACGATAGCCCTGCACGTGCAACCGTTCCTACGCTTCACCACCTCGCATGACAAACCGCATTTGGGGAATTGTGCTGGTCATTCTGTTGGTTTGGCTAGTACCACAACCCTGGCTCCAGGCTGCTACGATTCCACAGACATACTCTGAAAACAATATATCTTCGCCAATTCCAGACATTCCCGAAGATAGTGCCACCCTGGAAGTCGCCCGTGTCCGCTCCGGCTTACTTCCAGGCATTGTCATTGGTGGGCATTATGAGGGTCTATTAAATGTCTTACAAGAACATTACACTGCCGTCGGTTGGCTCGATGAACGCTTGGCAGATGCCCTTTGCCGCTTGTTAGAGGATGAGCTTAGTCTAGCGGGATACAATGTCGCCCCCAAGCAAGCCAGTTCCCTATTTGACGAGCAACTATCGGATACAGCGGCACCGGGGAGATTGCTACTGGGTGGCACAATCACCCAAACCAGCCTCAACTCCTACAGTTGGCTATTCCATAAGGTAACTAAAGAGCAGCGTACAGTTCGTTGGGAGTTATTTGATCGCGAACTGGGCAAAGTCGTCTATCGGCAGGAAACAGGCGGAACATCCGTGGTAGAAGGCATCCGTAATCCGGCCGCTACCTATGAAGCCATTCAATCCAGTATCCGTGCCCTGTTAACCACTCCAGCCTTTGCGGCGGCGGTCAGCCAACCACCCGTAGCCGACATTACGCCTCCACCAACCATGCGTTCAATTGCGGCGATCGCCAGTGCCCCTCAACCACTATCCACAGAGCAAATTGCTGGCCGCACGATTCCTGCTGTCGTCCGAATTCGCACTACCGATGGGCGAGGGACAGGCTTTCTGTTAAGTCCGCTCGGGCTAATCGTGACAAATCAACACGTGGTGGGGAGTGCCTTTTCCGTCAAGGTCGATTTGTATGATGGGTCAACTCAAACAGGACGGGTACTTCAACGCGATCGTTTTGCCGATGTTGCCCTGGTGAAATTAATTGGGGAAACATCCAATCTTCCTGGGTTACCCATCTGCCAAACGAATGCGGTGAAAGTTGGCGAACCGGTGGTGGCGATCGGCAACCCGTTGTCCTACTCCAATACGGTCACCCAGGGCGTCGTCAGTGGCTTTCGGACTGCCAGTGGCCGAGAATTAATTCAAACAGATGCGGCAGTGAACCCAGGTAACAGTGGTGGCCCACTTTTGAACCGCTATGGTACCGTCATTGGCATTGTGACTGAGAAAGTGTCGAGTCGCGGTGTGGAAGGATTAGGCTTTGCCCTGCCGATCGCCGAGGCATTGCAGACCTTACATATCCAGGTACACCCCCCTGCGACGACAAAGCTTAATGCCTGTGGCAACCCGATGCTACCGGCCTGAGGAGATTTATAGCGAACAAAGTACGGGTAGGGGCAGGTTTAGCAACAGAACTATCGGCCAACGCCAAAGACTGTGAAACCTGCGCCTACACAAGGTTAATTTTTCTTGGAAATCACCCAAGACAACGATCATCCAGCCAAGAGCAGCCGCCCCTGCTTCATCGACTTTGCCTTATAACCCTTCCATCTGCCTCTCTTCTGGAAGAGAAAGCGCGGATTATCCCCTTGTTAAACCATGCTCTAACGCATAACGAACCAGTTCCGTCCGACTGTTGGTGCCCGTTTTGCTAAACAGGCGACTGACGTATTTCTCGACGTTCCGCACACTGGTATCTAACCGTCGGGCAATTTCCTTGTTCATCAAGCCATCCACGACCAACTCCAACACACTCTGCTCACGGGGGGTAAAGTCAGTTTTGATAGGTGCGGGGGACTGGGTAATGCCACCCTTTTGCGTCAACATGGCTTTGATTTCAGAAATCTGGCGAGCCAGATCGGCAATATTATGACCTTCATCGCTGGCAGCAACCCGCAGATTATTTTGCTTTTCTAGCAGGTTATTGATCACAGCAACCAGCTCATCTGGATCAAACGGTTTTGGGATATAGGCATCACATCCAGCGTTGTACCCCTGAATGCGGTCTGAAGTCATGCCCCGCGCTGTCAGAAAGACTACGGGCACCGCTTTAAATTGGGGATCTTCCCGCAGTTGTTTGAGAAACTGGTAGCCGTCTACCTGCGGCATCATGATATCGGTAATGATGAGATCAGGTAGCTTCTGGTGAGCCAGTTCCAATCCATCTTTGGCATTGCTGGCAACATCGACGGTAAAGCCGCTATCTTCGAGATATGCCTGTACCGCCTCACGCAAACCGGGTTCATCATCGACCAACAACAGTTGATTCGCCATCTGGATTGCTGCTCCTAATTCCCTTCACTCTCCCATTCTAGTGCCTGTAACCTAGTGCTTGAGCAACTGATAGGCGGAGACCAACCGTTGTGGACTGGCAGGCAATGCTTGACCATTCAGTTCTTGCCGTTGGTCTGACTGCAACAGTGTATCCATCGCTGTGTAGTACACCTCGCTATCAAATACAGTCAAGATCAGGTCAACGCCATCATTCAAAGCAGCGGTTTTGCAAATGAACGAATATTCGGGATCGAGTGCAGGCAAAATCACATACCCTAACATCACAAAGGCATTAGTATTTTGCCTGACCTGACGAAAAGGTACCCAATCTTTTTGGGCTAATTCGGTGATCGCGATCGTGCATTCAATGCCCAGAACTAAAATCAACCGCTTGCCTGCCGATAATATGGGGAATTCCACTCCTTGCCATACTGGTGATCGTCCGTTGGCGGAAATTGACACCACTGAAGGTTTCGTAGTCTCGCAGCTGGCGACATCGCCCCAAACCATAACGACCTAACCGGTCTGCGCCTGGTTCCAGATTTAGTAGTTGTCGCAACCGTTGCTGGGCAATTTGATCCAGTTGCCACCAGTGGGGGTGGTCCTCCCAATGGCGGGGTTTACCGGGACGCGTATATTCGTGGTGGCAAACAATCCGGTGGGGATGGTAGATATCCCAACCGTGTGTCCATGCCCGCACAGCTAGATTCGTTTCTTCGCCATAAAAGTAAAGTTGGGGATCGTAGGGAACCTCCTGGAGAAAGGCGGCGGCAGCAAACCAGAAACCCGCCGCGATAAACATGCCTGGTTGGGGTTGGTCATAGTCTCGTACACTCAACGCACTCGCCAAACTGAGGCAACCCTGATCATTAAAATGGCACGCTCCCAAGCGGGTTGGTTCGCCTGGATGCAAAATATCAGGGGGGGTGTACGGGGGTGGATACGCTGTCAGCAACGGTTTCGGACTTGGACATTGCTGTAACAGAGTCAGTAATAACTCGTCCCAACCCGGCACAAACCGCATATGACTATCGATTTGTAAAACGTAAGGTTCCCCATCCCAGAGAGTCTGGGTCTTTGCTCTTGCCCAACAAACACCACGACTGCGATCGCTGTCAATGAGCAGAAGACGGCAGCAATCCAATCGCTGGAGGGGAATACCGTCCTCTCCGGGCTTACCCTGCCACACGATCCCAAACGACAGATTGTAGGGATAGGTTGCCTTTTGGAGAGCATCATCCACCGTGGCAACCAGTTCCGGATCACGATAGCTGGCAATTTGGACAAAAATGGTGGGCATCGCAGAGCGGTGTTAAAATTCTCCCACTTATAATCCTTCTGTTAGGGTTGAGCAAGTCATTTTGCCAGGATTGCCA
Organism: uncultured bacterium; assembly: GCA_964524315.1. GTDB lineage: Bacteria > Cyanobacteriota > Cyanobacteriia > Leptolyngbyales > Leptolyngbyaceae > CAZGDE01. Next base: position 6,312 of record CAZGDE010000165.1, read on the forward strand.
TCGTCAAGAGAGGTTTGTGCGTCATGCTGAGAGTCACCCAGGCACCCCAGGGCCCCGTTCAAGTTAAACAACAGTTCACGCTGGTAGGCATCGCTTCGCCCAGCTACGCCGGTAGAAATCTTAACCTGACGGTCGACAATCAGTTCAACGCGACAGGTCCACAAGTTGGTATGGATGGTAGCTGGCGCTTAAACTTTCTATTTCAACAAACGGGCGATCGCCGCCTGAAACTAGCGATTGATAACGAAAGCGTCGAAATTACGATCCAGGTAGTCACGGCCCTACCACCCGCTCCACCCAGGTTACAATTTACGGAGTTTCCCCGGCAGGCAGTTCCCGGTCAATCGGTACTGCTCGTGGGGGTCGCCAATGGTTATGAGGACGGAGCCCAACTATTACTCCGGGTGGATCAAAAGTACGAATTGGCCCGCCCCGTGGTGCAATCCGGTAGATGGCAAGCGTTGAGCATTTTTAGTCAAGCGGGCGATCGTCTGATAGAAATTGTCGGCACCGGGCAGGACAAAGCCCAAATTAGCCTGAAAGTAATTGAAGCCCCTGCGCCCATCCCCCGGTTACGGTTTACCCAGGCACCCAAAACAGTCAATGTTGGCCAAACAATCACTTTGGCAGGTGAAGCCGAAGGGTACACCGACGGTACCCAATTGTTATTACGAGTAGACCAAAAGTTTGAGTTAGCTCGTCCTCCAGTACAGGCAGGGAAGTGGCAAATCCCCATTTCCTTTAACCAGGCTGGTAAACGGTTAGTCGAAATCATTGGGTCAGAACAGGAAAAAGCCCAGATTACGATCGATGTTCTGGAAGCGGCCCCCCGCCCACCCCGGCTAAGCTTCACCAACCCACCGGCTCAGGTAAGAGCGGAGCAACAATTTACGCTATCAGGTGGGGCCCTGGAGTACAAAGATGGCGATCAGTTATTGCTACGAGCAGATCAGAAATTTGAACTGGGCAAACCGCGTGTGCAGGCTGGTAAGTGGGAAGCACCGATTTTGTTCCATCAAGCTGGTCGGAGATTAATCGAAATCATTGGATCTGAACAAGATCGAGCCCAAATTATTCTCGAAGTCCAGGCTCTTCCGGCATCCCAACTGCAAATTCTGGCTCGTAGCACCTGGACAACCAGCCCCACCCCATCGGAACTACCCAACCTCACACCTGGCCGAATTACGATCCACCACACGGCTCTCCCTGGCTTTCTGGCTGCCAATGCAACCCAGGCACAGGATGCAGCCCGCATGCGTACCCTCTGGAGTAGCCATGTCAACGGTCGAGGTTACTCCGATATTGGTTATCACTACATCATCATGCCCAGCGGCAGAGTATTTGAAGCTCGGTCGGAGCGTAAGCGGGGGGCCCACGATGTCATTAACGATGGGTTAGGCATTGCCTTTGATGGCATCTACACAGATGTCACGATTAATCAACGACAATTCCAGGTGGCGGTAGCATTGTGTACGCTACTTTGTCGCCGACATGGAATTACTGATACGGTAACGGCGGTGCCAACGCTAGTTCTGGATACAGCAACGGATGACTACGTGACACGTAATTTACCCCGGATCTGTGCCCATCGCGATCGCGTTGCCACCGCATGCCCTGGCTCCGAAGGTGGTCGGACTGTCCGCTTACCCGAAATTAGACAGGCCGTTAATACCGCACTGAAACCCCGCTAGGCAGGCAGAATTCCCTCACTATCACCTGCAATCACTCCCACCTCCGATATGCCCACTCCCATCATTGGTGTTATGGGCCCTGGCACAGGGGCGAGCACAACTGACTTGAAGCTGGCATTTTGTCTCGGTCAGCAAATCGCCCAATCAGGCTGGTTGCTTCTAACAGGTGGGCGGAATATCGGGGTGATGGATGCCGCCAGTCGTGGTGCTAAGAGTGCCAATGGTCTAACGATCGGCGTTTTGCCAACGGGTGATCGCCACAACCTCTCTCAATTCGTGGATATTCCAATCCTGACGGATATGGGTAGCGCCCGCAACAATATCAACATCCTTACCAGCCATGTTGTCATTGCCTGTGGGATGGGGGCAGGTACAGCCTCGGAAGTAGCCCTGGCAATTAAGGCAAATAAACCCGTCATACTGCTTAATTCCAGTCCCGTCAGTCAGGCATTCTTTCAAAGCTTGACTGATCAGGTGTTTGTAGCAAGGGATGTCGAAGTGGCGATCGCACAGGTCAAACGAATTCTCTTCTAAGGCCGAATTACTGTAACCTTTTGTTAAGAAACCACATCATCCCCTACCCTTATGTTTACGTCCATTTGGCAATCATTTGTTGAAATTGCTCAGCGACACGCCTCACTCATTCTTAGTTGCATCGTATTGGTTATGGCCTGGTCAGGTGTTATGGCCCCAGTAAACGCCCAACCCATCACCCCAAGCCCAATCGTTGCCTCGCTCTTCCATTTTTCGGGAACCCGGCCAACCAATTTAGGTACACAGAATCACCAGTTCGCACCTTGCCCCACAACCCCAAATTGTGTCAGTAGCCAGAGCCAGGATCCGACCCACGCGATCCCGCCACTCAGCTATACAGGTTCCACCAGTGCCCCATTGAAACAACTGGCAACAATCATCCAGTCATTTCCCAGAACTGAGATCATTCACCAAACAGAAAATTATCTATACGCCGAGTTCACAAGTGCCTGGATGGGGTACGTCGACGATGTGGAATTTTACCTGGACGAAGCAACCCATACTATCCAGGTACGCTCTGCCTCCCGCTTAGGCGAATCCGATTTGGGTGTTAACCGCCAGCGAATTGAAGCCATCCGCGCCGCTTTGGCAGCAACCGTTAAACCCGCCTAGTTGGTTCTGAATAGCAGGATGAATGGAACGCAGTTGTCATTCATCCACGGCTTAATTCCTATCCAGAATCAAAATCCCCCCTGTCCACACACTGACCAAGCATTGGGGCGGGATTTATAGAAGCCAAAATCTTAGATTCCTAGTTACAGCCTTCAAAGCCCGTAATTAGGAATCGTCTCCAGTCCTTACCTGCAAAGCTATATTAGCCTTCTGGTAAAACGCATAAAAAACATCCACCCTTTCAACACTACGGCTCCTAATTGGAAAGCCAAAATACTGAAAGGGTGGATATTCTGTTAATGAAACAAATACAGACAAAAGTCTTTAGAACAAACCCCAGGTCAGAGACTTATCAATTGGGAAGGTTGCACCAATACCCAACCAAAGCGTCACCAGAGTACCAAACAGAAAAATCGTGGTCGCAACTGGACGACGGAAAGGATTCTGAAACTTGTTCACACTTTCAATGAACGGTACCAGAATCAAACCCAGAGGAACAGAAGCCATCAGCACAACGCCCAACAACTTATTGGGAACTGTCCGAAGAATTTGGAACACGGGAAACAGGTACCACTCTGGCAAAATTTCCAGCGGCGTTGCAAATGGGTCGGCTGGTTCACCCACCATAGCGGGATCAAGCACAGCCAAACCAACACATAACGCGATAGTTCCCAGAATTACCACCGGGAAAATATAAAGCAGGTCATTGGGCCAGGCAGGTTCACCATAATAGTTATGTCCCATGCCCTTCGCCAATTTGGCACGCAATTGGGGATCGCTAAGATCCGGCTTCTTAATCGTTGCCATAGTTAAACGGGACTCTCCTTAAGTTCTGAAGTCGGCAGGTAGGAGTAGAAACAGGCAAATCAGTCAAAATTATTCCAGTGTAACTATCATAATGGGTTTGACTCGATAAAAGGGTCAAAGAACCATTACAAGACTACATTACAGAGGACCAGAAATGCCCTGCTTCCGAATCATCAGGAAGTGCAGCAGCATGAAAACTGCAATCAGCCAGGGCAACACAAATGTGTGAGCACTGTAGTAGCGAGTTAAGGTTGCCTGACCAACACTGGAGCCACCGCGCAGCAGATCGGCAATCAAAGTACCAACAACGGGAATTGCTTCTGGCACGTTTGAAACGATTTTGACCGCCCAGTAACCGACCTGATCCCAGGGAAGGGAATAGCCAGTCACACCAAAGGAAACCGTGATAACGGCCAGTGTTACACCCGTCACCCAGGTCAACTCACGGGGCTTCTTGAAGCCACCGGTAAGATAGACCCGGAATACGTGCAGAATCATCATCAACACCATCATGCTGGCAGACCAACGATGGATGGAACGGATCAACCAGCCAAAGTTGACTTCCGTCATGATGTATTGGACGGAGCTAAATGCCTCGGCAACGGTAGGCCGATAATAAAAGGTCATGGCAAAGCCAGTTGCAAACTGGATCAGAAAGCACACCAGCGTAATGCCACCCAGACAGTAAAAGATATTGACGTGGGGAGGAACGTACTTACTTGAAATATCATCCGCGATCGCCTGGATCTCCAGCCGTTCCTCAAACCACTGGAAAGCTTTGGAATCAGTTACCTGCTTGGTAAACATCGAAGGGGGGAATTCCTAAAAATGTATTGCTGTTCATAAAGAATGTAACACACACGCCGTGTCAATATTCATTCCGGAATTGGATCGGTAGCCGGGGCAACCTTCTAGTAATGAAAGCCTTTCCCCCATCATCTAACAACGGACGGGGGAGTCACCGCACCCCACCAATCCTGAAATTTAGGCAACATTTTTTAAACTACTGCCAGTATTTAATCCTGACTTCACGGATCCAGGAGTCAAGGGTACAACTGGCAGACATCGATTAAGTAACGTTAATATTAGTTCCTATGAGAAAACAGTTTTTTGGGGTCAAACGGCTAATTATCTTTCTAGGTGTAGTTGTCATTGGGTGGGCTATCACTGCTTCCCCCGCAAATGCATTCACGAATGAGCAAAAATTCCTTTCTGAAGTCTGGCGGATCGTTGATCGGGCCTATGTCGATGACAGCTTTAACCATCAAAACTGGTGGATTGTCAGAGAACGGGCGCTAAAACAACCATTAGAAAACCGGGAACAAACCTATGCGGCAATCCAGCAGATGCTCGCAAGTTTAGATGATCCGTTTACCCGGTTACTCAAACCAGACCAGTACCGGAGTTTACAAACCAACACTGCTGGCGAGTTAACAGGAGTAGGTTTACAAATAGCCCTTGACCCTGCAACGGGTAAATTGCGCGTGATTGCACCCATTGCCGGTTCTCCGGCGGATCGTGCCGGCATTCAACCTGCCGATACAATCACAAAAATTGATGGTGTTGACACGCAAGGATTATCCCTGGATGAGGCTGCTGACCGAATGCGCGGGCCTATTGGCAGTCGGGTAACCCTAACCGTTGAACGCCAGGGAAACACTGAAACTGACTTGGAAGTAATTCGCGATCGCATTGCCCTCAATCCAGTCATTGCCGAATTGCGTACTGAGCCAAAGGTAGGGACTAACGAACCGAGTAAGATTGGCTACATTCGCCTGAATCAGTTCAATGCCAATGCGACCACCGAAGTAGCCCACGCTATTAGCCGTTTAGAGAAACAGGGAGCTAACTCCTATATTCTGGATTTACGCAGTAATCCTGGTGGGTTATTACAGGCAGGCATCGAAATTGCCCGTCTCTGGCTCAATCAGGGCACCATCGTTTACACGGTTAATCGCCAGGGCGTTCTGGGTAGTTTTGATGCAACTGGACAGGCATTAACGAATGACCCACTCGTGGTACTCGTCAACCAGGGAACCGCAAGTGCCAGCGAAATCTTGGCAGGCGCTCTGAAGGACAATGGGCGTGCCACTATTCTGGGCGAGAAAACCTTTGGTAAGGGTCTCATCCAATCTTTATTTGACCTGTCTGATGGGGCAGGGTTAGCAGTGACCGTTGCCAAGTACGAAACACCAGCTCACCATGACATTAATAAGTTAGGGATTACTCCCGATGTCGCCGTTACCCTGGATCCAATTAGCACCGATCAAGTCGGTACTAAGGCTGACCGTCAATACTGGGCAGCGGTCGAACTCCTAACGACCCAGGCAATGGTGGCGGCAGGTGCAACCTAACTCTGAGCGAACTTACCACGATCCTTTACATGGAGCGATCGCTCTGGATAGGAGTGACCCAACAGAACATCTCCTGATTCAACTGATTGATACGCCTGCTTTTCAACGCCTGCGCCGCATTCGGCAATTAGGGCCTGCAAGTTTAACCTTTCATGGTGCCGAAAGTTCCCGGTTCACTCACTCGTTAGGGGTCATGGCGATCGCTCGCCGTGCCTTTGACCGTATCGCCCACCATTACCCACAACTCCAACCCTACCGTCCAGTCGTTCTCTGTGCTGCGCTATTGCACGATATCGGTCATGGCCCGTTTAGCCACACTGGTGAGGATATTTTTGGCAGTAATCACGAGCAATGGACGTGTCGAATTCTCCGTGAACACGCCCCCATTCGCGATGTGCTGGTGAACTTTCAGCCAGATCTGCTACCTCAGATTGAACAGGTTTATCTGAAAAAGCATCCCATTCCTTTCGTCTGGCAGCTGGTAACGAGCCAATTGGACTGTGATCGCCTCGATTATCTGATGCGTGACAGCTATTTTACGGGCACTGCTTACGGCAAGATTGATTTGGAGCGGATTCTTACTGCTTTAAGGTACGATCCCGTCAGCCAGCAGTTAACCGTTGCCTCTAAGGGTATGGCGGCGATCGAGCATTATCTGATTGTGCGCTACTTCATGTACGCCCAGGTTTACAACCACCCCAAAAACCTGGCAGCAACCTGGGTTTTAGAACAGGCCATTTTGCGAGCCCGCACATTGTTACATCAGGGGTTAGCTGCAGACGAAACAGTAAGTGCCTGGCTCACCCCTGAATCAGCAGCCTCCCCCCTACCCTTACAGGAACGCTTATCCCTCAAACACTACCTCAATGCGGATGATGGCGTCTTCACCTATCACCTGCAATGCTGGCAGGAAAGTTTTGATCCCATTCTGGCTGACCTGTGTCGCCGTTTTACTGATCGCGATTTACTTAAAGCCAGCGATATTAGCCATTTATCTGTTGGCACCCAGGCACTTGTTCAACAAAAAGCCCAGGTACTATTAGAAATGGCAGGTTTTGCTGCACCTTATTACTCTGGTTTACAAGTGTGTTTTAGCAGAGGCTATACCTTATATCAACGCGGAATTAAAGTGCAAACAGCCACAGGGCTGATTGAAATCAGTCAGCTATCACCTCTAGTGCGCACCTTAACCCATCCCTATCAGCGGACATGGCTCATCTACCCACGGGAAATTGAAACTGCAATCCAGCAGATCATTGAATTGGCAGATAGTCAATAAGATTAATGCTTTCTTTGATCGCATCTTGCTGGGATTAGGGTAGGGTCAGGTAAAGGATAGTTTGCACAAAGACCATTTTGGGTATCAATTACGCTTGAAATTACGGATTTGCAATCATTCATGCGTAAAGTAATTCTATAGAGGTAGGAAATCCAACCGGGGGAATCATCATTGTGAGTCCGAAGGCAGGTACCAAGATACCGCTTCTTGTTATCCTCAGTTTGCCAGTGGTTGGTCAGTTTGTTCTAGCAACAGGGCTGTTAGGGCATATCGCGAGCAGGCTTGGTTCATTCCCATCAAGCTGGCTGTGGGCGGGTTGGGCACTTCTAGCCAGTACAACTGGGGCCAGTGTTGCCGTTTACTCCTGGGTCGTTCGGCGGGAAGGCCGCCGCCAGAAATCTACTGACCAACACAATACTCTCTTCTACACCACACCGGTAGCAATGGTGTTGCAATCCCTCGTCGATGGCACTGTGATAGATGTCAATCCTAAGTTTTGCCAGATAACTGGTTACACTCCCGCAGAGGTTAAAGGCAAAACTGACCTGGAAATGGGTTTATGGGCCACATCAAGCACATCGGTAGACGTGCGTCAGCATTTAACCAATTTCAGAATATTTGATGATCAGGAAATCCGATTTCGCCCTAAGTTAGGCGAAGAAAGGTATGGGC
>CAZGDE010000166.1:0-14241 GCA_964524315.1 uncultured bacterium
GATTAACCAGCGTGTTGGCATCATTGGCAGTGGCCGTAATTTGGGCCCAAACAGGCAATGGCGCAGCCTGCACCAACGCGATCGCCCATAAATAACGAAAAATACCAGGTTTGATTTTCATGGAACTGGAAACGGTAAAACACAACGGGAGTGTTAGCAGCCAGTCCGCAAGAGGTACGCGCATTGAGCAATATGCAACGTAACATCAAATCCAGGTTTGCTCAATTAAGGGCATCTAAGATGCCACAGTATCTTGCAAAGACCATCTTGCAAAGACCATCCTGCGAAGACTGCGAGGGACATTGGCGATCGCCTCACCATTTCAAGGGAGGGCTCACCTCGCTGATCCAAACCATCTCCATTCAGTGTACTTTGCCACCTAATTTCCTTCTACTCCACTGCGCCAATGAATGTAAATGTGGCCCAATCCAGGGGTCGGGGACGTCACTGTTGCTCCGCCCCTACCCCGTGTCACCAGCACGCCAAAGTGCAAGTCTGAGCAACCTTTCGCTAAGGAGCTGGATTCAACACAACCGTCATGTCACCAACTTTCATCCCCAACGATCGCCAGTGAGGATCCGTCGAGGCCAACCGCTTGTCACCCGATACGGCCATATAGTCATTGGGAAATTGCACGGATGCATTGGGAGCCGCCTGCACCTGCAAAATCAATTTGCCGTAGTAGTTAGATAGCTTCGTGCCCAGTAACGTAACCGTGCCGCTGTAGTCCCAATTCAGGCCGTAGAGTTGAAACTCACCCAACTTCTTACGCAGTTCCGCAAAGGACGTGCCGACACCAATGCCCTCAGCCGTTTTCCAGCCATTACCCAAATCTTGCACCAGGGATGGCCGGGTGCGGGTTGTATCCGTCCAGACAACGGTAAAAGACTTGTCTCGCCCCAGGTTAACCTGAGTTGCCGAAAACCGGCCAATGCCCTCTGGCCCCCAGATGGTACGATCGCGCAGCTTGGATTCACCAAATAAGGCTGTCAAATCATCCCGGCTGGTTTCACGGGTGACAGCACCGACCCGCTCGCCAGGCACAACCAAAAAATCTTGTTTTGCGGTGGATTGAGGGGGCAACTGTTGCGAGACTTCTGCCGGTGGCTGTGTTTTGGAATCAGCATGGAGGGAGCGTTCACTAATCGACTGACTGACTGCTCGGTTCACCCCCGAACAACCCGTTAGCAATGCCACCGATGCGATCGCGATCGTACGGTTGGAAATGATCATGACAGGTGCCTCGCTTACCTCATTTCAACGATTATTTAGGGATGCAAGCCGAACTCAATAACGACATCAGGGCAAGCCAGTTCTGCGCAAATAGCCTGACTAACCACCAACGCTTTAAAGGTTCTCTTAAGATTCAACGTGTTTTCTCAGTAAAAATCAAATAGGCGGCACCCGCTAATAACATTGCCGCTAAAAAATAGTTACGGGTCACTGGTACTTTCATGTACAACACACTGAAGCCAGCAAACACAACCATTGTGATAATTTCCTGCAACACTTTTAACTGGGGCAGGCTGAAATATTGGCTCCCAATGCGGTTTGCCGGAACCTGAAAACAGTATTCCAAAAAGGCGATCGCCCAACTAACGGCGATCGCAATCCAAATTGGCGCTGCCTTCAGGTCTTTCAAGTGACCATACCAGGCAAACGTCATGAAGATATTGGAAATAATGAGGAGGGCGATCGGTTTTAGCACAGAGACTACCCCAACACCGAACTACAACACTATTTCAGCACCCAACCTTTCAGCACCCAGCTACAACAACGACAGTTCGCCAGATACCTCTAGTCGAGTCACACTACTCAGATTCATAAACTTTTCTGAAAGAGTTTCTGACACAGAGGGGCTAATCCAACCCATCTGCTTCAAGATCTGAATGGCGACGGCATGTTTTGCCCGTTTTGCCCCATCCATCACCTTGATCGCCAGACCCATACCTTCACCCAACCGGCCAATGCTTTGAATTCCTTCGGCACCAGCCTTACTGACCAGTTCGCCCTCGGTCAACCGCATTAGCTCAGTATCAAACTCGCCGTCACCAGCAACCATACTGGGGTGATGGGTCATAGCACGGACAATGCGCTCCATATCGAGGGTGGAACCCGCCGACAAATGGGCATAGAGAGAGGCAATGTGCCCCAGCTGCATGAAATAGGTTGGCGCACCGCAATCATCACGGGCACTAATAAACTCTTCGGCAGGCATGCGTAGCAGTTCTGCCACCTTTTGAATGATTAACTGCTGAATCGGATGACTCCGTTGTAAATAGCCACTCAGAGGCCAATTGCGTTGCTGGCAAACCGCTAACATCCCGGCGTGTTTTCCAGAGCAGTTGTACTCTAACGGGCTGCGCTTACCCTCTGGAATAGGGCATTGCAAATGGGACGGATCGACATCAGCCCGCCACAGGACATTGAACGCTTGTCGCACCTGTTCAATCCTGCCCTTGTGGGAACTGCAAATAATGGCCAGATCGCGATCCGTTAAACCGTAGCGATCGAGTGTCCCCGTTGTCGTCACTGCCAACGCCTGGAACGGCTTCAAAGCAGAACGAACAAATATCGCCGTTTCAGCGCTACCTGCAACTAATAGGTTACGTCCGCGACTGTCGCAAACCACTGCCTGGACGTAGTGCCTTGATTCAATTATCCCTTCTCGCAGTAACCGGACTTCCAGTTCTGCCGCTTGTGTACGTCTTCCCCTTGTCATGGGTACGACTCTAACATTTGCTGGGCACAACAGCGACAAAAGTTTTACCAGAAAAGGCAAAAGTTTTGAAATCGTCATGCATGGGAGCGTACTAAAACTCCTTGCAATATCGGGTTGAGCGCAATTTCCTTCTTTAGCAGGTTGTTTGAGCAAGGTCAGGGCTGCTAGCCGCCAATCAGCCATTACTTCCACCCCATTCCCATTCCCCAAGTTAGAGGGCAGCGCGAGAAAAGTTACCTATCGTACTAATTAGGGTGTCTAGATTAACAATAGAGTCTAATCAGTATGAACTTAGAAGAAAGAGCCAAAGCAACTGCCAAAAACATTGAAGGCAAACTGCAGGAAGCCGTCGGCAATGCCACCGGCAATGAGCGTGATCAGGTAGCCGGAAAAGCCAAGCAGACAGAAGCATCTATCCGTCAAAGTAAAGAAGATGTCAAAGATGCTTTAAGACGAACTATCGATCGCATTTAAAGAAATCACATTCAAGGGTTTACGATCACCCAACTTCTCAGCGCGATCGCCCAAATTCAATCGCCCAAATTCAATATTTATCATGCACGACTGCAAACCTGAGAAGTGATGTTCCTCTGTGTTTTTAGTCAACGCTTTACACGTTTACACTTCATTTTTGAAAGGAGGTTTATGTGAATTTCGCTAACTACCTGCGGCGAGTTTTTATCGCCTTCTCACTCATTTTTATCCTCGTGACAACATCTGCCTGTGGCAGTGTAACCCAGGCCAGGGAAACGGTTTCCCGCCCCAGTAACAGTCCCTCAATTGGATATGGCCAAATTGAGCGTGGTAACACCCAGGCAGGACAGGAGTTTGGTAATTGGGTGGTGAAAACATCCAAAGGCTTAATTCAAGATGCCTATGTTCGCGGGGATGACAAGTTAGGAGTCGTTATTTCACCACAGGTGCGCCCTAATGAGGTCAGGTCACTCGCAAAATCCTTAGCTCAAGGGTTTCATCAAAATGCCCCAAACCGTGACCTGACAGTACTCATGTATGCACCGGACAAAAAGCTAATTTTAACAGCAAAATACAACAACCAAACCCGCCAAATCGAATACCAGTAAATAGAATCCGTTTTTTAAGTAAATGCGCCTTTTTGCAGGAGTTTTAACATGACCAGTAGTGATCAATACAAGCGTGACATCATGAATGATTTATCACGCGGCAATACTGACTCCATCGATGATTTCCCGGCTGCGGATCAATACGAAAATTTTGATGATTTTGCCCAACGTTCCACTCGGGAAGAGCGTCGCCAATTGTTCGGCAAATCCTTCCATCCCGATCGCGTTCCTGCGAGTCAAATGGAACCGGAACTACAGAAGGCGATCGCCCAAATTAAACCCAACGAGCGGGATGATGTCGCCAAAGACTTTCTCAACCACTTCAAACAACGGGGCATGAGTGATCGTGACCTGGAAAGCCAACTTGGGCTATCAACTCACCATGCCAGCCGGATGTCACCCGATGATGTCAGCAAACTGGCCGCTTACGCTTACCATAACCACCCTGACATTTTCCAGGAGGTTCTGGCAGACCAACCCGCCATCGTCAAGTTCCTCAGCAATCCCTTAGTAGGGGCAGCACTGGGGGCGATCGCCGCTAAGTGGATGGGTCACCGTCGTTAAGCCGATTGATCATGACCTGAAACCAACGGGGGTGTGAACAGTTCACACCCCCGTTGTTCTATTCGGTGGTTCCTTTCTGATTGATACCAATTTAAAGAGTACTGTGTGCAGCTCCAACGGTTTGTAGGGGCGGGTTTAGCAGATGAGGTATCTGTTTTACCGATAGATCCCAACAAAACCTGCCCCTACCGGATCTGCTTTGTAATTTAATTTGGTATGCGATCCAGCCTGTTGCTGCAATCAGAAGGTCGATGACAATCTTCGATGCCAATCCTTGTATCTCACTGGATTCAGCAACGATGGAGGGCAATTTATACCAAATATCACGTCTAGTCCTAATCCTCTAAAGAAACAGCATCCGGTTGTGAACCGAATGCTGCACCCCGACAATGGATTACGAATACGGTCATGGTTGAACGTTACTTAGTTTTGTCCTGGATTTTGGCAGGACTGGCGATCGCGGTTTGGGGATAGGTCGACCACTGCGTTGCGCCCGATTTCGTCGCATTCTTGATCTCCTGACTGCGTTGCTGCCCCAACTTCCGGTTCAGTTCCTCCACCTCTTCCGGCGTATGGCTGGTACCTTCAATGGGCTGTTCCACCAGACCTTGCGTGTCGATCACATGCTGATGGGGGTCTTCCACGTAGCTCCACTGCTCACCCGACTCCCAGGCACCCTGCCCTTCATTCCAGGGGCCACGCACATTCGCGCCATTGGACATGTTCATGTACAGATGGGTGTAGCGGGGGTCACCTTGCAATACTCCCGGTGGGAAGTTGGGTTCAATGGTTTCCAGGGCTGAAGCAAACATCTTGTAATGGGCGACTTCACGGGTCATCAAGAAGCGTAGACTGTCTTTAACGTAGGGGTCATCGGTAAATTGCAACAAATACTCGTAAACAATTTTGGCGCGAGATTCGGCCGCCAAATCCGAGCGAAAATCAACCGTCAGGTCACCATTGGCATTCACATATGTCCCCGACCAGGGATAACCCTGACTGTCCCGCAGCGTTGGAGCCCCACCCGTGAGGGATAAGAACTGGGGGTTCACCATTGCTTGATGAATCATCTGTTCTTTTTCCATATTTCCCGTCACCATATTGACGAGAAAATTGCTCTCAGCAGCATTTTTTAATTCGCCATTTACCCCATCCAGCAACATCGTAATTGTGGCACCCACAATTTCCAGATGGCTGAGTTCTTCCGTAGCGATATCCATCAACAAATCATATTTATCCGGGTAAGGTTTCCGGGCAGCAAATGCCTGGACAAAATATTGCATTGCTGCTTTCAATTCACCATTTGCCCCACCAAATTGCTCTAGCAACATACTGGCAAAACGGGGATCAGGCCCAGATACACGGGCATTAAATTCGAGTTCTTTAACGTGGTGAAACACTAGAAGCCTCCTAAAATTTTTGTTTGAAATCAGGAAATTTAACCACTGCTAATTAGCTCAGAATTGTGGATTTAATAAATCCGCAAACTGTAGGAGCGGGTTTAGCAGACCAATCTATCTGCTGCAATAGATCTGACCGCAAAACCCATGCCTACCCAACATCGAACTTATTTAGTTCACTTTCCTAAGAAACTATCTGCTGATGGCACGTGACGAAATCAGAGCGCAATAGCTTGTGCCCTTCAAGGAGTGTCACTTTTCCCAGAAATCGCCTGTCTTCTATATTGGTTATTCATCTGTAAGCAGATTTCTGTCATAGGTATTGGTTTATAACGAAACGCGAAATGAAAAACCGGGGTATTTTTGTTTAACTATTTTGTGTTTAACTATTTTATTTATTTACTCAGTAGCGAGCCCTAATTAAATGCAGGGTGTTTTAGGCGTAACTGTAACCCATTAAATCCTTTGACAGTATGGGTTATGTGATCGCTCACCCATCCTACGAACATCTCTGTTTATTTATACTTATCTAATTGACTTAATTTATGCCGATTAAAGTCCCTTTTCAAGAACAAAAGATTTCTTGCTCAAACACTTCAAATAATTCTTCTTTGTAGTCAGCATCACATTATCCATTCCCCATTAATCAAAGACAGCTTTCGGAGCATCAGCCGGAGCATGTCCAGAATTGGGACAAAACCCATGCCCGCTGGAGAGACAACGTCCACGATCTAGATAAGGCTTTTACGCTACTTTGGCAGAACACAAATGTCACTACTGAGGAAGAGGATTTCAGCTCATTGCTCCTATTAGATAGCGATGTGGTTTATGGTGCCGTGGCGCATGGAAGTTGCAGACAACATAGAATCCTTACCTGAATCGCGATCGCCCCAACCATTTACAAAATTCTGGCGGGTGGTGATTGCGTTAGCCGCGATCGCCCTGATCGTCGGCTTTCTTGGTTATCGCCTGGAACTGGCATTGCCCATAAACGCACCCTCCCTGAAACAAACCGAGACTCCCGGCACAAAACCAACCCCACAAGAAATTGGGGCCTACGATGTCCTGGGGAAGACCGTCAGTAAAGCGGATGCCGACCGCTTACTCCAGACCACAGAGGGTCAGGACTTACTTGCTGCGGCCAAAGGCGCGATCGCCATCACTCCCGATTTAATTGACCTGGGGCGAAAGGCGTTTTATACGGAAACCTTTGGTAACGAGTACTTCTTTACTGATGTGGTCGGCGCAATCAATGGTCCCATCAACTTGCTGACGATGGCAAAGGCGATCGTGGCCTTAGGTGGCAAACCCACGACTAACCTGCAAATTCCCCTGGAGGAAGATGTGGTCGTTGGTGGCCGCACGTTCACCAAAGGAACTTTGCTTAATACGGGGTTAGATGTACCTACAGGCAGCATGTTACCCCTCGGCATGGAGACCAAGGTAAAGGGTGGCAAAATTCGCGTCGGCATTACCTGTACGGCCTGCCACGGCACAATTGACCCCGATACCGGACACATTCGTGAAGGTGCGCCTAATATCGATCTAGATACAGGACTGCTGCAGGCGTTTGCTACCAACTCTGCCGCCATGTTTCGCCAGACGGGCATTAACCCGGTGTCCACCACCATTCCCGTGGGTGACCACACCTACATCGACGAGTTTGGCCAGCAAACCCAGTTACCCGATGCCAAAGCCCTGGAGGATGCGGTTGATGCCCAATTACTCGCCTGGATGCCGGGAAACTTTGACTCCACCCTGGATAATCGCAACAATCCTGCCCAAATTCCCGCGACTTACACGTTTGGCACCTATTCCTACGGCTGGAGCGGACATTCCTCGATTGGCTGGTTCCAGGGTTTGACCACGTTGAACAGTAACGTTCATGCCACGAACTCCGATCCCACCACAGGGGTCGATTCCAGTCAGGCATTATTACGCATCGACAAAGAAACCTACCTGGGCGTTATCCTTCAAACTGCCGCGAATCCCCAGTTCCGCTTACCAGAAGGGGCACGACCAACCGAATTTTTCCACACTATCGATCCCACCCCTGGAGAACCAGGCATCAATGAAGTGATTCGGATGCCGGGATATCCGAAGGGATCACGGTTCATGCTCGATGGGTTAATGGCAAATTCACCGGGTGTTCCAGTCGGCAAGCAACTCAACGGCATGTCCGCCTTTCAGAATACGCTGGCACCGGCTCCCCATGAAGCAGGGGCGATCGCCACGTTACAACAGGGAGCCACCATATTTGACCGGGCTGGTTGTGTCAGTTGTCACAGTGGGCGATTTTTCACCAATCACGATGTTATTCCGGCGGGTGAGATTAAAACCCAACCCTCACGGGCATCAGCCCTGGCCAGTTTGCCGCAGATTTTTGTGCCACCCCAGACCTATCCGGCGAATGTACCCGTTCCTCTCCCAACCGCTCCACCGATACTGTCCATACCAACCAACATCACGTCAGAGCGGGTAAGGGATCTAGCCTTTGCAATCGGTGATCCGGCGGGTGGTTACAAAGTACAGAGCTTGATCGGACTATACCTGACGCCACCCTATCTCCACGATGGAGGGGTTGCGGCTGGTGCTAAGGCTCTAGAGGTGACGGCAGATGGCCACTATCGAGTTGCCGATCCTGCCCAACTGGGTCCAGGTGGCACCGTCATCCAGCACATTGCCCCCGATCCGGAGGCAAGTCTGCGCGTGTTGCTCGATCGCGACCTGCGCCAGGCCGTGATTGAGGCGAACCAGCATCACCCTGATTTACAAACCATCAACGTTGATGGCCGGGGCCACCATTACTGGGTCGATGCAACGGCAGGGTTTTCACCCCAGGAGCAGACGGCCCTGATCCAATTCCTGTTGTCACTGGATGACAATCCGGCCGTTTTGCCAACCAGCGTTCAGAACGAATAAACCTCCGAGGTTTGAGCTGACGTTCTAACGAATTTTTTGGCGACGGGCGGCGTTTTTGCGGTCAAAGGCAATCCACTCCTCATCGGTGGCAGGGCTCACCTTTTTCAACCGGTCGATCGCCCACTGGTTATATTCTGCGCTCAGTTCACAGCCCAGCCATTGGCGACCGGATTGTTCTGCCACAACGAGGGTAGTCCCCGATCCAGAAAACGGGTCAATGATAAGATCACCCGGATTGGACGCGGCAAAGATCAGCTTGCGCATGAGTTCCTCTGGCTTTTGGGTGGGATGTTTCGTCTTTTCGGGCATGCCGTTACAGGTGGTCGGAATTTCGATCACATCTTTCGGTTTAGCACCATCGGGATGGGGTACCCAGTGATCCCGTTGTTGCCCATTCCCGTACTGACTGGTCATTGCCTGCGGGTGAGCCGGATACTTGAGTGTGTGATTACCATAGGGAATCCGAACCCGGTCAACGTTAATGCGGGTGGTAGCGGACTTGCGTAAAACCAAAATACTTTCGTGCGATCGCCCCCAGTCATTACCCAAATTGGCTTTATTTTTGTAATGCCAGATCAGCCAGCGACACGACCGGAAATATTGGCTGGCTGGCAATTTCAGGTCGGCCAGCGTCTCCGAAAAGCCCATGATGTAGAGACAGCCAGTGGGTTTGAGAATGCGGGCGGCCTGGACAATCCAGGTGAGTGACCAGGTGACATACGCCTGCGCCGACGCGAAGGTGTCCCATTCCGCCTTTTTCAGGTTATAGGGTGGGTCAGCAAAAATAACATCTGCCGACTCACTGGCAAGCGTCGGCAACCACTCTAACGAATCACCACAGAATAAAGTACCGTTTGCTGTCTGGTAATCAACGGTCAGCATTGCGGTTGAGATTGACCAGTCGTTCCACCAATGCCCCTTCCTGCTTCAGGTCTTGCAGGTTATGGGCAACACCGATCGCCTGATGGTAGTACTGTTTTGCCTGGGGATAGTCACCTACCCGTTCGTGCAGTTGGGCGATCGCCGTCAGGGCAATCATTTCCTGACGTTCATTCTCCAATCGGCGCGACAGTGCCAACCGTTGATTTAACCACTCAAATGTTTGCTTGTAAGCACCCCGGGCACTGGTCAGGGCGATCATGCCATCAATGGCCCGATACTGATTGGTGCGATCGCGGGCAATATCAGCAATCCGCACGGCAATACCGTAGTACCGTGTGGCTTCCTCGTCCTTTTGGGCAACCTGGTAGAGATTGCCCAAATTATTGAGGGCCGTCACTTCAATGGCAGGATCAACAGCTTTGCGGCTGGTTGCCAGGGCCAGTTCAAACTGCTCCAGGGCGCGATCGTATTTCTTCTGCTCAAATGCCAGTACACCCAAACTGTTATGGGAAAATGCCTGCCCCTTCAAACTGCCAATACTACGGGAAATCTCTAGCGCTTCCACAAACAGGTCTTCCGCACCCTGGGTACCGCCCCGTTGTAACAGGACTCGCCCCAGGTTGTTGAGGGCGTAGATTTGCCCTTGAAAGTCCCGGCGATCGCGGGCAACGGCTAACCGACGGCGGAGGGAATCTTCAGCCGCATTAAACTGGCCCAACCGGGCATAGGCAAAACCAAGATGGGTGTAGACCTGAGCTTCCGCCTCGCGATCGCCAATTTCCTGATACAGTTGCAACGCCTGCCGCCAGGATTGGACAGCAGCAGCAACAAAACCATCCATTTCCTGCAACTGGCCAACCTGCACCAGTTTGTCCGCCTCATCCCTGACCCGGCTGCGGGTGCCATTGTTCAAATCAATCGTTAACTGACGATTCAGGTCACTGGCCTGCGCAGGGTTAACAAGCACTGGTACCATGCCAACCATCATCGTTGCAACTGCCATCGACGAGGCTGTAATCGCCAGCAAGCGACCATCCAAGTGCAGGCGCGACCACCCAAAACGGCTTTCCTGGCTAACCATCAGTCATTCCCCCTATGCGCGAACAACCACCTTACTTTAAATTTAGCCGATGTTGCTGTCAGCGCCGACCGTAGTCTCCCTGCCTGCCAACTTTCTGTTGCTGGATAGAGGAGGTCGTGGGGTCATTTCTGTGGAACGTTCATTCCTCAAAACACATCTGACAGACTACTACTCACGGCTACCAACTTCGTAGGCAGCATCCATCCCCATCTGATAGCCCCGACCATCATGCCCGGTTAAATAAATTGCCCGGATATCCTCCGGCAAGGCAACTTCCAATAACCGGTAGCCTTCCTGAAGTTGCACCCGCACTTGCTCCGGTGCAAGGGCCTCTCCTTCGGCTCGCAGATAAGCGGAAATGCGCGTTTCACTCCAGTTAAAAGTCTGTGCCATCAAGACAATTAACCGTAAGGTGGGTGGTAGCTGGTCAAGTGCGCGTTCCAGATAGCACCATAACGGGGGTGAGGTGGCATTCAAGTCATAGTGGATGGCTTCCACAGGCGGTAATTCTGCCTGGTTAATACAAATGGCCGTGACGTTAATTAACCAGCTTTGGAGTGTCATGGCCTCCCCCGCTGCCCCAGTTGCCCGCAGATCCAACCCTGCCAATTCGTAAAAAATATGACGCCAGGTCGTCGCAAATAAATAATCTGCCTGTACGGGCGATCGCGCCGTGTGGCGAATCAGGGTATAAACCATCGGACTATAGCGGCAAAAGATGGCAACAAAGTATTGCCCCGACTCCAGATGCCGCTGAAACAGCGTCAGTAGCTCCTGGTCACTATAGTGAGCGAGCGATTTGACAATCGGATGGTTGCACTCAGGAAACGTGGGAATGGCCGGAAACGGTGGAATGGACACAACCGGATCACCTGGGTAACGTGTGCAAACGAAATAAGTGACCTTTAAATATATAGGCGTTTTTCGCAAATGCGCACAATTTCTTCAAAAAATGCTAATGAAATGGGACAAAAAAGGGCAACCCACGGTGGATTGCCCTCTGCCTATCACCAAATGGGGCATTGGTGATTCTGACTGTGGATGAATCTGCCTCAGAATTAAGCATTGGCTGAACTGAAACGACGTTTCAATTCATCATGCTTTCAGCACCCCTCACCCAACGGTATGCCTGGTGTTGCAATCGGCAATGGGTAATGGATCAATGGGTAACGAACGGGTGCGACAGGATTCGATACTTACAGCAATCCCGCATTACTCATACCCAGAATCAGCCCGGCTCCGAGGATATGTCCAAAGCTCATGGTTGCCAGTAGTTCAGGCACGCCAAAGCCTTCAAACAAGGCAGGCACTTCGGCTGGCAATTTTGGCCCCACCCCGCGATTTTTGATCGCCGGACGACCAATTGCAACCGCAAACAGGCAAGAAGCAATCATGACGATCGCAACCGAGGGCGACCAGGTAGCAGTTTGGGCAGTGGCAAGCAACGAAGAGTAAAGCAACTTTTTCCCTCCTGGATGGTTGAATGTATCCAATCAAGAAGGATTATAGAGATCTATCAAGCCCCAACCGGAAACAGGGGCAATTTTGTTTTAGAAGTTAAAGATGATTTATTTTTCGATACAATCATAAGCCGGATAGGCGGTAAATATGGGACTTCGAATTAAGATTTGTGGCATCACGAACCCGGAGCAGGCACGGGCGATCGCTGAATTGGGAGCAACCGCCCTCGGTTTCATCTGTGCCAGTCAGTCGCCCCGGTATGTGACGCCCCAACAAATTGGTGACATTGTGGGTGGCTTACCACTTGATCCCACAACTGGCAGAATTAGCTGCGATCGCATTGGTGTGTTTGTTAACGCCGATTTGGCGACCATTCAGCAGACCGTGGCGATCGGCCAATTGAGCGGTGTCCAACTGCATGGCGATGAGTCACCTGATTTTTGCGCCCAGTTACGGGATACCCTCCCGCCCGTGGAACTGATCAAAGCGTTTCGTGTCCGGTCTGCCAGTACGCTGGCCGCCATCCAGACTTACGAAACCAGCGTCGATACGTTACTGCTCGATGCCTACGATCCCAATCTGGCCGGTGGTACCGGTCACACCATCGACTGGCAGGCGTTGCAAGAGTTTCGGCCCCGTCAGCCCTGGTTTCTGGCGGGTGGGTTAACACCGGCCAACATTCTGACGGCCCTGCGCCAACTGCGGCCCCACGGCATTGACCTATCCAGTGGCGTTGAACAGTCCCCCGGCAATAAGGATCTGACCAAGGTAGCCCAACTATTTGACCAACTACGGCAATATCGCCCCAGGGCTACGTCTGCTCTTTAATCGTATCCAGCAGGTCTTGAATCACCGGGGCATCCTCGGCGTGGGGAGCCAACTGCAGGTAATTCTCTAAATCCTGCTGTGCCTCAACCAGGCGGTTCAGGTGATAGTAAAGTACACCACGATCGCGCAGTTCCAGGAGGGCATTGGGCACCAGGAGTAAAATGCGCTCTACGGCAGCGACCGCTTTAGGCAAATTACTACGGTTAATATAAATTGCTTTGAGATTGGTTAACATCCGCACCAAAAATTGGCGGGTAGTCACCGTTTGCAAAAAGGCGGGTTGGATTTCGATGGGTTGCCCAAATATTTCCTGTAACCGCTCCTGGCAATCCTGCGGGAACAAAATTTCCCCCCGATTAAATGGGTCAACAAAAATTTCCATTTCCGCCACATCCGGACGGATGAGAAAGTGACCGGGCATGCCCACACCCACCATGGGGAAGTCGAGCCGCTGCGCGATCGCCAGATAGACCAGTGACAGGGTAATGGGAATACCCATACGGCGATCGATGACTTCGTTCAAAAAACTATTGCGGGGGTCGTAATAATCGGTTGTGTTGCCCTGATAACCGAGATCGTCATACAAATATTGGTTAATCGTCTGCACCATCCGTAACGGGTAAGGGGCAGGAGGCATGCGCTCAGCAACCTCTACGGCCATCGTGTCTAACCCGTTTAGGTAGGCATCAACCTCCAGGTCAGGATATTCCTCCTGCGCCAGGTAAAGGGCTGCCCGTTCCAGACAGATCTGGTTATCGGGTTGGTGTACTTCTTGAGAAAACAACTGTCGGGCAATTGAAAAGTTCATGCTGGCTATCGTTGGTCAATACTCGTATCTTTCAGCCGGTTCATCAGCCATTCCAACCGTAGTTTGGCAACTTCCAGCGTACCAGCCATCTCCGGATTCAATTTTTCTTCCCAGTGGTTATCGTCTTCGTTCAACTGGGGATACCGACTGTACCCTAACCGGCTCACCGTCCCCCGCAAGCGATCGGACAGGAACACCGCGATCGCCTGGAAAAAGTGAGAGGCAAAGGCGTGGTCTTGAGCCAGTTTTGCCCGTAGTTGACTCCGCGGAATGGCCAAGACAACCGTATCTTCTACCGCCTTCACCGTGGCCGAAGGCGGACGAGCATCAACAAACGACATTTCACCCACAATTTCGCCACTGTTCAGGGTCGCAATTTCTTTACCTTCAACTGCCGCCGCAGACACGGAGAGCAGCCCCTCCAAAATAATGTAAAGGGCATCAATAGGTTGCCCTTCATCAATCAAGACCGTACCCGCCCGCACCTCGCG
>CAZGDE010000167.1:0-14222 GCA_964524315.1 uncultured bacterium
GTCCAAAATCGCCAGGCAACCGGTATCCTGCGCCAATTTAATCCCGAAGATATTCAGGGTTATGCCGATCCCACCAGTCGCGAGTAAGTTTAGGTGATTGGTTCTAGCAGGCAATGCTTTGCTGTCACCCTCACCAAAGAAACAGCCACCATACTGGCCTATCAAAGTAGGAACAGGATGGTGGCTATTCAACACTAAGGAGAGCAATGCTTAATCAATGAAAACTGCGGACTGAAGGAATTACATCAGGCCCCAGAATTGCAGCACGCCCTGGCCAGAGAACAACTCAATTAACAGTGCGGACAGAAAGCCGATCATTGCCAAACGACCATTCCACAGTTCAGCTTGAGGAGTAAAGCCAAACTTCCAGGAATTGCGATCGGTCTCAACTGCGGGGGTGGTAACTTTGGTTGCGTCTTGCATGATTGATACTCCAAGTGGGTTCAAATTAGGAAACGGAAAATTAAGTACCAGAACATTCAAAGCGCAAGCCTTCTTAACGAAAGTTTGTAACGCTTTGTAAATTAATATAACAACTATTTCAAGGAATGACCAGGAAGTCAGGCAAACCTCGGAGTTCTTTTGTCGCTTCCTTCGTGTTGGTCAGTATCCATCATCAGAACTGCGAGGTTTTACCCCAGTAGCAGCCAGATTCCTGCCAGGGCAACGAGAACGCCGAGAATTGCTCCCGGACTGACTTTTTCACCCAGGCCGATCGCGATGGGAATCACAAACAATGGACTGGTCGCACTCAATGCCTGGGCAATGCCTGCCGCCGTGTACTTTACGGCTGTTTGTTGGAGCCAGATTGCCAGAAAAGTACTGGCAAAAGCCGTCGCAGCCACGGTTAATAGCAAGTTCTGATTTCGTAAGGGTTTGAGTTCAACGATGGAATGGCGTTTTGCCACTAACCAGATTAATAACGCCAAGACCCCGGCAACCAGGCGCACCAATGTACTCCACAGGGGATCAATATCGGTACCACTCAAAGCCGCACGGGAGAGGACAACCCCTGTCGCTTGGGCAATCGCCGCCAATAAACCAAAACCAATGCCTGTGGTGAAATGAGCAGACCTGAAGTTGGGGTGAAATGGGCGATCAGCCATACTAAGGGTCGGGTTTTCGTTGGCTGGGAGAGGCGCTCGTTCGATGACGACCCAGGTGACACCAATGACTGTCAGGGTAATACCGCACCAGGCGATGGTTGATAACTGTTCCTGTAAAAAGACCAGTGCCAGGAGTGCGGCGATCGGCGGAGCAAGCGATTCCAGAATCAAGGCGCGACGGGCACCCAAAAAGTTCAATGCCTGGAAGTACACCGTGTCACCAAAACCAATACCAATCGCTCCACTCAGTGCCAGAAGGCCAAACTCGCCCAGGTTGACTGCCGGAAATAATTTCCCTGTCAGCAATAGAGCAACAAGCAGAAAGGCGATCGCAATTAGCCCCTTCACCAGATTCAACATCAGTGGGGATAACTGTCGCCCAACGCCCGCATACACAACAGAGGCGATCGCCCAAATTAACGCTGCACTGAGTGCGGCAACTTCACCGCGAATGTCAGCGAGAAACGAAATGCTCATACGAAACGCCGCTATATGTTAGGACGAATGATGTCAGGACGAATGATTGTCAGGACTACTATATTGGCGCTTCTGCAGGAAGATGACTCCAGGAAACAACCGACTCAACCAGATCCGGTGTAGCGGACGAGAGTAGTGTGGAAGGATAAACGGCACTGCCCCATAGGGGATGCACAATAATGGAGCAACCATAACTATTAATGGTCTGGTATCCCAGGCAGGCACGCGCCACCGCAACATCATCCAGATGCAGGTGGCCTGGTTGAGAGAATAAGGGTAGGCCGGTACGTGGATCGAAAATTTCTGCTAGGTGCCCCAGGTGTTGCAACTTCATTGCAATTGGGTAACCAAACTCCAAAAATGCTTCGCGCAACAACTGTTTCTGCGCTTCTGTCACAGGCGTTTTTTGCCGCAGATCAGTATTACAGGGCTGAAGTACAACCAATACCGACGATACTGGATGCGACCAACCCGGCAGTAGTCCATCCGTATGGGTGCAAATATATCGACTGGGACGATGGACAGAGTAATACATGCAGTGGGGTAATGGCTTTCCCGCAGTGGGTGCGATCGTACATTCGCAACTAGTGGCGTTGCGAATGCTGGAGATAAGGAAAAACTCGGAAAGAAGAATTGAAACTGGACAACGGATTCTATCTCTACTATTAGCAGAACTGCTGCCAGATAGGGAGAAAAGATTCATTCATCCTGCTACTAGCGCCCCCTTACAGGCAATGTTAGCGGTAAATCCGCCAACGGTAGATTGCTAAAATCCTCGACCTGAAAGCCAAAATCTCAAATGGTTTAAGTCGTTAGTAAAACTATCCGGAGATGGATCGGGGCAGTTTGAATGGTGAGGTTACCCCAACGGGTACTACAGGCTTCCAGTGCTGGGTGTGTGCCTACTCCCGCTAACGGAACCACCGACTATTCGCTTCTCCACACCAAATCCTATGAAGTTGCAGTATCTCCTGTTGTTTGCCAGTTCCCTTTTACTGCTGGATGTTACCCCATCGTTTAGCGCTCCAACTCAACTTGCTGCCCAGTACCGAGAAAGTCGTGAGTCCAGTAATGGATTTGGTAGTTGTCAGGCAAGCAAGCAAGCAGTGGTAACAGTTTACGCGGGCCGAGAAATTGGTTCGGGCAGTATCGTTAACCCCACTGGGTTAGTGATCACTAATTATCATGTCGTAAATGAGGTCGTTGGTGGCAACCGGGGCGGCCAGTTATCAGTCCGCACATCAGATGGTCAACGGTTTTCCGGGAAAGTGATTGGTACCGATCGCAAATATGACCTGGCACTGATTCAATTAAATGCGGCAGAACAATTTCCAACCCTCTCTCTGGCGAGTAGCGATAGCATCCAGATGGGGCAGAGTGTCTGTGCCATTGGCAGTCCTTTCGGTAAACCGGGGGTTTTGACGACGGGCACCTTAAGCAAGGTCAGAACCAATGGCGATTTGCAGTCCAATGTTGTACTCAATCCTGGTAACTCTGGTGGACCACTACTCAATGACCGGGGGGAAATGATTGGCGTCAATAAGGCAATTTTGCAATCACCATCGGGCCGAAATACCGGAATTAGCTTTGCAACCAGTATTCAAGCCGCCCGTAGCTTTATTCAGCAGTACAGTCCCGGTAGCGTTTCGACACCGATCGCCCGTCGTCCGGCAACGGTACCAACACCACCGATCGCAATCGCCCCGCCTGCACAACCACCTACTAACACGATCTTGCCTGGGGCAGAAATGGTCTTTGAACCTTCTGTTACGCCTGCCCCACCAGTGGCAACCCCGCCCACGGCTCATGCACCATTGCCAGTGATGTCGCTACCACCGCTGGGAAATTCGGGCTCACCCAGTAATCAGGTTGTCATTACAACTGATCCTGTGACCGGGACCCCACCAACTACACTCGTTCCCCCACCCCAGTATCCCCTCCCGGAGTCAACTTATCCCCAACCCGCCCAGCGTCCCCCATCCACTAACACCCGCTTGGGGGCAACAGTGGATGTCAGAAACATGGTAGTCCGGCAAGTGCAGTCTGGTTCGCCAGCTGCCATGGGTGGCCTCCAACCAGGCGATCGCCTGATTGCGATTAACGGTAACCAACTGAGCCAGTTTGAACAGTTAAAGGCATTTTTGAATCGGCAGCCAGAATCAGCCGTATTTACGGTCAACCGTAATCGTCAGGTGGCAACGGTACGGGTGAACTTTTGAACCTGCGTCAACCGGGGATGAGCCAACGTGCCATCCGCGACGTTGTGGGGCATAATAAACAGGAGTGAGATTTTTAGTACAAAAGTACCTATTCGATTGTCTCTTGCCTATGGTTCGGGCTATTGTTAGGTACTGGTGCTGAAGGAGTCGGAGTAATTGGGCTCATACCCGCTCACCGTCTGCTTACTCTCGCTGGTTCTGGCGTGTTGGATGTTGCCCCATGAAACTTGTCCCCTGGTTGTTGACAGGTTCGTTGATTCTGGTTGGTCATTCGCTGGTTTCAGAAATTCGAGCGGTTCAACAAGCCTCTGAATTGCAGCGGGAAGAGACAGATATCCGTGCGGAACCTGCTACCCGTTTGTCTCCTGTGCCGGATCGTGCGGCTGATCGGTTGCCCCCCATGGAACAGCGCCCTGTTGCCGCTAACCGGCAAACGGGAGGGGGTAGTTGTGAATCTGCGGGTGTTGCAGTAGTGACTATTCATGCGGGGCGATCGTTTGGTTCGGGTAGCATTGTCAGTGCTGATGGTCTGGTCATTACAAATAACCATGTCGTGCGCCCAGCGCGAGACCGTCAGGTAGGGGTCAAAACTCAGGCAGGGAAACGTTACGAAGGGATGGTAACGGCCATTGATCCGGTCAATGACCTGGCGTTAATCAAACTCAATACGTCCGATCGCCTGCCCACGATGCCCATTGGCGATCCGGCGACTGTTCAGATGGGGCAAGCAGTTTGTGCGATCGGTAGCCCCTATGGGCGGGCTGGTGTGCTGACGAAAGGAACATTAACGTTTGTGCGTGGCAATGGTGATCTACAATCTGCCCTGTTGTTGGAACCGGGAAATTCGGGTGGGCCGCTGCTAAATCAACAGGGGCAAATGATTGGCATCAACAAGGCGATCTGGAAATCGCGAAATGGGGAAAATAGCGGCATCAGTTTTGCCACGAATATGACGATCGCCCAGAACTTCATTGCCCAAAATCGTCTGGGTAATCAGTATGCTGCTACACCTGAAATAGGTTCAGCCACAGCATCGGAGTCATCTGCGCCATTGTTGCCCCGGCGTGATCGAGCCCGCTTTGCCCCACCCAATTCCTTCTCGGTGCCATCCCAACCGTTCTATGGGGGGGAAAATTCTTCAGGCAGTCTTCCCAGTCGTTTACCTGCTCCTTCAACTGGTGCCCGTCTGGGAATGGTAATTGGTAGACAAACACTGCAGGTTGAAAGTGTGGAACCGGGCTCGGCGGGTGCTGTCGCAGGGTTTCAAGTGGGTGATCGCCTCATTGCGCTCGATGGTACGCAAATTCAGGGTGTTGAGCAAATCCAGACATTTCTCGGCACCCGTCCCGAAGCCGTTATCTTTACGATTGAGCGCAACCAGCAACGCTTTACGATTCAGGTCAATTTCTGAGCATAAGCAGTTCTAGCTTGTAATGAAGCGGCGATCGTTACCTCGCCGCATCTCTCAGCCTGCAAGCGCGATTGTTTCCCCTTAGAATTGTTTCTGATGTCTTCTGTTCCGCCGGTATGTCCTTTCCGTCTGCACGTCCTGAACCAACCTGGTTAACAATTATCCGTTTACTACGCTGGGACAAACCCGAAGGGCGATTAATTTTAATGATTCCGGCGCTCTGGGCTGTGTTTCTGGCCGCACGGGGAACACCTCCGTTACCTCTGGTAGGGGTGATTGTGCTGGGAACACTGGCAACCAGTGCCGCAGGTTGTGTGGTGAATGACCTGTGGGATCGGAATATTGACCCACAGGTGCAGCGGACACGCAGCCGCCCTCTAGCATCCCGCGCTTTATCGGTGCAGGTGGGTCTGGTTGTAGCACTGGTATCGTTTATTTGTGCCTGGGTGCTGTCGCTCTATCTCAATCCGCTGACGTTCTGGTTATGTGTTGCAGCCGTACCGGTGATTGTTCTCTACCCGGCGGCAAAACGAGTCTTTCCGGTGCCACAGTTGGTGTTGGCGATCGCCTGGGGCTTTGCCGTGTTAATCAGTTGGAGTGCAGTTAGCTGTTCGCCGACACCTGCACCTACACCCTGTTTGGGCCGAGCTACCTGGCTTCTGTGGGGCGCAACTATTTTATGGACATTGGGATTTGACACGATCTATGCGATGCCGGATCGGGAAGACGATCGCCGCATCGGGGTTAACTCCAGTGCATTGTTTTTTGGCAAATATGCTGCTACTGCTGTAGGCGTATTTTTTGTGGGAACGGCTTTGCTTCTCGCTGCATTAGGCAACAATCTGAGTTTAAGCTGGGTGTTCTGGGGGACCTTGCTCGCTGCTAGTGTTATTTGGGCCTGGCAGTACTATCAATTGGCGCAGAAAAATCTTCCTGCTGCTACCTATGGGCGGTTCTTTCGTCAAAATGTGTGGATTGGTTTTATTTTGCTATTTGGTATGGTTCTGGGGACGCTGTAATGCTACGAGCCAAGCCCTATAGGCGAGCCTGGTGGTAAGTCAATCAGTGATTGAGGGGGAGCCAAAATTCAGGTTATTGATTGGGATTAAATTTTGTGGATCCTCGCTGCGTCAAAATTTTCCTGATGGAACACTAGGCGTTCGTGCGGCAATTGTCACAGGTGCCGCAACGGTAGGTTTCTGTTGGCGGGAAGCCAAAGGCATTCAGCAAAAATTGCCACCGACAGTGGCGACTTCTCAGGAACTGGAGCATTTGCTGAGCGGCATGGTGATGAGCCACACTGAGTGGTTCACCTGGGGCGTTAAGCGTGAGGTGGTAATGGAAGGGGTCTTGCCATTGCAACTGATTTGCCCCATGTAGCCAGGACAGTGCCAGCGCTCCGTTAGGGAATTGACGGGCGATCGCGCCTACTTCTCCCTGGCTGGGTAGCTTGCTGACTAATTGCTGCGCTAACCGCTGTTGTTTTTGCATCTGCTGTTCAAAGAACTGCCGTCGTTGCTTGTCTTCTGGATCGAGCAGTCCAGTAGGCTCGCTGAGCAGGGTTAGGGCAGTCGCGGGCTGGCTATCTCGTCCGGCTCGTCCTACTTCCTGCACGTATTCTGACAATAGTAAAGGGGCATGAAAATGGGCGACGAACCGGACGTTTGGTTTATTAATCCCCATCCCAAAGGCACAGGTACAAATGACGAATTGCAACCTGTCAGCCATCCAGTCGTTTTCGACCTGGCGACGTTCTGCAGGGCTGAGTCCAGCGTGGTAAGCTGCCGTGTGATAGCCTTGCTGAGTCAACCACGTTACTAACTCTTCACTATCGCGGCGGGTGCGGACATAGACTAAGCCTGCTTGACGGCCATGCTGCTGAATAAATTTGAGCAATTCCTGCCGCCGTTGGCGGGGCGTCCAGACGGTTTTTACCCGTAAGGATAAGTTGGCCCGGTAAGGATTCAGTCGAAATGCTTGGGGTTGTTGGAGTTGCAGAATTCGTTGCAGGGTGTGTTGGGCTGTGGGGTCGGCAGTAGCAGTAAAGGCCGCGATCGCAATGCGACTACTGGCGGGTTTGTGTGCTAGTAATGCCGCCCGGATTGCCCCCAGACGATAGTAGGCTGGACGAAACGTATCGCCCCACTGTACCAGGCAATGAGCCTCATCGAGAATAATGCCGTTGAGCGGCAAATCAGGATGGCATAAGCGATCCCAAACGGGTGGGCTGAGGAGGGTTTCGGGCGATAGGTAAAGTAGCCGTAACCGTTTATTCTCCAATGCCCAGAGGGTTTGGCGTCGTTGTTGTTTGGATAGTTCGCTATGGAGGGAGGCAACTGTCCACTGAAAGGTGCGATCGCGCTGATGCAGTTCTTGTACCTGGTTTTCCATCAATGCCACCAGGGGGGACACGACAAGTGTTAGTCCGGGTTGGAGCAATGCTGGTAGTTGGAAACAAATCGATTTGCCACCACCCGTAGGCATGATAATTAGCGCATCCCGCCGGTCAAGCAAACATTGAACAATTTCTTCCTGCGGGGAGCGGAAGTCGGCATAGCCCCAAATTTGTTGTAATTTCTGTCGAATCGCTAGATGAGTAGATGCTGTGCTATTGCCCATTCAAATAAAAAGGGGCTGAAGCCCCTTGTCCCTAAAATATGGCGGTAAAAAATATGGCGGTAAAACTGTATTGTCAGGCTGTTTGAGCAAGCATCTCAATTTCATGCTTGCCTGCGTTGGTTTCTGGCTCCGTTGTCAGAATAAATTCTTTAAACCGTTGCATGAGTTGGGGATTTCGCCAACCTTTGGCTGTTTCTTCCTCCATGATGGCTACTGCCTCAGTGGGAGTAAACGCTCGTTTATAAGGACGTTCACTAGTCAGCGCATCATAAATATCAATTACTTGGAAAATTTGCGCCAGGTAGGGAATTTGATCGCCTACTAATCCATCGGGGTATCCCGTGCCGTCCCATCGTTCGTGGTGGTGACGGATAATGGGCACAACGCCTCGCATGGTGCGAAGTGGCTGACAGATTTTTTCACCAATCATGACGTGCTGCTGCATGATTGACCATTCTTCAGGGGTAAACTTACCTGGCTTTAGCAAAATGGCATCGGGAATGCCAACTTTGCCGATGTCGTGCAGATATCCTCCCCACATCAAATCGCGAATTTCGGTTCTTGATAGTCCTAAAAATTCACCAAATGCCTTACCCCGTGTGACTAATCGCTCACAGTGGTCACCCGTATTGGGATCACGACTTTCAACCGTGCGAGCAATGGAAAATAGCACCTGTTCCGCATGATCTAAATCTTCGTTCAGGCGCTTCTGACGCACCAATGACTTAACTCGTGCCGACAGTTCCAACTGGTCAAATGGCTTAGTCAGGAAATCATCACCACCCGCTTCAATTCCTTTTAATCGGGCGCGGCGATCGTCTAAAGCCGTGACAAATACCACAGGGATTAACCGGGTCTGTTCGTCTTGCTTTAACCTGCGACAAACTTCAAACCCATCCATACCTGGCATCATAACGTCCAACAGGATGAGGTCAGGATTGCTGGAAACAACCGTATCTAACGCTGCTGGTCCACTGTCAGCTTCTAGTACGTCGTACCCTTCCACAGATAATAGGGCAACTGCAGTCATCCGACTGGAGGGGTGATCGTCGACAACGAGGACTCTGGGGTGTTCTGAGTCGAGGCGGTTCACAGGAAATTCCCACACTAATGAGGTCGTAAAGTACCTGACGCAGCATACTCACAGGAGTTATGCCACTGAGTCGGGTGCTGTAAGTCCAGTATGAGCAATTGCCTCAAGGGAGAAATCAGGTTTTCTACGGAGATTACTCAGCTACCCGATCCGCAGTTACTGGTAAGAATGAGGTATGTAATCTATTTTTTCTGTCTCAACGCACTTTTCATTGAGGCAAAATTTTCTTGTGAAAGTTCCCGAGTAAGTGATTGGAAACAGAATGTAACCCTCGGCGGAACCAGCAAAAGCTTGCTGCGAGACTATTGTGTTGTAGAAATGTGTTGCAAGAAGTCACGATGTAAGTCGCAACCCGGCATTTGGTCGCAAAGTTAGTTTTAAAGCATTAGTGGCAAAGTATTAAGCTCAACCATGGGAGGACGGATGAGGTAATAGGCATTCTGGGGGAGTAATGGAACGATGGGGGGTAGAAATTATTTCTTCTGGGGGAGAAAGCAAAGATTTGACGGTGTTATCAGGGGTGAAATTGCTCGATTCTATGATTTCGACACGGCAACGGCGACAGAACCAGTAGGTTCGGCCAGAACGAATATGGCGCAAAAGGACATCAGAACAGACAGTGCAGTTAGCCATTTTAATTAACCAATTAAAACAATTCTTTAAATCAAATTTGATCCGTGCTATCGAAGGAAACGACATTCGCCAACGGGTCAATTTTCAAGACATTGATAGTCAGCAAAAGGTCTTTTCCAGTTGGGAATAAGGCATTTTGAGTGCTATGGATTCTCACTCAAACTCGCCTGAATAAATTCTCGCTTGCCCCTTAAGATGCACATGTATCTCTGGGTACAACTTAAGATAAGTTCATATACAAGAAAAAATAGAGATACTCAGAGTATTGTTTACAGGCAGCCTATTGAAGAAATGTTGAGTATCTATCCGTGTTTTTGCTGAGAGGTTAGGCTTTTCGGATCAGATCTTTTCTTTGGCAAACTGCAAGTAAGAAAAGGAAAATATTTAAATTGTTGAATGATTGGATTAAACGATTGTTTATTGCAGGCCGAACGCAAAATAAACGGGATTCCTTGAAAGAGTTGGCTTAAACCTTTCTTAGAAGTAGTTTTGTCAGCAGCTATATGAGCTTTAATTGATTGAGCATTGGTTGTACTGTGTTGCAACTCCATAGGGTTGCGGTTGTCCAGCCTTGCGGCTTTATAGTTGCGCCATTTGATTTTGATACTCTATGAATGCGTTAACGGTTTCAGCAGCATGGTTATCTGAGCATATTGATGATTCAAATATAGCGATCGCTGATTGTCGTTTCTCTTTAATGCAACCAGAGTTAGGGCGACAGCAGTATGAAACGGGGCACATTCCCGGTGCCTATTATCTTGACCTGAACCGTGACCTTTCCAGTCCCGTCGCGAAACATGGGGGGCGGCATCCCTTGCCAGATCTGGGCGTTTTAGTCAGCAAATTAGAGGCGATGGGGGTTCGGTCTGCTGCTGTTGCGGATGAGGCAACCCTGGTCGTTGCCTATGATGATTCCCGTCAGGCATTTGCGGCTCGTTTGTGGTGGTTGTTACGCTATCTGGGACACGAACGGGTGGCAGTACTGGATGGGGGCTTCGCCAGTTGGGTAGAGGCGGGGTATCCCACGACTACCGCTGCCCCGTCAGGACGAATAGGGCAGTTTACGGCTGCCCCACGGGCAGAAATGCTGGTTAACATTGAGCAAGTAAAGGCTCGCAAGGATAACCAGGGTGTCGTACTGGTTGATTCCCGCGAAGCGGAACGTTACCGGGGAGAGCGGGAACCCATTGATCCAGTAGCTGGACATATTCCTGGTGCCGTGAACTACCCCTGGCAGGACGTTACGGATGGTAAGGGGTATCTGTCGCCACCCGACCGGCAACGTCAGCGCTGGGCTGGTTTGGAAAATGCTGATGAGATAATGGTGTACTGCGGTTCTGGAGTCACAGCCTGTGTCAATCTGTTAGCGCTGGAACTGGCAGGTATTCATTCGGGTAAATTATACGCTGGTAGTTGGAGCGACTGGTGTTCGTATCTTTAAAAATCTTGGGAATGACTCTAGGATCGGATGGACTTAGAACCGGATGGATGCCAAACAGGGTGACAAGCAAAACTTGAAAACAGCCAAATCCCTTAGTAGAGGGGCAGTTGGGATGAGGGATACTCCTTTCGTTACTTGGCTGAACCTACCCCTAAACTTCTCCCGACTGGTTTTGTTTTTTCGATAGCATATCAATCGCATCGCCTAAAGCCGTCGTCAGGCCCTTACGCGTTTGGGCATGGCTTGCTTGTTCTGCTTTCAGTGCTTGAGTGAGGCGATCGCACTCTGTCAGGGCTGCCAGTAATTTTTGGCGCAGATCATCCACCGTTGTCCATTGTTCAACTTCGGCCTGTAAACTCTCGCTGAGGTCAGTTGCAGTGGTACTACTGGAACGGCCTTTTAACTGTTCGATTTCTAATTGCAAATCTGTGATCGTTTGCCTGGTTAGCGATGCCTCAGTACGTCGTTGCTGTGCTTCAGTTTCGTACAGGCGTTGCCAATTGGCGGCGCTAGCATAGGCTTGCTCTCGCTCTTGCTGAGCTTCTGCTAGCTGCTGTTTCAGTGTTTTGATCTCAGCTAACCACTGGGTGACATCGTGAGTCATAGCTTGGCGAGGTAAACGCATGGGTAGATGAATTCTACGTCAAATCTTTCCAGAAAAAATCTTCCAAGCTTCGAAGAAATAAGCCCCCGGAGGTCGTTGGGGGCTTGCACCGAAGGAGTGATGAAGCGGATAGTACAAAAGTACCACTAAAAAATAAGTGCGTCAACTGGGCGATCGCCCTAATCTTTTTTGAGAGAAACCACAACAGCCCTTTGTATTGAATTGGATTTATCTTTACCACAGACAATCATCAATGGAATAGGGCAAAACTGATGGAAAAAGAAAATTTGTGTGATTTTTCCCTAACAATCTTTAATTAAACTTTCCTTTGTCCAACCCCTATGCGAAACGGCTCAAGGATTTTTGTGTTTTCTTATACAGAACTCGACTGGTGATAATTGATGGAATCTTTACATACTTCGTCTATGTATTCTTCCCAGCACCCGTGGTAAGTGATTACCTGAGCGAGTGGCGGTTTCATCGCCAGTGAAACTCAGGCCCTCATGTTCCCAGGGCTGAATGCAGGCACCTGGTAGCGTCTACATCGGGTAACTTTTGCTAGATGCCCCAAAACCTGATTGAAATGTTTGTACTGAGGAATGTCCGAAATAATGATGTCTAAACTGATGCTTAGAAAGCACCCAAAACGCAGAAAGCGTAAGTTTTCTCTGAAGGTGGACAGGTTGCGCTGGAATAGCCAGTGGCTCAACCCCGACTGGTACACCAAGCGGTTGGCTCCTAGCTGGCAAGCTTGTATTCCTTTAGCTTTGTTGATCGTGTTGGGGTGGGGGTTTGCGGCAACCGCTCAAAATGCACCCACGGTAGAGGATGTGGCTAAAAGTGTCGATACCCTGAAAGTTGGGTTAGACACGATGTGGGTGCTGGTAGCTGGGATGCTGGTGTTCTTTATGAACGCTGGTTTCTGTATGTTAGAAACCGGCTTCTGCCGCCAGAAGAACGCAGTAAACGTATTGGCGAAGAACCTGATTGTATTTGCTCTGTCAACAATTGCGTTCTGGGCGATCGGCTTCGGGCTGATGTTCAGCACCGATGGTAGCAACAGCTTTATTGACAACCTCATTGGCACAACGGGCTTTTTCCTGGCTGGTGCTGATAACAGTCCGGCAACGGGTGATGCTTATCAGGGCATTTTTGGATCGATTAGCTGGACAGGTGTTCCCCTGTTGGCTAAGTTTTTCTTCCAACTGGTGTTTGCCGGCACAGCCGCAACCATCGTTTCCGGTGCCGTAGCGGAACGGATTAAGTTTGTTGACTTCTTGATCTTCAGCCTGTTGCTGGTCGGGATTGCTTACCCCATTACGGGTCACTGGATCTGGGGTGGTGGCTGGATGGCCGACATGGGCTTCTGGGATTTTGCTGGTTCCACCGTGGTTCACTCGGTTGGTGGCTGGGCCGCGTTGATGGGTGCCGCATTCCTCGGTCCCCGGATTGGCAAATACAATGCGGATGGTTCCCCGAATGCTTTACCTGCTCATAACATGAGCATTGCAACTCTAGGTTGCTTAATCCTGTGGCTGGGTTGGTTTGGTTTCAACCCCGGTTCCACAATGGCGCTCAGTGGTGATGGTGGCGTGGCAGCGGCTCATATTGCAATTACCACCAACACAGCAGCGGCTTTTGGTGGAGTAGCAGCAACTATCACTGCCTGGCTGGTTCTAGGTAAACCTGACCTTTCGATGGTCATCAACGGTATTTTGGCTGGATTGGTTGGTATTACTGCACCCTTCGCCTGGGTCAATATCCCTTCCTCTGCCATCATTGGTCTTGTGGCTGGAGTTGTAGTTGTTTTTGCCGTTGGTTTCTTCGATCGCATCAAAATTGACGACCCGGTTGGTGCCACCTCCGTCCACCTGGTTTGCGGTGTTTGGGGTACCTTAGCCGTTGGTTTGTTTGCGGTTGGCCCCAGCGATCAGGCAGGTGGCCTGTATACGGCGGGTCCTAAGGCGGGCTTGTTCCTGGGTGGTGGCTTCGAGCAACTCTGGTATCAGATCGTTGGTATCGCTGCAGTAGGTGGTTTCACCGTCGCTGTATCTACTATCTTCTGGCTGGTACTGAAGGCAATTCTCGGTATTCGCGTTTCTGAAGAGGAAGAAATGCTGGGTCTGGATATTGGCGAACACGGCATGGAAGCCTATGCTGGTTTCGTGAAGGAAGCCAGTGGTCCTGCAGCTGGTTCCCACTCTGCTCCCAGTCCAAGCAGCATGGCGGGGACACCGTACTAAATCGGTTTGCGATCGCCCCAGTCATCAATTCACTATTCACTGACTGGGGCTGTAAAAACTTTCTCTGCTAACCTTCGTTTGCAGTCGCGGTGGGGATAACCTTTTCAGGCATCCCTACCGCTTTTTCATGTCACCCCTTCTAGTTCCAGTTCGGTCAGGTCATAGAGCTGGCGTAGCTTTTCCAGGGTTTCGGTATCCGGGTGCCAGAAACCACGTCCATTTGCCTCCAGCATTCTGCCAATGACATTCCGAAAGGCTTCGGGATTGGCATCACGTAGTTTTTGGGCCATTTCGGCATCCAGCGCATAGGTACTTGCCGCCTGATCATAGACCCAGGCTTCCTGAAAGCCCGTGGTTCCACTCCAACCAATCAAGG
>CAZGDE010000168.1:0-14181 GCA_964524315.1 uncultured bacterium
CCCCACAGGCGTGGGGGTGAATCGCAAAACTCAGGGCTGAGGGGTACGACGCTGATTGTTGTCCCCACAGGCGTGGGGGTGAATCCTACGCGTACTGTCCAGAACCTGAATCCTGCGGGTGTTGTCCCCACAGGCGTGGGGGTGAACCACTACGCCCTTAACACTGAAGATGTTTATTTCCTTAGTGAATATCAACTGTTCCACCCATAAGGCGATGGAAGATTTCCCGGCAAACTTTATAAATCCAGAGATTAAATTTCTTACCCTTGGGGAGACTGATGAGCAGCAATGACAATGCGAGCACAGGCTTCTGCGTCTGCTAAGGCGTGATGGTGTTCCAAGGGAATGTTCAGATATTCGCACACATGCGGTAACTTTGTGGGACGAATGTTCCAGGTTTTACGAGCCAGTTGCACTGTACAAATAAAGGGCTGTGAGGGTCTGGAGATGCCATGCTGATCACAGTATGCATAGAGCACTCTCCGATCAAAGGTAGCATTATGGGCAACCAAGAAATCGATATCATCAATCATGCTGTTCATGTCTTCCCACAGGTCACCAAAGGTTGGCTGGTTAACGACGTCGCTCCACCCGATGCTATGGATGTTGGTGAACTGGAAGTTCCGGTGAGGTGGGCGAATTAGCGAGTAAATCCGTTGCACAATTTGGTTGTGCTCGACTCTTACCAGACCCACCGTGCAGGCGCTATCGCATCCGTAGTCGACTGTTTCACAGTCTAGGGCGGTAAAAGACTTCATCGTTGTTCGTCAAGGCAATAGGAAAGAATTGGTATGGATGGATCAACGCTTTACTCGATTATGACAAAGCCTGCTACATAGTTTATCAACGAAGCTTTTCCTCAAGACCTGCTTAGGCAGAAAGGTTAGTATTGCCGCATAAGTGTGACTGTCGGCACCCATCCCTGCTCAAGATGCAAGGTGTAATGAACCCCATCGATCGCCATTGCGGCGACGACCTCACCTTTTGCCTTTGCCCCATCAAACCACTCCTTGAACCCTACAGGCACGATCGCGGCAGGGATGGTTAACTCCCAGGCCTGGATGATGGCTGTGTAGAGATAGCCAATCGGGTTCTGAATTTTACGTTTTTGTTGCTGGTGTTGCAGATAGGCGATCGCAGGCTTGACCCGCGCGGGAAACTGGGCGATCGCGTGCTGGAGGGAGGGTGGCGGTAGCTGGCCGATGACTTCAACCGCCGCTGCCATAAGTTCTGGGAACTTTGAGCTTGAATCAGGCGATTTGTTCCCAGAACTGGCGGGGGCAAGTGTGTCTCCGCCGAGAGTTCCCACTTCTCCTTCAGCAGCCTGATGGCACCTTTGGGGGCTCACAGCATCCATCGCTTCCCGACTTTCATTCATTTTTGCCACAACTCCCGTTTGTGGTTCTGAAAAAGAGGTCTCTGAAGAAATGTCTGGATCTGTAATGTGAACTGATCGCACGTCGAGGTGATCACTCGCCACACATCGAGCTGTGAATTGATCGCACACGTCAGCAGCAAAGACAGCTAACTGGTCATAGTCAATGCGGTAGAACATGACCCGGCGATACTGGCTGAGCCAATGTTGCGCCGTTTGAATCAAACCGAGTTTTTTGAGATTGGCGATCGCTTTCCGCAACCCGTACTCACTCATCCAGGGAAACTGGGCCTGCCAGGATTTGAGCGAGTTATAGACCCATTTGATGCCATCAATCATCCAGCCGGTTGTGGCGGCATTGCGCGTCCAGTAATGGAGTTGTTGCAGGAACGCGCCTTCATCAAACCCAGTGCCCGTTCTGCCTAACGCTTGCTTCAGTCGTCCGGCTAACTGCGGCGGAATCGGGATGGCATAAGGTTCCAGCGTTTGATCACCCATCATGGCGTACCTCCGGCCAAATCAGCACCATCAGCGTTCTGGGAAAGGGCGCGTTGCAAGCGTCGGCTGGTTCCCCGAACGAGTTGCTGCAGGCGGGTGATATCAGCCGCGATCACCTGTTGTTGTTGCTCCAGCACTGCGATCTGTTGCCCCCGATGAATCGCCGCGCGCACTGCAGCCACCACCGGACGTGCCAAATGTTTGGTTTTTACTTGGGGCTGCCCCGATTTCTTCCGCTCCCCCGTGAGCCAACGGAGTTGATAGTAGGTGTAGTGCTTGTTGTTCTTGTGCTTGGTGTAGGTTTCGATCCAGTAGTCCCGGTAGACGGTTCCTTCATTGGTGAGGGTGGCGATCGCTTGGGTGAGGTGATCGTATTCACTCTGCAATGTCCGAAGACAGTCAAGGTAGGTGGAGAGCCATTCCAGTTCGGGGAACTCTTCAAGATCGACAACCAGTGATGTTCCCAGAACAACAGGAGGCCGTGGTGGGATGATGGGGCAGGGTATCACCCGCTCAACCGTAAAAGTTTGCATCAGAAAGTAGCCCACGACAGCGGTGGGTGCCAAAAGTGGATGAGGAGCGATGACAGCATCACCGTTGGCATCGCTCCTTGAGCATTAGTGGTTAAAAGGGCAGCACCGCGCCATAGAGATCCTCCGAGAGCAGCACCAACCACCAGCCATTGTTAAAGCCCAGAGCCACGGTGCCAAAGCCGAGTCGGGCCTGGTCGTCTTCCCATCGTCGAATCGAGCGTAATGCGCCATCGAGATCGGACCAACTAAAGCAGGTCGTGAGTGGTGCCGGGGTGTGGGGAATGGATTCACTGGGCTGAGATGGGGTGGGAGGTGAGGAAATCCCTTGGGTGTAGCCCTGGAGATAATTGGGCTGGTGTTGAAACTGAGGATGCGGGGGGCGATGGGCGAGGCCGTCGCGATATCCGGCACTAAAAAACTGTGCAGGCGTGAGCGATGTGTCACGCCGATGTGGTTTTGGTATCATGGGTTTGCGTTTGTATAGGACGTTTGAGGGCGATCGCTTGCCGTGGAAAGTTAGCGATCGCTTTCTCATGGGAGAATGCTGTGTTGTTCAGGAAAAATGGGTGCGGGTTGTGATTCTAATGAGGCGTAAGCTTGCCGTTTCTCCAGCCAATAGTTCAGCAACTTCCGTTCTGAATTGAGTACAATCAGCTCTTGTCTAAAACCTCTTAATCGGTGGCGAAGGTCATTTATTTGATGTTTGACCTGGTTTTGGCGACGGATGATAGTCTGTTGTCGTTGTCTGATTTTCCGACTCAGTAAACAGGGTCTTGCGCCACCGTATTCCGCCTGTAGAAGCATTGTCCAGATAAATTCGAGCGTATCGACTAAGTCGTTTTTACCCAAATACGTTTTCCGATCCATTGCTTCCAAGACACAACAATCAAATTCTTGCGCTCCATATTGGATAAACTCTGCCTGCAAAAGCTTGGAGTGGTGTTTGTTCATTCGTAATGTTGTTAAATGTCCCCGCAAACGATCGCCAATATCGGCTGATCGACCGACGTAGGTTTTGTCATTTTTGGTATTGCGGATGCAATAAATTCCTGCTATCCCTCTTAAACAAGAAGGATTAGTCAGCACTGTATAATGCACCATAGGGGTGTCAGTCCTGGTTGAAAGATTGATAGGAAGAGCACTGCTACCAACGTGATCCTAGAAACAGTGCTCGCAGCAGTAAATGATTTACCACTACCATAATACTCTTAAATCCGAGTGATTACCAGCGATTTATGCAAAGGAGATCGAGCAATGGCAGTGGCAACTCGACTGCGGCAACGGAGAATGAATGAGACAACCCTCCGTACCGTTTTAAGAAATTTGGAGTCTATGAAGGCAGAAGAGTTCTGCAATCGCTGGTTTGGTCTTGATCACCTTTCCCTTGAGGACAGAGAGGCAGTGTGGCAAGCAAGAGGGCATCGTGCCAAATGTGTGGAACTGCTATGCGAGATATTGAAGAAAGGGAAAACGACGGTCGACAAGTGGGGCGCACGCTTCGAACAGATGCCGAAGGATTGTGAGGCAACACTGGCCTATGCCGATGCGATTCGCCTACAACTCAACACAGCACCAGAGGAATTATTAAAGCTTTATATTGCACAACGGCTGCCCCCTAAACCTTCTTCATAAAATTTAACTCGGATTCCCGCGTAAACTAAAACTCGGTTTCTCGAGTAAACCCCTTGACCTCCTCTGGGAGGTTTTTTATTGTGAGAGCAGATTCTGCGATCGCCCCTGCGATCAGCGATCATCCTCAGTGATCGCAGGCGTGATCACCCCTGCTTTGGCAGTAAGCAGCGAACGTGTTGCTTGCTGCCTCCTTCCTCCTTTTCAGAGATTAGGTTTTGCTGCCCGCTGTCCCATTGGGGACGGACTGATTGTCATGTTTAAACTTTGCCTTCTCTGTTTGTTCGCTTTCGCCGATCCCATGCTGCGGCCCACAGCAAACCCGCCAGTGTCCGCTGATGCTCTGCGGGTCACCGGCTTCAACAGTTTGGTGGTACCACCTGCCTGTATCGCCCCAGCGAAACAGGTTGCGGGTGGCACGCATCCAGAGCGCCCTGAAGGGAGGGCACCTCTCCTCGACCTGTGTGCGGCGGTGCCAATGAAATGGGGCCCCGCGATCGCAGTGGGTGTGACGGCCGCTTTGCTCCCGCCCATGCTTGGCCTCACTCCTGTTGTCGCCACGCAACCACGCCAATGCCTGTTGACCGGATATAGCGGTGTAATCAACCAGCAGCAATACCTCCAGGCGCGGACATACGTTGGCCGTAAAGGCGTCCTGGACATTCTGGGGAACCCCTACTGCAGTTTTAACAAAACGTTCGTTTATTTGCTCCAGGGGTCTGCCGTCCAAGTCAGGTTTGGCGAGAACGGCGTTGTTTTAGAAGTGGTTATTTTGGGAGCTTTTCTGAAATGAACCGATTATTGCCACAAATTTTCTTCGCGATTGCCGGTTGGTTGTTTCTGCTAGCGAGCCCTGTCTGCGGGCAGACCATTTTGTTTGACCCAGTGGATGCTGGCTTAACGCCAGTAGCGGAGGTGGAATCATCTCCGCCACCTGTAAGGACCCACACAGTAACGTCCAATCCGGCTGCATCTCCGCCAGTAACGGCAGGTCAGCCACTCACGGTACCGGATCCAGCCATCCCGTCAGCGCCGCCCGCAGGAATGGCGTTTGATGTCGCCCCAGCAGCTCCAGCAGCAGTTCCCCCATCGGTGCCCCTGCCCGCTCCCCCAACTCCACCCCCATCGCCATCACCGGCACCCGCTCCCGCTCCACCCCCCATTGCTGATCACGCCCCGGCCGCCCTATCACCGGCACCCAATCTCTTTGCCGGTGGCTCTGATTCCCTGGTCGCCAGGGTTGTGGGCCATGCAGAAGGTACCCGTACCGCTGCTGGTAGTAGAACCCGTGCCTACGAAGGGCATACCGATCCCGGGAATGGGGTCTGGAACCTGGGTAGCTTTTCTTTCCAGCATTGTCAGGCAGCCGCCTACAACTGTGCCACCCCGGAGCAGGCAGATGTACACCAACTGCGGCGTCTGGAAGGACAGGCAGAACAACTCCGGCAACGGGCAACTGCTCTCGGCCTCACCCTGACGTTGGAAGAGGAACTCAACGGGATTGACCTGGCCAATCAGGCACCCCTGGCAGCATTAGGGACACCCGAGGCGTATCCCGAACAGCTGGCGCGGGCCAAACAACGGGGACTCACCGGCCAGACTGCCATCCTGGAGGGTCGCATCTGGAGCTTCTGGGATACTACCACCGGCCAGTGGGATGCCCCCGGTCTGGGGAACAGCGAGAGCAATATTCGCCATGACCAGCATCGGCGCATGCAAGCGATCGCCCGCGCTCTCGCGGCTTATCAGCAACAACAGGGCCAAGCCGAACGGGTGGCCGATCAAATCATTGATTACGACAGGAGTGCTGCTTTATGAAACATCATTGGACGGGATTGTTAGTGCTAAATCTCTGGGCGGCCAGCCAGAATCCGGCCGTTGCCCAACTGTTCACCCAACCCGCGAATGCGACGGGCAACCTGCAACGGGTGGGCATGGACAGTGGCACCATTACCCCCTACCAGCTCATGCGCCTTAACTACATTGGCCCCGGTCAGAGTGCCATGGCCATGCGGCAGTGGGCGAATTTGCGTCGGCCCAACCAGGTTGCCATGACAACCCGCTATCCCTTTGCGGTTGGCCCGAATACAGAGTATTTCAAACTGGAGGATCAGCCCGAAACCTGTGTCCGGCTGTGGTACAGCAACAAACGCTATACCGGCTACAACTTTGTGTCCTGTCCTATGTTGGAGGGTTTCTAATGCCACGATTGACCATTGCCTTATGTCTACCCCTGGCCCTCATCACCGGTGGCTTTACTGGGTGTGCACCCGCAGCCACATCCAGGCACGCAACCAACCAGGTTGCCCCCAGTGTGCCGTTGGCACCGCAATCGTCACAGGATTGCACCCAAATCCGGAATCGGTATCAGGCCAGTGATCGGGTCACCACCGCCCAGATGCAGGGGGCAGGGGGCGATGAAATCCGCACCCAGTGCGAACAGAAAGGCGTCGTTATTCCCCAGGGATAAAGGAGGGTGAGATGAAAAAGAGAAGCAGAAGTGCGATCACGGTCTTGCTAGCCGCCAAGTTGTCACTGGTATCCTTAATGCCTGCCTGGGCACAACCCGCGATCGGTGCCGTGGGTTGCCTCATCCCGGGTGTGGGCTGGGTTTCTTGCACCGGGTTAGTGGTGCTGGGCGTCGCGGGGGGAGTGATGTGGTATCAGGTGACTTATGGCGGTCGCACCTGGAAACTGCCCCGTTCCAAGATTGATTTGACGCGAACCTATCCCACACCCCAGGCTGGTCCCCGGCCCCAACGACCAGCGGCAATGAGTGTTAACTTGCACAATATTCCGGGTGTGCAGGAGGTACACTGGATGGCATCGGAA
Source organism: uncultured bacterium (assembly GCA_964524315.1). Taxonomy (GTDB): domain Bacteria; phylum Cyanobacteriota; class Cyanobacteriia; order Leptolyngbyales; family Leptolyngbyaceae; genus CAZGDE01. The sequence goes on from CAZGDE010000168.1 coordinate 6,868, forward strand.
ACCCAGTGTAAGCATCGGCTCAAGCAATTGCGCCAACAGGGGGTAAACCTGACCCATCATCGTTTCTATAAGGCGAATATGCCGGGTCAACGGAATGCGGGGCACTGTGTCTGGTTTGGTCCAGACGCGACGGAGAATCGCTTTGCCGATACCCGCTACAATAACCTCGATGAGTATCGTTAAGGAGGCTACAGTGCTCACTATTATTAACCGGCTTGACCTGACGCAGGCATTGGATACTGTGCCGGAACGCCGGATCGACCAAGTGAATCTTAATCTGGGCGATCGCACCTGGATGAACCCTGACCAGCCGATCGCTGACTGGGAAGTGGTGGAGAGCTATGTCTACAAGGTCGCTGGCACGGCTCCCATCGAAGCGATCGCTCTAGTTGCGGTTAACCCTGTGGGTGCCGAGGGCGATCGCACCTGGATTGACCCGGAATTTCCCGAAACAACCATCACGGTTTATCTGCTAGATGGGGCGGTGTATGAAAATGTGCCTTATTCAGTTGCCAGTTGGAATGCGCCACCTGAAGTGGGTGCGTTTCTGGAACTTGCACCAGGCAGTATTGAACCGCTACCACTGACGAAAGAAATTACGCATTACGACACTTACCTGCCCACCACAGGTGCTCCCTATCCTGCTATTTATGTAGCGCATCTGTCCCCTATGAGAGTACCTGCATCTGTCTGAGTGGTCCCTGCCAGGTAAGTTCAAGGAGTTATCGGCTGATGGTGTTGAGGTTGGGGCCGCCATTGGTTACACCGGCGAGTTGCCTGAAATCGGGTATGTTGTGCCAGCTGGATGGCTACCAACTGCCCCTCCAATTGATATAGGTGATGGCATCATGACTGCCCCCATGCAGGCATTACCCGGATGCTGGCAGGTTGCCCGCCATGTGTCTTACACCTCAATGGATCCGGCATCACCGTATTGTCAGATCCACATTTCCCATTGTGAATTAGTGCCATCCTTGGTCGCTTAATTGCACCCACATGCTGTGATTTGAGAACAGCGTCGAACATAAAGCTGATCGCCTCGCTGTGATGCGTTCTTTAAGTGATGAAGTGCTTACCAATCTACTTCCAGTAGGTGTCTTGGAGAAGATGCTAACAGGAATGCAGGTGGGCGATCACATCAGTGGCTCAAATATCAGCACTGAATTGAAGGTAGATAGGGACCAGAAGGTTCGGTAAATTCTCCAAAGGACATATAGGAAGCTACCTTAATCGTGCGGTGACCATTGGTCAAAGCGCTGCGGAATAGATGGGGCCGGTTCAAAGGACAGATAAAGACTGCCAGGGGCGGTGGAACGTGACGGGCCGCGTGGGCAATCAAGGCTAACAAATCATCGTCAGTTTCGGCGCTTGCATGTCCAAAGAGGCCCGCAATGAGATACCCAACTGGACGTCCCTCTCGTTCACGCAAAAAGCCTGGGAACTGGGCTGTTAAGAGTTGAGCCGCATCACTAGCCCGAGAAAAAGCATAAGCATTTAGGCTGAGAGATTTGATACTGTCGAGATCATCGGTTGTCAACGGGCGAATTGTCGAATCATCTACGCTGCTAGCTTGAGCTTGCATCATGGCTGCTGAAGCCCGCCAATCAAAACCCAAAGTGGTGTAGAGGGACAAAGAGGTGGTGTTAACTGCTTCTTGAAACAGACGAGTTTGGCGAATGCCGCGTCGCCGAATTTCGTCTATGACCCACTGCATCAGCGCCCGACCGATGCCACGAGACTGAACACCTGGATCGACTGTAATAGGCCCAATACCCGCGACAGCATCGCTGTGCAACAAGAAATTAGACCCAACCACTTTACCATCTAGTGTAGCGACCACTCCCCTATAGTCAGGGCGGGAGGCAATGTGGGAGATGATCAACATCCCGGTGTCAAGATCGGGTATATCACGCTGGACAGCATGACGATCTTGCAAGGTTGAAAATGCCTTGTGGCAGATGCGGGCAAGCTCAGGAACATGATCTTGCTGCAGCGGAATAAGTTCAAGAGACATCGCACCCCCTACCAATGATTGGGAAGGCTTGATTATATCAGAAGGCAAATTGACACTTCTTCACCTATGGGAGCGATGCTGCTGGTTGAATTGAATAATAAATCGCTTCTAAGGCTGGGGACAGGGCAGCGAGGTGATGGGATAATTGAGACAAACGGGGAAGTTGCTGATGAGCATTAGGTCACGGGTACAAGAAAACCGGGAAGCAATTTTGGCGATAGCGGCAAAATACGGTGCTTACAACGTTCGCGTCTTTGGCTCCGTGGCCCGGGGCGAAACTGACGCAGGGAGCGATGTGGATTTTCTGGTGGAACTGGAGGCGGAACGCAGCCTATTTGACCTGGGTGGTTTGCTGATGGAGCTACAAGACTTACTGAATTGTCCGGTGGATGTGGTCACAGAAAAAGGACTGCGAACCAGAACCCGTGAACGAGTCCTGAGCGAAGCGATTCCCCTATGAGAGACGATCACGAGAAACTGCAAGATATTTTAGAGGCAATCGAGCGGATCGATCGCTATGCTATGCAGGGCAGGCAAGCCTTTGAGCAAAATGAACTGATTCAAACCTGGTTCACGCAAAACCTGCAAGTGATTGGTGAAGCTTCCCGTTCTCTTTCTGCGGCCGTCAGAGACCAGCACCCAGAAGTACCCTGGTCAAAGATTATTGGAATGCGAAACATTTTGACTCACAACTACTTCGAGATTGACCTCGATATTGTTTGGTTGGCTATCGAGCAAGAATTACCGAGCTTGAAGCAAGCGATCACAGCTATTTTGCGATCGTTGTAGACCAAGGTTTAATAGAGTTTTGTACAGTTATTGATCGCACCCAATTCAGGATTGCGACGCACTTTTTGTCTCTCACTGGCATTCAACGCTTTGCCGCCAGTACCTGGGTCACAGTGACTGACAGACCGGGAAAGGTGAATGATGGAATGATTTCGTGCCCGGTCAATATGGTTTCATCATAACGCCCTTCATTCAACTGGCAGACTGTTACTTTTTCCTCGAGGGGGTGTTCTACAATCCAATACTCCGGAATCTCTAACACGCTGTACTCACTATATTTGGCGCGATAATCTGCTGACCGGGTTGATTCACTAACAACCTCGACCACTAATAAAGGAGGGGGTTCCGTTAAATCAATCACAGCTTCCCGGTTAGACATCGCCTCCCATTGTGCGATTGGTAAAACCATAACATCCGGGATACGAGATGTATCCCAACGCCCTCCTCGGGGGGATCGGATGCCAATTCGCATATCTTTAGAAGTCCATGGTAGTCCCGCTATACTGATCGCACTCTTAAACTGGTCATTGAGAAACTCGGCGATCGCCCCATGTCTGCCTGTTCCTAAACTCATCGGAACAAGTTCCCCATCAACCAGCTCGTACCGGATGCCGGTATCATCCTCATAGGCAAGATAAGCCTCAAAACTAAGCTTTTGGACAGTGGTGGTCATGGTGATTGACCTGCGGGTGAAGACTGGTTCAATTGTAACGACCGAAGTGTATCTTTGACAGGAGCGATTACGGTCTGATTAATCTCCGTTACAAAACTACTGAACATTGGTGTTCAATACAGGACATAACGGTTTAGTCCTACAGCAACTATCTCAAGTACCTTGCGGTTTGCAGTCTGAATTTTGAGGCTCAGAAGGCTTGACCAAAGACTCCCAGTTAGAGACGGAATAGAAGTTGTGACGCTTTATTCCAAGTTCCTGAATCTGCTTATTCAGTTGATTCCACCAGTGCCATACGTGTTTGGTTGAGTTCACCCCAACCGAGGCGGTTATGACACTGGGCATCCTTTCGGATAACTTCATCCCACGACGGGCGATAATAATTGCGGCTGCAACGTCGCTGGATAGCCCATACATTCTGAGATACTTAACCAGTCCAATCAAGCTGGAATAGGCTGGATTGACCGTCATCAGATAGATGCCACGATTAGAAAGAATGGCTTCCAACAATTCATCGAACCTGGCATACGCCCAGCTTGACAACATGCGGGCATACTTCCTACCTCGCTCCCTGAGTTGGGCTTTCTTCTTGCTGAAATCTAATTTTTCGCATACCACTGGACAGGCATAAAGCTTTGCCAATACAGCCAATTGCAGACAGGCAGTCACAATTTGAGCCTGTTGTTTGCCATTCGGCAACCCCATTTGAAGCGGTATCTTACCCTGTGCCTTCAGATTGCCATCGTGATCTACATATGCCCAGCCAATCGAACCAGGATTCAAGTCAATGCCAATGCAACCGTACTGAGAATAGCGGGAAACCCTCTGGACGGGTGCAGGTGTAAACTGAATGGCTGCGTTCCACTTCCCACCTTTGCGGTAGAAGTGCCAGGTTTTCGCACCAGCAGCAGGCATCCGGTTGACAGTCCTGGGAAAGCCGCCAATTTCTGAAGTGACATATTTTCTGAAGCGGGATTCCAGACAACCAGGAACACGAATCTTGATAGTATAACCATCCCACTGACATGCCTGATTGCCATAGGTTTCATCTTTGCTACCCACAATGAACACTTGACCTTTGGGTACTTTTACCCGGATAGGTGCTGCCTGCAAGTGCTCAACCTTTCGCCTCAATCGATCAGCTTTGCGTTTCTTGTGGTGGATCTGGAATTTCAGGTGTTGCCAGTTGGTATCCCGAAATTGGATGGAGCAGGACAGTGGAAAACGGCATCCTGTCTTCGACTGCTGCCAGTTCTTCTTGCTGTAGAACTTACGTCCATCCTTCAGCTTCTTCTCAGACTGCTTAATCCAGTCCTGAGTCGATTTAAGCTGGCTCTCCAATTGCTTGATGTGCCGTATTCTGCACTCTTTAGCGGCATCTACTGCGCCCTTGGCAAAGGCAATAACGCCACCAGCATGACGTTTGTTAATGCCATAAGACTGTTGTAGATGAGTATTCCAGTTTGACTTGTTAAAGGACTCACTACTGAGCAAATGATTGACCGTTTCGCATACGGCTTGGTGAAACACAGGAGCGTAGGCAAACAGGAACATCTCAAGCTCAGTCATGCCAAGCTCGTTGAATTCATTTGCAGGGGTGGGAAGTCCTTTGCTGTAGCTCAATGTCATAGTACATACATTCTACCGCATTGGGCAATTATCCAATCATGTCCACGAATGTCGCGTCAATTGATTACTAGGAGTTAACCCCTCTCCCCAAACAGGTCATAACCCCTTCTGCGGCACTCCGCCATCAGCAGTTCCCACGCCTGGGATGTAATTGCATCCTGGTCAGCCACAATCGCCTGAGCATCAGACCTGGCTCTCTCTAACCATGCCAAATCACGGGTCAGGTTGGCAATGATGAATCGTTGCGCCCCATGTTGTTCGGTGCCCAGTAATTCCCCACTGCCCCTGGATGACAGGTCGTATTCAGCCAACACCAGCCCATCCGTATGCTGTTCCATCAGGGCTAACCGCTCCTGGGCCTCAGTCGCAGTGCTGCTATTGATCAGCAAACAGAAGCTCTCATGTTGCCCTCTGCCCACCCGCCCCCGGAGTTGGTGCAACTGGGCTAAGCCAAAGCGTTCAGCGTGTTCAATCACCATCACCGTGGCATTGGGAACATCGACACCGACCTCTACCACCGTGGTCGCTACCAGCACTTGAATGGTGCCCTGGGCAAAGTCATGCAGAATCGCGGTCTTCTCCTTGGCCTTCAACTTCCCATGCAGCAACCCAACTTGGTGATTGGGGAACACCTGCTGTAAGCGGTCATACTCCTCCGTTGCCGCCTTGAGGTTGAGCTTGTCGTTGCGTTCCACCAGGGGCAAGATGACATACACCTGCCTGCCCTCTGCCAGTTCCCCCAGACAGAACGCTTTAATGTTGCGCCGATTGGTGTCATTGTCCCGATAGACTACTGTTTGAATGGGGGTCCTTCCTGGTGGGAGTTCATCAATCTGGCTCACATCTAAGTCCCCATGTAACGTCAAGGCTAAGGTGCGCGGAATGGGCGTAGCCGTCATCGAGAGCAGATGGGGATTGCCCTTCTGTTTCAGGGCAGCCCGTTGTTCGACCCCAAAGCGATGTTGCTCATCAATGACCACTAACCCCAGGTCACGGAATACCACATCTTCTGTCAGCAGCGCCTGGGTGCCCACAATGACATCGAGGGTGCCGTTATGGAGGTCAGCCAGAATTGCCCTTCTTGCCTTCGCTCGGGTGCTGCCCGTGAGTAAGGCCACATTAAGACCAATGGTAAATAGCCACTCATAGAGCTTCTGGAAGTGCTGCTCTGCCAATACCTCCGTGGGCACCATTAAAGCCGCCTGTTGCCCATATTCAAGACAGCGGGCGATCGCCGTGGCAGCGACAATGGTCTTCCCTGAGCCCACATCACCCTGCACCAGTCGGGTCATACGCCTGCCACTCGCCATGTCCCTGAAGATCTCATTCCTGACCCGTTGTTGGGCATTCGTGAGCGCATAGGGCAATCCCGCCAGCAGCAGGTCTACCAGCCCCGGTCTAATGATTGTGGGTGGTGCTAAGGTTTCTGCCTCCTGATACAGACTCTTGCGATACAGGAGGGCCAGTTGCAGATAGAAGAAGTCCTCATAGATGAGGCGTGCTTTGGCCTGCTCCAATTCCGCCTGAGTGCCAGGGAAGTGGATATGCTCCAGTGCTGTCTGAAGGGCACAAAGTTGGTGCCGTGCAATCAGGTGAGGTGGCAATGGGTCGAGGAATTGACCACTGTTGCCAAGCTGCTCTAGGATCCCGCTACCAACCTGGATGCAATTCTGTAACACTGCCGCACTCAGAACTTTGGTATCGGGATAAATGGGCGTTAATTCCTCGCTAATACCCTGTCCCGCCTGAGCCATCGTGATTTCGGGGTCAGTCAGGCTGATGTCATAGTGGGTGTAGGTATAGCCATACGTCCTCACCTTGACTTTGCCCTTGACAATACAGGGGTGTCCATAGTGTTGTTGCCAGTGTTGCCTCTGAGCATTGCGCCATCCCTGAGACGCATGTTGCCCATTGCGGTCAAACTGCACTGCCCGCAGTCTGCCGCCTCTGCCCTGCACTTCCCAGGTCTGAATCGTTAATTGCTGGTTCTTGGGGCTACTTTTGACTTCATAGCCCATCAAAGTGCCCTCGACCAGTACCCATTCCCCCTGATAGTCGGGCAACTCGTTAATGGGGGTGGGCTGGAATACGGTGTGGTCACGGGGCAATGTATAAAGCAATTGCCAGAGGGTGTTGATGCCAGCTTTGCTCAGGGTGCCTGCCCGACTGAAGAGCGGATTCTGGGTGCTCCAGAGGGGGGCATCCAGCC
>CAZGDE010000169.1:0-14108 GCA_964524315.1 uncultured bacterium
CATCATGCCTGACGAAAAGGTGGCCGGCCCCATGATTTTGATGACTTCCTTCACTTCCGGTTGGTGGAAGTTAAACCGGAACCGCAAACCACCCAACCCAGAACGCCACTGAACTGGCAACTGCACTAACCACTGTAAAACCGCACCCGCCAGGGTTGTCCAGGCCAGGACAGCCCCTCCCAAGACCGCATATTCCGGCAGCTTAATATTCTCACCTAAGGAAAATGCCAACCACCCCAGACCCACCAGCATCACCGCACTGGAAAATAGGGGACTGATCGAGGGTAGCCAGTATTGATCAGCCGCATTGAGCGTACCAAAGCCAATCCCAATCAACCCTGCCAGCACGGCCATCGGTGCCATGATTTTGAATTGTTGGATGGCAATATCTCTGGTCTGTTCCAATAGTTGAAACTCTGCGGGACTAATGCCCGCTGCCTGGGCCTGGGTGGCGCTAATAAACAAACCGGGAGCAACCAGGCGCATCATTGGCTCGGCAAAGATGACCAACCCAATGGTGACAAGGAGTAAGATCCCGACTACTAATGTAGTAATGGTTTCTACAATTGGTGCGACTTCTTCTTGCTTCTTCTTGGCCAGAACGCTGACGATCGCACTATGGAAAGGCCCGTTAATCCCACCCAACAGAATGAGCAGAAAGCCCGGAATCACATAGGCAAAGTTGTATGCACCAAAGGCCGGGCCAGAGCCAAAAGCAGCGGCGATCGCCTGTTGCCGCACCAGCCCAAACACTTTGCTAATCAGCGTGGCAACCGCCACAATTCCGGCAATACTTACCAGAGAACGAGAAGGTTTATTTGAATCAGTCACGCCAGCCCAAGGAGAGAAAAGAACAAAAAGAATCAAGGTGGCTAATGGGAACCAAGGTATCTCCCACTAACCACCAGATAACTCCCTACCTATTTAAGCGTGAAACTGGCAAGCATCTACGACGCATTTGCCGCCACAGGCTGCCCCGTATATTCCGCCACAATTTGCCGGAACTCGTCGCCTTCAATTGTTTCCTGTTCTAATAGCTGATCCACCAGGCGATCGACCAGGGCGCGATTCTCCCGAATGACCCGGCGGGCCTCTTCGTAGCAATGAACAGCAATCGAACGGATCTGGTGATCAATCTGGGTTGCGACTTCTTCCGAGCATTCATTTCGGGGCATGAGATTACGTCCCAGGAAAACCTCATTGCCCGAACTTTCCAGAGCCACCAGCCCTAACTCGGACATGCCATAGCGGGTCACCATTTCCCGTGCCAGATCTGCCACTGCTTTCAAGTCACTACTGGCACCCGCCGTCACTTCCGCGTCGCCAAACACCTCCTGTTCGGCGGCCCTTCCGCCCAGGGCAATGGTAATGCGATCGGTCATCCAGGCTTTGGTGTACAAACCACTGTCAATCATTTCTTCGTTAAATGCCTGTTGGGCAAAGCCACCGACGCCACCCGAACGGGGAATAATCGTGACTTTATTCAGTGGGTCAGAATTTTTCAGCATGGTCATTAACAGGGCATGACCAACTTCGTGATAAGCAATTAACCGCTTCTTCTTACTGTCTAATAACGGCGTGAGGGATAACCCGATGGTGATACGATCGATCGCATCATCAATTTCCAGCATCGTCACGGCATCCTTCCGACGCCGGGCAGTCAAAATTGCCGCCTCATTCAGCAGGTTTGCCAGGTCTGCACCAGAGAAGCCAGGGGTGCGGCGGGCAACTGCTTCCAGGGAGATCTCCGCATCTAGCTTTTTATTACGCGCATGGACTTCTAGAATGCCCAGACGACCTTTGTAGCTCGGCAGATCGACAGTTACCTGGCGATCGAACCGACCGGGACGCAGCAGGGCAGAGTCTAGCACATCGGGACGGTTGGTTGCTGCGATGATGATAATGCCCGTGTTACCCTCGAAGCCATCCATTTCGGTGAGTAACTGGTTGAGGGTTTGTTCCCGTTCGTCGTTACCACCACCAATACCGGCTCCCCGTTGGCGACCGACGGCATCGATTTCATCGATAAACACAATACAGGGAGCATTTTCCTTGGCCTTCTTGAACAGATCGCGGACGCGCGAAGCACCCACGCCAACGAACATTTCCACAAATTCAGAACCGGAAATGCTGAAGAACGGTACCCCCGCTTCACCCGCGATCGCCTTTGCTAGCAAGGTTTTACCTGTTCCTGGTGGCCCAATCAGCAATACGCCTTTAGGAATCCGGGCCCCAACGGCAGTAAAGCGTTCTGGTTTCTTCAGGAACGTCACAACTTCCTGTAATTCTTCTTTGGCTTCCTCAATTCCGGCCACATCGTCAAACATGATGCCTGTTTTTGCTTCCATCTGGAAACGGGCACGGGATTTGCCAAAACTCATTGCCTGACCAGGCCCACCAGGGGCATTGGTCGAACGCCGGATAATCAGTAACAATCCACCAATTAGCAGAAAGAACAGTAACAGGTTCGCCAATAACCCCATCACCGCACTGTTATCTGGCGTGCGTTTAATGGTGTACTCAATTTTATTCTCGTTTAGTTTCTTGACTAGTTCCGGATTCAGGTTGAACAACGGGACTTCGAATTCTGTTTTTTGACCATCCAGCTTGACCGTTGCCAATCGTTGGCTTTCGTCGATGGTAACCTCTGATACCTGACCCGCATCTACCTTCTCGATCAGATCACTGTAGCAGAGGATTTTGGGATTATCGCTGTAGCACTGCACATCCCGAGTGGGATCTGCCTGAACTGGCAGACTCAGCATGATTCCCTGAGCTGCTACCAGCATTGTTGTGATCAGTCCTTTTAGGGCAGCGCTTTTCTGGGGCGATCGCTTTGCCAATCGACGTGTGGGGGAACCTTTCATACAGCGAACCTTTCACCTGGTAGCTTTCAAATCCTGTTATATCAGCAGTTTTAGAACGCGATCATAATGATCGATTCAAGCCTCTAGCGTAACCTCTTTCCATCGTAGCGAACACCGTATGAGTTCAGGGGAATTTATCCCATGCACCCGCATCATGTCAAATCTGCAAACCCTGCAATTTATCCCGCCACAACCATTTCTCGTTGCGCCACTCCCCGGAGCTTTTGCGTGTTCTCAATCAGGCTTTGGGCAAACGCATCGATCCGTTGGGAAAGATTTTCGTCTTGCAGATTGCCATCCTGATCAAAGGCTTTCCAGGCTTGTCCGATCGCCACCTGTTCTGGAATTGTCCATGCATGCACCCATCTCATAATGGTGCGCATGTCATTTAAGGCATTGTTGTTGGATTGCCCACCCAGTACGCTCATCAGTCCTGTCACTTTACCCGAAAAATGCTCAAACCCCATCAAATCGAGGGCATTTTTGAGAACACCACTGAGACTGCCGTGATACTCAGGTGTAACCAGAATAATGCCATCTGCCACCAGGACAGCATCACGGAGTTTTGCCACATCGGGGTAGGCGGGATAGTCATCACTCCCATCACAGAAAGGCAAATTAAGTTGCCGCAAATCCAGAATTTCGACTTCAGCTCCCAACGCTTTGACACGCTCTGCCACTAACCTCAGGGCTTGTTGACTGTAGGAGTCCGATCTTAAACTTCCAGCTATACCAACAATTTTGACCATTGCGCCAGCTCCTTTTCGGTGGGAATGTTCACTTGTTGTTAGTATAGCTAAAACGAAGTCATTATGACTACGTCTTTGGTTGGGGATTTCTCGGTTGTTAGAACGCCAAGTTCTAGGGTGGAGCCTGAACCAGACTTAGGCTTTGGTAACAGAACTCTGAGTTCTACAAAGCCTGTATCAATACCTTAGAAGCGATCGACGCCCTCAAATTTTTTGGAGGTTTCGGCTCTGGCAGCTTCCCCACAGGTACGGGGAGTAGGGAAAATTTTGCCAGGGTTAGCAATCTGCTTAGGGTCAAACACCTGTCGCACCCATTGCATCGTTTCCAGGTCAGTTGGAGTAAACATTTCTGGCATGTAGCAACGCTTATCGGCACCAATGCCATGTTCTCCCGAAATGCTACCGCCAACCTTGACACAGAGTTTGAGAATGGCTCCCCCCAGGGCTTCTACCTGTTCTAAGGCACCCGGAACAGCATTGTCATAAAGAATGAGGGGATGCAGGTTACCATCGCCAGCATGGAAAACATTAGCCACGTTGTAGCCGTACTGTTTGCCCAGTGACTCGATTTCGCCTAGCACATATTCCAGCTTGGTGCGGGGAATGACACCATCCTGCACGTAATAGTCAGGGCTAATTTTACCCATTGCGGCAAACGCCGCTTTGCGTCCCTTCCAGAGGGTGAGCCGCTCATTGGGGTCAGTCGCAATGCGAACATGACGGGCACCGTTCTGATAGCAAATGGCCTCAACTCGTTTGCTGTTCTCTTCAGCTTCTACGGCTAACCCATCTACCTCTACGAGCAAAATCGCAGCAGCATCACGAGGATAGCAATTGGTCGCCACAACGTTCTCAACCGCGTTGATACTGAAGTTGTCCATCATCTCCATACCGCCGGGGATAATGCCCGCACCGATGATGTCAGAAACAGTAGCTCCAGCGGCTTCTACGCTGGTAAAGTCTGCCAGAAGTACCCGGATTGACTCTGGTACTTTGAGAATCTTGAGTGTGATTTCGGTCGCAATACCGAGGGTACCTTCCGAACCAACGAACAGTCCCGTCAGGTCGTACCCCGGCATTTCGGGTATGGTGCCGCCCACATCGACAATGGCCCCATTGGGTAAGACCAGCTTTAGACCCAGAACATGATTTGTGGTGACGCCGTATTTCAGGCAATGGACACCGCCAGAGTTCTCTGCCACATTGCCACCGACGGAGCAGATAATTTGGCTGGAAGGATCGGGGGCATAGTAAAACCCTGCGCCACTGACCGCCTGGGTCACCCAGTTATTAATCACACCGGGTTGCACAACGACCCGTTGATTGTCCAGATCAATATCAATGATGCGTTTCATTAAAGCTGTCACGATCAGGACGCAATCATCCGTGGGGAGTGCCCCACCGGAAAGCCCTGTTCCCGAACCTCTGGCAACGAAGGGTAGGGAATGGCGATCGCAAACCTTAACGACCTCTGCTACCTCCTCAGTTGTTCGAGGTAGTACCACCACAGCGGGACGATTACGATAGCTCGTTAACCCATCACACTCATAAACGAGCAATTCTTCTGGGCGACGCACAACCTGGTTATCACCCACAATAGCGGCAAACTGCTTAATGATGGGTTGCCAATCACGCTTCGTATCCTTTGCCAGCATAGGAGGTTCCAAGGAGTTGCAGACCAATAGCACCATTATCAGGGATTGATTACCCCCACAGGGAAATTTGCTGGCGAAATTACAGCGATTGGCAGCAAGCCGCTAATCGGTGAGGACATTTTCGACTTCAGCAGCCTGAGCAGGTTTCTTGTTCGGGTTAAAGTACGCCTCCAAGACCTGGCGAACCATTGGTGCCGCAACGGAACCACCGCCCCCACCCGAATTTTCACCAAAGGCAACCACAATAATTTCTGGTTTATCTGCCGGAGCATAGGCCCCAAACCAGGTATGGGACTGCCGTCCAAAATCTTCCGCAGTGCCACTTTTACCAGCGATCGGGGGCAGATTCGGCACGTTCAATGCCGTTCCTGTTCCTGTTGTCACCACGGCCCGCAACCCTCGACGTAAAATATCGACGGTTACTGGCTGGAGATTGAGTGATTCACGCCAATTCTTCGACTCTTCGTTATCCTTCAGCAGGTGGGGTTTGACCAGGTAACCCCCATTGGCAGGAACCGCAAACATCACAGCTACCTGGAGCGGAGAAGTTTGCAGATACCCTTGACCAATAGACATGTTCACATAGTCACCCAGATACCAGCCTTCCCCTAATTCTTTCCGCTTCCAGGCATCATCGGGTACCAGTCCGGCAGCCTCTTCGGTTGCCAGTTCTACACCTGTCTTACGCCCAAAACCAAACCGCCGTGTCCACTGGATGAGGGCATTTTCCACCCCCATCCCGACCTGGTAGAAGAACGTATCACTACTCCATGCCATGGCGCCAACAAAGTCGAGCGGCCCAAAGCCAGCTCGGTTCCAGTCACCAAACTCAATACCACCAACAGTCAATGAGGGATAGGTTTGCAAGACGGTATTAGGGCTGAATTTACCTGTTTCAATGCCAGCCGCAGTCGTGACAATTTTGAAGGTGCTGGCCGGTGGAAACCCTTGCAGCGCCCGGTTGACGAACGGATGATCGGCACTTTGCAACTGCCGCCATTGGGCATCACTAATGCGGGTAGAAAATAGATTAGGGTCAAAGGCCGGACGGCTGACCATCGCCAGAATGGCACCATTGTTGGGATCGATCGCCACGATCGCCCCTTTGCGATCGCCCAACGCCATCTCGGCTGCCCGCTGCACATCCAAATCTAGCGTCAGCTTTACATCTTTGCCCGCCTGTGTTGGTTTTCTACCCAGCACCCGCACAACCTGGCCAGCCCCATCCACTTCGACCTGTTGGCCCCCCCACTCACCCCGCAGGGTCTTCTCAAAGGCGGCCTCAATCCCCATTTGCCCAATCACATCACCGAGACGGTAGCCCTCATCCTTACGGCGGGCCAGGTCTTCATCACTCATTTCGCCGGTATAACCCAGTACATGCGCCGCCAAATCCCCGTTGGGATAGTAGCGCACAGCTTCAGCCTCAACCAGCACCCCCTCTAGTTCATTGCTATATTCTGCTAGAGCCGTTACCTGTGCCGGACTCACACTCCGCATCACCCGAATGAGGTAGGGAGAGTTGTACCCTGCCTGTTCCAGGCGTTTTTGCAGATAGCTCTCGGGGACATTGAGAATTTGCGATAGCCGTTTGAATGTGGGCGACCATTCCATCTTCTTGCGAGCTAACGGCCAGAGGTAAACCGAATGGGACAGGCGACTCACTGCCAGTAATTTGCCTTTTCGGTCTGTAATGGTGCCCCGCTCTGGCTGCTTTGGAATCAGACGAATGCGATTTTCATCCGCCATTTGCCGATTGCGTGTTCCCTCAATTAGCTGTAGATAGGCAAGACGACTACAAATACCACCAAGCATCAGGATCGAAATAATCAGCATGATAATGACCGACTGATTACGTCGCCCGACGGTACGGACTGTGGTTTGATGAGCGATGGAATGGTGTGGTGTCAATGACATGCTTGAAATTGTTACACAATTTGTTACACGGTTGTACCGGATGGTGAAATAGTCCCTATTTTGGCAAATGTTCGGTTAGTCTTTTGATCATGAATTGGGCAATCTATATCCAGTTATGACCCATCTTTAACGACCTCACCCATGCCCGGTAGCTATTTCCGGGATAGCTTCACTGCCAGCTAGTTCCCCTACGTTTATCCCGTTTGATCTAACGAAATAGATAGCAGATAGATAAAATGAACCTCATGTCCAATCAGCCACTCTAGCAAAAGATTGATCAATCTGGTTGAGCGCTCGCAGGCAATTACCAACGGAAATCGCCACTATGTCTCAGACTGTTACACAGAATCAACGATCGACGGCAACCGATACCGGACTGGATGTTGAACTCCGGAAGGTATTCAAGGTTTTCAATGGAGAAACGGCTGTCCGTGGGGTTGATCTCAACATTCATCGGGGTGAGTTCTTCAGCATTCTGGGGCCATCAGGTTGTGGCAAAACTACAACACTGAGGTTGATTGCCGGGTTTGATAGCCCGTCAGCGGGGGAAGTTTTGGTCAGGGGGCAGTTAATGACCCATGTGCCGCCTTACCGGCGTCCGGTGAATACGGTATTTCAGAGTTATGCCCTGTTTAGCCACTTAACGGTGCGCGAAAACATCGCCTTTGGGTTGCGATTGAAAAAGCGGAGCAAAGCCGAAATCGAAGATCGGGTCAATGATGCGCTCAAACTGGTCAAAATGGAATCCTTTGCTAGCCGTTTCCCAGCACAACTTTCCGGCGGGCAACAGCAACGGGTGGCCCTGGCACGGGCGCTGGTGAACCGCCCGGCCGTGCTGTTATTGGATGAACCGCTGGGCGCATTAGACCTGAAATTACGTAAGGAAATGCAGGTCGAGCTGTCCAATTTGCACCGGGAACTGGAGTTGACCTTTGTGATGGTGACCCATGACCAGGAAGAAGCACTGAGTCTTTCTGATCGCATCGCTGTGATGAACCAGGGTAGGGTTGAGCAGGTCGACACCCCGGATCGCATTTACGAGCAACCCCTGACTCCCTTTGTGGCTGACTTTATTGGTGATACCAATTTGTTTCCTGCCAAAATCGAAGGCTCCCATCCGGCGATGTTGTGGGTAACCACCGAGAAAGGGATGAAGATGAAGGTGAAGCCGCCCGAAATGGCAAACACGCCCACATCGGGAACAGTCGTTGTGAGTGTGCGACCCGAAAAGATTCAGGTGAGCCTGTCACAACCCGATAAGCAGGTTAACTGGTTTGAAGGGCGATTACAAAATGTAATGTACCTGGGTACCCATGTACATTATGTGGTTGAGCTAAAATCGGGCGATCGCCTCACTGTCATGCAGCCTAATGCTTTGCATCTTCCCGGTACTGAAACTCCCATTTACGTTTACTGGGAATATAACGATTGTCTGGCAATTCCAACCTGACCAGACCGGCATCCGGTAAATAGTTAAGTAGCTAAGTTAAAAGCTAACCAGATTAGTAGCCAGGTATCTCCCTTATCCACCCTCGCCCCGACACACACTGTGCCTCCGATCGCCGCTTCCCTTAACCGTTCCTCTCGTCGCCAGTTCCTCCAGGCTTCATCTGCGGCTGTTGCGGGGCTGGCGTTGTCAGGCTGTGGCTGGACTCTAGCAGAAGTGCGTTCCACCTCGCCGGTTCAGGGTAAAAAGGATGAACTGCATATCTACACCTGGTCCAGTTATATCGACGATGCCCTGACGCTGGTCTTTAAGACGCAAACAGGGATTCAGGTTGTTCCCGATATTTTTGGTTCTAATGAACAAATGTTGGCGGCCTTCCAGGCAGGGAAAGCTGCCATTTATAGCGTTATTTACCCATCGGACTATAAAGTCGAGGAAATGATTGCTAAGGGCTTTCTCAGTACGCTCGATCACTCGCGGATCAACGGCCTGGATAACATTTTGCCGAAATTTCAAGACTCGGTATATGACCCTGGTAACCGTCATAGTGTGCCGATTAGCTGGGGCACCACGGGGTTAATTTACAACGCTGATAAGCTGAGTTCAGCTCCTCAGGACTGGAACTATCTTTGGCAAAACCAGCAGCAACTCAACCGGCGTGTCACGTTGTTGGATGATGTCCGGGAAGTGATGGGGGCGACGCTGAAATCCCTGGGTTATTCCTACAACTCCACCGATCCCCAGGAAATCAAACAGGCATATGAAAAGCTGGTAGAGTTAAAGCCTGCGATTACCGCATTTACTACGGATGCCTGGACAGAACGCTTACTGGCAGGTGACCTATTGCTGGCAATGGTTTACTCGGCGGATGCGGTGCGGTTAATTCGGGAGAACCCTGGACTCAACCTTCAGTATGTAATTCCTCAAAGTGGTACATCGTTGTGGAGTGATACGATGGTCATCCCTAAAACATCCCCTAACCCGGATGCAGCCTATGAGTGGATTAATTTTATGCTGCAACCGGCGATCGCCTCTAACCTCACCCAACGGTTGTTTTTTGCAACACCCAATCAAGGTGCCTATGACCAGTTGCCGGCTCCCTTACGGAATGATGAACGGTTATTTCCCCCAGACAATGTGGTCGATAGCTGTGAGCGAATTGCACCCCTTGAACAAAAAGTGCTTGATCTGTACGACCAATATTGGACAAGGCTAACCAGTAGCTAAGTGGTTAAGATACTGTCTTCCCAGGGACAACAATAGAACACCACTTGCCTGCAATAGCCCGTTTAAACTTTTCTCTCATTCCTTACTTCAGAAACGCCTATGGCTGGTCAATCACCTCCCCTCGCCAGCAATCCTAAGTCAAACGCTGCGCCAACTCTAAAAAAATGGCTGGAACCACTGGCTTTGCTGAGTCCAGCCGGAATCTGGTTGGGGTTGTTGCTGGTTATTCCCACCCTGCTGATTCTGGAATTAAGTTTGGTACCAGGTATTCGCCCAGGACAGGTGGTCAATCCTTCGGGATTGGATAACTACCTGCGCATTTTCCAACCCGACTATTTTCCCGTTTTGTGGCGATCGCTATTTTTCTCAATTAGTACGACCATCCTCTGTTTACTGCTGGGCTTCCCGGTAGCCTACTGGATTGCGCTCATCGTCCCAAAACGCTGGCAAAATTTAACCTTACTGGGATTTGTCCTACCACTCTGGACATCATCCCTGCTGCGCTCCTATGCCTGGATTACAATTCTGCGGCCAACCGGCGTTTTGAACAGCTTTCTGGGGCTGTTTGGTATTCGCCCGTTGGATATTCTGAACCGGGAATCAGCGGTTTTAATTGGCATGACTTACAGCCTATTGCCTTACATGGTGCTGATTCTCTACGCTTCCTTAGAAAAACTGGATCGGCGCTTACTGGAGGCTGCTGCCGACTTGGGGGCTACCCCACAACAAACGTTTTGGAATGTGACGGTGCCCCAAACGATCACCGGCATTGCCGCCAGTTCCTTGCTGGTTTTCATTACCTGCATGGGTGACTTCGTTAATCCCGAACTATTGGGTGGGGCTTCCAGCATGACCGTTGCCCGCCTGATCTACAACCAGTTTTTGGGAGCTACACAGAACTGGGGTTTTGGCTCTGCCCTCAGTACCCTGCTCATCATGATTGTCAGTGTGGCGATCGCGTTACTCATTAAGTACGGCGATCTCTCATCCTCTCAGAAATAACGAACGATCACAGAATGGCCCCCGTCACCACCCTGTCTACCCTGCTATGACCTCATCTTCTCCCAAGCTAAACCCGCCATCCTGGCAAGCAGCGTTTTCCCTGCTGATGTTTGGGTTTATGTATCTGCCGATTTTTGTGCTGGCCTACTACAGCATTGTGCGGGTACCCTATGGAACTGGTTCGAAGGAGTTTACGCTGGACTGGTACATCCGGTTCTTTAATGATTCCCGCATTCTCGCTGCACTGGGTAGTAGCCTACAGGTGGCATTTCTGGCCGTGGTGATCGCTGCTGTCGTCGGCACGCTTATGGCAGTCGGTCTGGCAAAGTATCGCTTCCCCGGTAAGGGTGTGTATCAGGGGGTAGCATACTTGCCATTGATTATTCCGGATATTGCGATCGCGGTGGCAACGCTGGTCTTTCTGGCTGCAGTGGCGATCCCCTTTAGCGGTGGATTGATTCAACTAAGTTTGTGGACAATTGTGGCCGCCCATGTGGTTTTTTGCCTGTCCTATGTAGCGCTGGTGGTTTCTACCCGCCTGACCAATCTTGATCCGCATTTAGAGGAAGCTGCCTTAGATCTGGGGGCAACACCTGTCCAGGCGTTTGTTAAGGTGTTATTGCCCGAATTGATGCCGGCGATCGTGTCGGGTTGCCTTTTGGCGTTTGTTTTAAGTTTGGATGATTTTTTGATTGCCAGTTTTACTGCCGGAGGCGGTGTTGCGACATTGCCAATGGAAATATTTAGCCGCATTCGCACGGGGGTCAAACCGGATATGAATGCCCTGAGCGTTGTTTTGATTACGGCATCTGGTCTGGTATTTGCAGTGGCTGAATATATCCGCTACCGGAGTGAGAAAAAGCGTCTGGGGTAGAAGTTAGATTCCATTCTGTTTATCAACGTTTAAAGCCTGTAGTGGATACAAAAAAGCATTCCACCACAGGCTTTTCAGTTGTGACTACGGACTCTAGATTGGGGTTTGAAAGACACTCAGGAGTTAAAAGTTACTCAAACATCGTCTAAACTTAATATCTCTAGAGCCTCGAAGCTCTTATGCAAAGTTTAGAATTAATAACGCTTGGAATAGCCTCTGTTATTATTGTTGCTAAAGCTCCCACCCCCCGGCTTACGCTCTTCACGGGGTCTAGCTTTGTTTACTTTGAGGTCACGCCCCATCCACTCAGCGCCATCAAGAGCTTCGATCGCAGCATCTTCTTCAGAATCGGTTGACATTTCAACGAACCCAAAACCACGAGGGCGACCAGTCTCACGATCAACAGGCAACTGCACCCGCTTAACCGTGCCATATTCTGCAAAGACCGTGCTGAGATCCTCTTGAGTAACGCTGTAGGAAAGGTTACCTACATAAATCGGCATAACAAATACTCTCCGGAGTGTGAAGAAGGTCTGGAGATTTAAATCCGGAGAGAAGCCCGTCAATAGCGACTAAACAACGCAACCGAAATTAAATGCTCGATGATCACCTTAACACAGGATCAGCCGATGTGAAGGTATCTATGGTGAGAACTCGGTAAAGAAATGGAGACATAGGTGGGGTACTAATTCAGGCCAAAATTCTGAGCAAATTTTTGAATGAAATTTCCTCCCTTCCTGTTGGCTGATTAGAAATTTTTTGTTGCTAAATAAACAGTTTGAATACTCAATTTGAGCATTCTATTTTTTGACTGCAAGGGAAACTTCCTGCCGACAGCCTGTTAACTTGCTGCAGGCAACAGCGCTTAAAGGGAAACTTCTACCCCGCCCCGCTCATCTTTAACCGTCACTTTGGCAGTGCGAGACGCTCCCTGAGCGACTGTGACCTGACAGGAAAAACTCTCACCGGGGGCCGCAACCCGAATTGTGCCACCGCAGTTTGCTGTAACTGGTGCGCCCCCCTTGGCTTTTACCTGTTCCTGAATAAACTGTTCAAGTTTGGCAAGTTGCAACACGCCTCTAGTACTCCAGGTGAATTGTGGCCCCATCGTGTCCGTTAGTTCAACCGCGATCGCAAACGATTGCCCATCTGCTACAGCCTCACAATCAAAACGGTTACCAACCTTAAGATCAACGGTGCTGGGGCAATTGATGGACTCCAGGTTAGTACCCGTCGCGCTGGCAAACAGGGACGTGAGTTTTGTCTGAATCGTGCGACTGGTGTCTGACTTTTCCGGTTGGGGAGAAGCAGTTGAAGGGGATACACTGGGCGTTCCTGTCACCGTGGGCGATGGTGTCGGGGACAGCGAAGCAGTGGGGGAAGCCAGGGGCGTCACGGCAGGATTGTTGCCACAGGCGGATAGACTGAGGGCGATCACCAGACTGGTCAACCTGTAGGGCAACTTGCGGAAGGTACGCATGGTCAAAAATGGGATGTCGTAGGTTTTCAATGCTATGGGAGCATGCTTCGTTATTCTTATCTCACAGTAATTGAGGTCAGCATGCCTGTGCTAAGAGTGGGAGATTTGGGTGAACAGGGCTTATTGAAAAGTCTGCAGAAATTTTGCCCCGCAGCAATAGTGGGGGATGATGCGGCCATCTTGGCGGTTACCTCCGGGCGATCGCTCGTAATCACTACCGACGTGCTGGTGGATGGAGTCCATTTTAGTGACCAGACGACCAGCCCCGCAGATGCTGGATGGCGAGCCGCTGCCGCAAACTTATCGGATCTGGCCGCAATGGGAGCTGCACCTCTGGGTATTACGGTCGGTTTGGGTTTGCCAGGGCACCTTCCCGTTGCGTGGGTGGAGCATCTTTACGAGGGTATGAGCGAGTGCTTGCAAGCAACTCCTATGCAAGCGACTCCTATTTTGGGTGGTGACCTGGTGCGATCGCCGGTGACAACCATTGCCATCACGGCGATTGGTGAGGTTGAGCCAAAACGGGCCATCCGCCGCTCGGCCGCTCGGCCGGGTGATGCGATCGTTGCTACGGGGTTTCATGGCGCGTCCCGTGGAGGACTGGAGTTACTGCTGCATCCAGAGCAGGGAGGGATATTGACTGGGGGCGATCGCACCCAGTTAATGCAGGCACACCAGCGCCCCCAGCCCCGGCTGGATGTATTGCCGTGGCTACCACCAGATATCGCCATCGCCGGGATGGATAGTAGCGACGGACTGGCAGATGCCATTTGCCAAATCTGTCGTGCCAGTGGGGTGGGTGCCAGAGTCATGCAAGATGCCATCCCCATTCATCCCGCACTGGCACCCTGGACAACATCCACGCAGGCATTGGCCTGGGCCCTATATGG
>CAZGDE010000170.1:0-14070 GCA_964524315.1 uncultured bacterium
GATATGAGGAGGAAGATGAGTGGTTAGGGGCTGCCAAATCGCTCAAGGATAACCTACGCGAACAGCAGCGCTCAGCCCTGGTTGCCTATCTGTTATCGCATCCTCAACGTTTGGGTTTAGCCAGCTTAAAAGATACCGATGTATTGTACGACTACTTGTTGATTGATGTGGAAATGTCTGCTTGCCAAATGACTTCACGAATTAAACAGGCAATCAGTTCGGTTCAATTGTTTGTGCAGCGCTGCTTGATGGGACTGGAGCTACAGGCAGCTCTGGACGAGTATTTGGCAAAAGAGTGGCAGTGGATGAAACACTACCGCGTGTGGGAAGCCAATCGCAAGATCTTTTTATATCCAGAAAACTGGATTGAACCAGCATTGCGGGATGACAAATCGCCGTTTTTCAAAGACCTGGAAAATGAATTACTCCAAGGCGAAATGACGCTAGATACGGCAGAAACCGCTTTCCGCAATTACCTGGAAAAGTTGGATGCTGTCGCCAATCTAGCGATTTGTGGCATGTATTATCAGATTGGCGTATCTGCTGTTGGCAAGATTGAAACTACTGCCGAGGGTAAACCCGAAACCAATATTTTGCACGTCTTTGGACGCACCAAAGGAGGTAAGCCTTATACCTACTACTACCGCTGTCGGGTTGATTTTACCCATTGGACACCCTGGGAAAAAGTAGATTTAGATATCCAGAGTGAACATCTTATTCCAGTCGTGTATGAGCGGCGGTTGCGTCTGTTCTGGCCCCTGTTCACGGAAAAAGGAGAAGCCCCTAATCAATATTGGGCAATCCAGATGGCATGGAGCGAATACAAACATGGCAAGTGGTCGAGCAAAAAGGTGTCGCCTGAGGCGATCGTCACCCAACGGAAACTTGACCCAAGCCAGTACACCTTCTTGTCTCACACCTTGTTGCAGCCTCGTCTTCAGTTTTCAATGGTATTGTCCAAAACGCTGGTCATTTTCTGCTTCGAGCAGCCTCAACCGATTGAAACCGATACAGGAGCCCCTGAGTTTCCAAACATCAAATATCCGAATGCTGATACGATGGTGGGCTGCTTCCAGTTTGTTGGATGCCACGAGACGATTTACTATCTTAGTCTGTTTCAACCCTTTACTGGACAATCCTTCCCATTGCACCAGGAGCCAGCAAGTTTGATTTTATGGTACGAAATCTACCGCTGTTTATTCAAGCCTCCTGTAGGTGCGGCGTATCAGGGGATGCACTTTGTCGAAGGCACAGACGATCGCCTAGCTTTCCAGGATTATTCCACTCTGTTGCTCAACAATTACGACTACACATTGGGACAGACACCCGGTCAATTTAAAGTCCTGTTTCCAGCACAATATGGATTACTGGAGTTTTCCTTAAATTCCTTCATTGGGGAGCAAAACCAGAAGTCATACAACTCGTTGCCCCCTCGACAGGCATTCACGCCCTTTTTCTACCAGGATGAAACTCGCACCTTCTTCGTCGCACTCCAAATCACACCCCGTCCGAAGGCGGTTACTGCATTTGGGCTGAACTACAACCGAACTCCACCCAATTTTGAACTGAAATATCGGTTTGAGGAATTTTACCATCCCTACATTTGTGACTTTATTCAACAACTCAATCGCTACGGCATTGATGGGTTACTCAAACCTGTTGAGGAGCAATCCATCCGAACGCTTGATCAATCCAGCCTACGGCGACAGCTCTGTATGAATGAGTACTTTAACAACCAATATCACCCCAACCCATCGGTGGTGGCAAAACCCTATCCGTTTGCCCACATTGATTTCTTTTCAACGGGTTCCTACTCGCTCTATAACTGGGAATTATTTTTCCATATCCCACTGTTAATTGCCGATCGCTTGATGCAAAATCAACGCTTTGAAGATGCCCAGAAGTGGTTCCACTATATCTTTGATCCCACAATTGGGGTTAATCTAAAGCTGGATCAAGAATTGGTAGAACAGAGAAAATTTTTCAACTACATCCTGCAATGTCTCGGACTGCCAGAGGCAGGAGATGCAGTGCTGAATCGCTTTTGGCAGGTACAGCCTTTCTTTGTCAATATGTATGCCAAGATCTCGATCCAACAATTGTTGGAAATACTAGCAGATGTGGACAATGCCGATCCGATTCGCACCTGGCTAAGAGCTATGCTCGAAGCAGAAGTACGCCAGTGGCGCAAAGATCCGTTCAAGCCTCACCTCATTGCACGGATGCGGATTACGCCGTACCAAAAAAATGTGGTGATGAAATACCTCGACAACCTGATTGCCTGGGGCGATCAGTTGTTCCGTCGGGAAACTTTGGAATCCATTAACGAGGCGACCCAACTCTACATCCTAGCGGCGAAAATCCTGGGTTCCCGTCCCACTGAGGTGCATCCCCAGCGCCCAGTCCCAGCGCAAACCTACAACGAATTAGAACCCCAATTGGATGCCTTCTCGAATGCGCTGGTGCTGCTCGAAAACCGCTTACCCGTGCCTCAAAAACAAGTCTCGATCGCCCTCCATACGCCTGATTTAGATATTCCGAGACCCTGGTTCAGCTTACTTACAACTCTCTACTTCTGCATTCCCAAGAATGACGAACTGTTGCGTTACTGGGATTTAGTGGGCGATCGCCTGTTCAAGATTCGTCACTGCATGAACATCGAAGGCGTTGTCCGACAACTTCCGCTGTTTGAACCGCCAATCAACCCAGCACTGCTGGTTAAA
Source organism: uncultured bacterium (assembly GCA_964524315.1). Taxonomy (GTDB): domain Bacteria; phylum Cyanobacteriota; class Cyanobacteriia; order Leptolyngbyales; family Leptolyngbyaceae; genus CAZGDE01. Next base: position 2,724 of record CAZGDE010000170.1, read on the forward strand.
GCTGCTGCTGCTGGATTAGATCTAGGCAGTGTCTTAAATGATCTAAATGCACCCTTGCCCCACTACCGCTTTACGGTGATGCTGCAAAAAGCTATAGAACTTTGCAATGATATCAAGGCGCTGGGATCTGAACTTTTGTCAGCGTTAGAGAAGCGCGATGCGGAAGCCCTCGCAATCCTACGCTCTAGCCAGGAAATTAAGCTTTTAGAAGCCATTCGGGAGACGAAGAATAAGCAAATTCAGGAGGCAAAGGCATTTCGAGAAGGACTGAATCTAACTAAAGCAGTCATAGAAATTCGGCGCAACTATTACCAGAATCTGAAATATTTTAACGATGCGGAATCAACTCACTTGGTATTAATGGCAGCGGCTGCCGAAGCGCAGATAGTTGCCCAAGGCTTGGAAGTGTCAGCATCAACTGCCTACGTTGCCCCCGATGAATACGTGGGTGCAATGGCAGGCACAGGGGGGGGACCGATTAAGTTAATGAAAGTGGCGGGAGGGTCGAGTACGGGCAGTAGTTTGCGAGCAGCCAGTGGTGAGGCGGGCATGATCGCTGCAATGCTCAATTTGATGGCGACGATGACAGCAACAATGGGCAGCTACGATCGCCGATGGGAGGAGTGGAAACATCAGGAAAACCTTGCCAACAAAGAACTAGAACAACTCGATCGACAAATTGCAGCGGCTGACATTCGGGTAGCGATCGCCGAACAAGATTTGAAAACGCATGACTTGCAGATGGAGAACGCCGAAACGGTTGATACCTATATGCACGACAAGTTCACCAACCGCGAACTCTATGATTGGATGGTTGGGCAGATTTCTGCAATTTATTTCCAAAGCTATCAACTTGCCTACGATATCGCTAAACGGGCAGAACGAACTTACCGATTTGAACTGGGCTTAGAAGACTCTGACTTTATTCAATTTGGCTATTGGGATAGCCTGAGAAAAGGCTTACTTGCCGGAGAAAAGCTGCACTACGATCTCAAGCGCATGGAAACGGCGTATCTCGAACACCACAAACGCGAGTACGAAATTACCAAGCATATTTCGTTAGTAATGCTTGACCCACTTGCGTTGATCAAACTCAAAGAAACCGGACAGTGCTTTGTTGATCTGCCAGAGGCGCTCTTTGACCTGGACTATCCCGGTCATTACATGCGACGGATTAAATCCATCAGCCTGACAATTCCTTGTGTTACAGGTCCGTATACTAGCGTCAACTGTACTCTGACATTGCTCAAAAATAGTCTACGAAAAACGTCGATCACAAGCCAGCCCTATCCTCGCAAGCAAACCGAGCAAGAGTATCCCGCTGAAGACGATCGCTTTATTGACACCTTTGGGGTGATCCAATCCATTGTCACCAGTAGTGCTCAAAATGATAGCGGCTTGTTTGAACTCAACTTCCACGACGATCGCTATCTGCCCTTTGAAGGTGCAGGCGCGATTAGCACCTGGCGGGTTGAATTACCAAAAGCCTGTAACCGATTTGACTTCAACACGATTGCTGATGCGATCTTGCACCTGAAATACACAGCCAGAGAAGGCGGAGAACTCCTGAAACAAGCTGCCCTAAATGCTCGTGAGAAAGAGCTGAATCGGCTGATCGAAAAAGGAATGATCCAAGTTCAGTGGTTGAGCAGTAAGCATCATTTCCCTAACCAGTGGCATCAATTTCTTCAGTCCAAAAAACCTCAAGTTTTATCCCTTAATCTTGCCTTGGAGCAGTTTCCCTTCCAACATGCTCCTCAAACCATTATGATTCAACAGATCGACATATTCCTGAAACCTAAACAAGATCTAGCCCTAAATCTTGGGGTGACAATTACGCCTCCCGGTGAACCTGCAACTCCGCACAATGAAAAGTGCAAGAAGACTAGCTACGGGCTACTGCTTGCTTCCCTTTCTGCTTCAGATAATGAATATTTAGCTGAAGCTGGGAAGAGTCCCTGTATATGGCTGCTAGAGCCGAAGGAGGTAACTAAAAAGAACAATCAGGACACCTATACACCCCATGTTCTGACTCCAGATGACGTCGAAGATATATTCTTCATATGTCACTATTTCGTTTCCAAGCAAGAACCTCAGTGATTGTGGGAAACATTCTTTGGATTCCCTATATTTCATTCAGTAGCAAATACCAGCGACTCTACAGCAGGAGGCAGACTTATGGATTTGCTCATTCATCAGCAACTCGTTCTTGCAAGAGACAACGTCTTTATTCACACCTCGGAAAAAGTTTAGCCAAAGTTCAGGTCATTAATCATTAACCGCTCCAGAATAGGATCTGTGAAGCTGGAACAGGTTGTTGCGCTCGGACCCAACATCAAACTGAGAACTCTCCGTACTGAGGTAGCGGGGGTTCTTCAATCTGCTAGGTTTCGCTTAGGCTAATCCAACAGTGGCTTGCATCACGGTGCTACTAGAGGATTTGCACTGGTGGCAACGACTTCTTGGGATGGCGAAACAATCGCTCTTTTCTGGCTGATTCTGCTGACTCTGGCTGTGTTGCTGTCACATCATCAGTGGGAGCAGGGGTAGCCATCTCTATGACGGCAACAACCGCTGGGGCAACCGCTGTCTTTCTTGCCCGTGCCCGTTCCTGCTGAAATTCCAATTTGAGTTGGTGTAACAACCGTTGATGGCGTTCCCGTTCAGAGCGACTCCAACTTTGTTCTGCCAGAATTGCCTCGGCTGATTCCGTCCAGATAGCTTCCATCCCGCTTACTCCTGCCAACACAGTGAACACAGGCATCAGGATAGCCGGAATCGGTAAAAACGCCACGATCACCGGTTAGATGCCGCTGACATGACAGCAAGTTTGGGTGACAGGCGATCGCAGATGGTGAAATCGCTCGTTAAGGCGCTGGGACACTGGCAGCAGGTGGACAATTCTGGGGTGGCTGAAAGGGTAGTGGCGTGGCAGTGGGCATCGCAGCTACCAGGCGGAGTTTGCCATTGGGGGCAATCACCCAACTTTGCGCTTCGATGATCCCGCCCGGGGCGATCGCTGGAGAGGTTGTGGCGGGGGATGTGGCGATCGCATCGACACGGGCAGGCGTGCCCAGTTCCGTGAGGATTGGGGTATCACGGAACACATCGGCGGGAGTGGCAGGTAGACCTGTGCGCCCGACTATCACAAAGCGGTTTTCATTCAGGGCTTGCCGTTTACCCGTCATGCAACTCTGGGCAATCAGTTGGGAGCCATCGACTGGCATCAGATTCAGTTCATTCAAGCCCTGACTGGGATCGACGTTGAGGATGTTGAGAATAACGGTGCCATTAATGCCCAGTTCCGAACTGGCAGCAATATCGCTGCGGGGGGTATTGAGGATACCGGCGATCGGGGTGAGAAAGCCGAAGATGCCATTGGTGGTGATGGTAATCCGTCCCCCACTCCCCGAGGAGGCATTGGCGGTGATGTCACTGTTTTCAAACGGCACGGCAATCAAAAATCCAGTCGTAATGTTAATGTTGCCACCATCGCCACCCCCCCGATTACGTCCGGCACTGGTCGAGATCTGGCTATTGCGGCGCAACAACACAATGTCCGGGTCAATGTCGATGTTGCCGCCTCTGCCGCTGTCGGTCGTAGCATTGATGAAGGCACGATTATCCAGGGTAATTCTGCCCGGGGTATTGAGTTTGATATTCCCACCCGCCCCTGCGCCTGGGGTTCAAACTGTTGGCAGAAGTCATCGACGTGGCAAAACAGAGCTTCTAGACTAAACATAGGGCGGGTGCTGGCTGAATGAGTTTTGGTTATTCTCAGCCGATCTGCTCCGTCCTTTTCTTATCCCGAACTGACGTTACCTAAGCAGGTAGGTCGCCTCACCTGCTTAGGTCAACCAGTCTCACATGGCTTCATAGTAGTAGGTTAACCAGTTCTTTTTGTTCTAAGGTCATTTGCTATTTGGTTTTCGGGGCTTTGCCAATGGGTTAGTAGCTGGCATATACGATTGCAGGAACTCGTTTGTAAGCAGGAGTCCCCGATCGAGGATCAACTTCTGCACTAAAAATTTGATTCACTTCTGGGTAAAACATGACTGCTGCGCCTGGACGCACTGCACCATAGATCAATTCAACTTGCTCTAACTTACCTGCATTGCCCTGCACCGTCACGCGCTGATGTTGTTTAAAGCCAACTTTTTCAGCATCAGTAGGATGCATCAGAATGCAATTGCGGTGAGGCATTCCCCGATATTTGTCCCCATCTTTGTAAACCACCGTATTGTGCTGAGAATAGCTCCGCCCGGTCATGATCGTGACAACAACACTGGGAATAGATTCAGGAATGTGAAAAGCAGCGCGATCAGGCAGCTTGAACTTTGGCAAAGGAGTTGTGAACATCTTTGCTTTGCCAGACGGAGTGGGAAACGTCGGTTCTGTAATAATGCGACCCTCGATCGTAAATTCTTCTTTGGTTTCGTCGATCGTTGCCATCTTCGAGAATCCGGGAACCATTGCTGCAATCAATTGCCGCACATATTGTGGGTCACGCAGCTTACGCCATTCAACCGGATAGGAACCATGTACCCGATGCGCTAGTTCAGAGAGAAAATCAATTTCAGGAATCACATCGGCATCTTTGAGATGCGTTTTACCTGGGTCGTTCAATCGCACAAAGTTATTGCCAGATTCAACCGTCGTTCGATACGGATTTTCAAAGCGGTTCAGGACTGGAATAATAATCGTATTTTGTTTTGCTAATCCATTGAAGTGACCGATATTGGGTTTCGTTGCAAGATAGATGACAGTTTCGATATTCGCGATCGCTCGCTTCGCCTCAGTTGAATTCGGATTTGCACCATAGAGATTGCCACCCAAGCAAATCAACGTATCTACCTTGCCTTGGTCTGCTGCCTCAATTAAGGCACGAGTATCGTAGCCTTTTACACCACTCAGAGAGCGATTTAGTAATTTCTCTAGGGATTCTTGCAGCCCTTCTTTCAGCTTTTGAGTGGTCACTCCCATTGATCCAAATCCTTGTACATTCGAGTGTCCACGCACAGGCATCACGCCTGTTCCTGTGCGTCCGATGTTGCCAGAAATCAGTGCCGTGTTGGCAATGCTGGAAACGTTGTCTACCCCATTTTTGTGTTGAGTAATGCCCATTGCCCAAGCGAACACGACTGATTTAGAGGTTCCAATGACAGTTGCTGCGGCTTCTAGTTCTGCCTGCGTCACACCACAAGTAGAAGTAATCGTCTCCCAATCGGTTGAACTGACTTGTTCTAGAACGGCTTCTGCACCTTCGGTATGGGCGTCGAGAAAGGCGTGATCGACCAATCCTTTCTCAATTAATGCCTTTTGGATGCCAAGAAATACAGCCACATCGCTGCCTGGAATCGGTTGCAAATACAAAGAAGAGATGTCTGAACCTGGAATCAGTGACTTAATTGGAAATGCAGGCGATCCAAACTTTACTAATCCAATTTCCATCATGGGATTGATCACAATCACTCTGCCACCACGCTCATCCCGCAGCTTGATCAACTCATTCATCAATCGCGGATGGTTGTAAGCTGAGTTGGCACCGGCTAGAACAACACAATCTGCCTTTTTCAAACTTTCTAAAGACACGATCGAAGTTTTCGTCCCAAACATTTGCTGCAATGCAAACGTGGAAGGGGCATGACAAAGATCCGAACAGTCCGCAAGATTATTTGATCCAAGTGCCCGCATCATCAACTGCAATAAAAATGCCGCTTCGTTGGACGATCGCCCCGAACTGTAAGAAGCCACTCGTTCTGGTGCTTTGCGGAATCCAGTTTCAGCAATAGTGTAAATTTCTTCCCAGCTAATCCGCTCATAGTGAGAGCTACCGGCTCGCAAAATCACAGGGTAACTCCAGCGCCCCAGGCGATCTGCTTGCATTGAGGATAACTGCTGTAATTCAGTAATCGAATGCTGCTCAAAGAAATGTGACTCAATTCCGGGCTTGATCTCTGCTGAGATTGCTTCCACACTCTTCATGCAGCGCTGAAGCTTTTCGCCTTCTTCGTTTGTGAAACCCCCTTTTTGTCCTCCGGTTCCCCACGAGCAAGACAAACACGCACTGTGATGAAACAAGGTTTGCCAAATCTTTGCGCCCTCCGGTGAGAGCGTCTTCTCTGCCCAGAACTGAATTACAGACAATCCGCCGCCAATATCGAGTGCCTCCTCATTTTTCTCATCATAGGGGGGGACAGGCTGAATATTCTGTGGATTGGAACTCATGACTCTGGGGTTTCGTTAAGTGACTCTCGCAAAATATCCTGAATGCGATCGCAATAGGATTAACCCCAAGAGAGAGGCAAGCTTCTGCCAATTGAAAGATTTAGCTTTACGGCAGGAGCATAAACTACTGATTTTAAGGTAGTTATCGTTATTCATACCAAATTGAAAAAAGAGAGTGACAGATAAGATACTGAGTCGTAGCGTGTTGAGGAAAGCGGCAATGGCAGGCGTTACCAGCATTGAAATCCGAGAAACCGCAGCAGAACTGGAAGTGCTGATTCAACAGCAATCGAACCCGAACTTGAAAGAGCGGTTGCAAGTGCTGTATTTGCTGCAATTACCTAACGCCATGAGCGTCAGCGCAATTGCTAAAGTTGTTGGGCGAAACCGAGGGAGTGTGCAACGTTGGTTAAGCCTGTATTGCGCCAATGGATTAGAGGGCTTGTTGGCAACACGGCAAAGTCTAGGACGACCGCAAGTGATTCCAGAATGGGCAGTCAACAGCTTGCAATGGCGTTTGGATGATCCTGAAACTGGGTTCAGCAGCTATACGCAAGTGCAACAGTGGCGAGCAGAGACCTTGAACGTGGAAGCCGAGTATGCCACCGGGCATCATCTGGTGCGGTATCGCTTGGGTGCGAAGTTGAAAGCCGCTCGTCCAGTGCATGCCAAGCAGAACCTCGAAGCCTTTGAGGCATTTCAGCAAACCTTGCCGACGACCTAATCCTGCTCAGACAGTATGCAGAGCTGATAAAACCGAAGTTTGAACGGATTCGCTACTTTGCTGCTGACGAGAGTCGTTTTGGATTAAAGACGACGATTGGCCACTTGATTACAAGTTTAGGAGTTAAACCACTAGGCACTTGGCAATGGCAGTTCAAAGCCTTTTGGATCTATGGTGCGGTGGAACCAACGACTGGAGAGCCGTTCTTTTTGCAATTTACCCATGTCGATAGCCAGTGCTATCAGCTTTTTCTCGACCAGTTTGCTCAAGCGTATCCAGATAGCCGCAACATCCTCCAAGTCGATAATGGAGCCTTTCACAAAGCCAAAGACCTGGTGATTCCAGACAACATCATTCTGCTGTTTCAACCCCCTGATTGCCCTGAGCTAAATCCAATTGAGCGATTGTGGCAGCACTTGAAAAAGGATTTGCGCTGGGCACTGTTCAAAAACCTAACTCAACTAGAAACGAAAGTGGACAAATTGATTGCCGATTTAACGACTGAAACCGTTGCTTCTGTGACTGGTTTTGGCTTTATTGTAAATGCACTATCTGTCGCAGGCATTTTTTGATTTTGTATCAAATATTTAGCGGAACTGCATCAGGTATTGGGTGAGGTGGAGGTAGCGAGGCAGTATGCTCATATGCTCAGGAGGCGTTGGCGTTGGCAACCGAGCTAGGCATTCCCCTCAAAGCCGAGTGCAAGGCACTGTTGCATCGACTCGAAAAGGGCGAGGGAAGCCAATAGCCTTGATGGACGTGGTCTTGAATTTGTCCTTGCGCGACATCACGATATTTTCGGTAATGGGCTGTAGGTGGTGGACATTATGACGTTGCCCGAGGCCGTGTTGGTGGTGATGGGCGTCAATCTTGCTCCGGCGGTGGGTGATCGCCGCTTGCACTCTTGCCTGGGACGCCGAGTAGCCACTGCCCCGGAGTAACTGCTGGAGCACGGGCACGGAGATAACCCACTTCTGCCCAAACTCGTGGTTGGGGTCATCATTCCAACTCATAATCTTGGCGGCGGCAACTTCCTTAAGTTCGTGCATGAGGGCCATGGGTACTTTCGTCGTCGGTGGTTTGGGTGTAGTGGGCACGGCTGGTACCTCCTGGGCTGGCGCTGGGGTTGATTCGGTTGTTGCTGGTGGTGGTGCTGCGATCGCTGGGATGGTCGGGGGTAACGCGCCGACGCGGTCGATGAGAATCCCCTTTTCGCCGAGGGGTTGGCCTTGGTCCCCCACCAGGTAGTAGTGAAAGTAATGCTCCGTGGCCCCCGCATTTTTGCGCCGGGCCAACTCCGATTCCCCGATAATGTGGTCCAGGTGTTGCTGTAAGAAGCGATGGGTGCCCTGGTGGGGGGGACAGAAGAAGTGCACGGTAATTTCGGCATAGACCCCGCGCCGGTTATGGGCGCTGACGGCCTTTTCCCCGTTCAGGATGGGCATGATCGCGGTGTCAGCAAAGTGCTGTTTGATGTCGAGCCGGACACTGATGTTGAGGTGGCTGTTAATCTCGTCTGGGGTGAGGTCAGCTAGTGCTTGGATGCGTGGGTGCGCGCGCAATTTGGTCATGGCCGCAAGTACCGGCGGGCGATCAATCAGGGTGGCAATCCAAAACGTTGCCGCCGCCGCGGGGACTTGAATGCCGTTCTTCAGTTGACCCCGGAAGGCGATCGCGGCGGGGTGGGGAGTGGCGGCGAATTCACCTGTGGCGATGATCTCGCTCAAGCGGCGGCCCGTGACCGTTAGGAGGCCGACTGCCCACGCATAGGGATGGTCGCCGTGCCGGCGATCTTGCGCTTGGGTAAGGCAGCGGTCAGCGCGAATGGGCTTTCAATCGTTCTGTTTCTGGTTGTTGCTGGTCGTGGTTTTCTCTTTAATTGCCTTTTGCACCGCATTGGGATACAGGGCGCTGCTTAGTTAGCATATGACATAGAGGCTATCTGCCCGAAACTTCGTTTCGGTGCATATTGCTTTTCTGCAACGATGACACAATACTCGGTTTGATTGAATCCGCTATCCTGAGGAAGATCAGCTCTCACCAACATCATGCCAGCCGCGATAATCATGAGAATTCTGCCACTACTAAATCAGGTATTGATGAGACAGCGAATTTGGCATAGCATTATCCTTTCAAGTACCCTTGGGGTCGCAATTTTGCCGCATCAGGTAAGGGCACAGACGGCTACAGCGCCGGGACCGATTGCCGAACCAACCGTGCGGATGACGGTTGATCGCCAGAGTGGGAATTGCCCTCAGAGCGTTGGTCTATGGTGGTTTGTCCTGCCCTATGAAGGGGGAGCGGAGCATCTCGTGGCGTTAGACACGCGCGCCTTTGCTGATGCCAGCAAACTGGTTGCTTCCAGCAAACAAGCCGTTGAGTTTGTCTCTCCTCTGCGGGGGAATTATGCCTCCTGTGTGGGGCAGACCCGGGGAACGCCCTTTCCCTGGTATCAAGTGCAGTTTCGAAACAAGCAGGCTTATTTTCGGGTTAACTTAAGGAAAACTAAGGCCCCGTTTACGGCGATTACCGCCAGTACGATCGCGGCTTCTCGTCCTTTCGTTCGCTGGCAAATTGCCGACTAATGCAGGCGTTGCTGAATCCCACGGGCTGCGCAACGAGATTTAGGGGATTGAACTGAAAGCGCTGCATAAAGAGGCTTTGGGGGTTCGAGAGGAGGGACAATAACACTGATTGGTCGGTTCCGGGAGCCTGTCTGTCAGGGGTTGTCGTCCTTCAGGTGAATCATGTTGCTGATTTGGTGTTTTCTGGGGCACGTTCCTTGAGAACCTTCTTGATCGCATTGGGGGCATTCATGAACGACCGGATGGCATTGAGGGAGATGGCCCACTTCAGGTCATGGATGGGTTGGCTGTCGTTGTAGGCCATGATTGTGTCGATTGCCCGGTTAATGTCTGTGGGGGCATGACCATAGCGAGAGGCTCGGTCACGGGTTGGTTGTTTCTGGGGAGATTCTGGGCCTTTCTCTTTGGTCTGTACTGGATACTTCAACGAGTGAGCTGATGATAGCGTTGCATCAGAACTATCAAAAGACCATCCCTCAGAAAGGCTTTTGCGTAAGACCTAAATTATTCAAGAAACACTCCAGAAGATACGGTTCTTTTGAGTAGATTGGTTTTCTCTTCGGGGAGAGGTATCGTAGTGAATATTCAACGCTCTACCGTCACAGTAAACCCATGCAAGCCTTTCAAGATATTTTCATTTCCTACGGCCGTAGGGATAGTTTAGAGCTTGCATCCCGACTCAATCGTCGTTTAGTTGATCAAGGGTTTACTGTCTGGTTTGACTATGACGATATTCCATTAGGGGTTGATTACCAGAAACAGATTGACGATGGCATTGAACGCGCCGATAATTTCCTGTTCATCATCTCGCCTCACTCGGTTAACTCGCCTTACTGTCGTCTGGAAATTGAACTGGCGTTAAAACACCAGAAACGCATTATTCCTCTCCTCCATGTTGAGAAGATTAGCCGTGAAACATGGCAGGAACGTAATCCCAGCGGGACAGAGGAGGAATGGACAGCGTATCAGGCCAAGGGATTGCATGATCATTTTCAGAATATGCATCCAGAGATGCGTAAAATTAACTGGATTTACGGGCGGGAAGAGCAGGACGATTTTGAAGCGATCTTTGCTGGATTACTGAATATCTGTAATCGTCACAAAGAGTATGTGCGTCAACACACGCTATTTTTGGCAAAAGCCTTGGAGTGGGAACGGAACCAGAAGCGATTGTCCTACCTGTTGATTGGGGAAGACCGCCTGGAGGCAGAAGCCTGGCTCAGCATTCGGTTTAAGGATTCGCAACCTCCCTGCTTGCCAACCGACCTGCACTGCGAGTTCATTACTGAAAGCCGCAAGAATGCGGACAACCTGATGACGGAGGTGTTTCTTGCCTATGCAGACGAAAACCGCAGTATTGCAGAGCAGGTTCGCGATAGTTTGCGTCGGGAAGGTTTTACGATTTGGACGAATACGACGGACATTCATGCTGGAGCAGAATTTCACCAGGTGATTAGCCAGGGCATTGAAGAGGCTGACAATGTGGTGTATTTGTTATCACCTGCGGCCGTCCAATCATCTTGGTGCCAGCATGAATTGGACTATGCTCTATCGTTGAATAAGCGAATTATTCCGTTGCTGGTAGAGCCGATCGCAGCGGATGAGATGCCAGCACCGTTACGAAACCTGCAGTACATTGATCTGACGGACAATCTGCAAGACTCTGACTATCAGCAGGATGAGAGTCAACTCCTGCGAATTTTGCGCCAGGATGCAACCTATCACGAAACCCACAAACTATTGCTGACGAAGGCATTGAAGTGGGAGCGACAACAGCAGAACCCCACCCTGCTCCTGAGAGGATACAACC
>CAZGDE010000171.1:0-13974 GCA_964524315.1 uncultured bacterium
ATATACGGTCAATACTCAACTGGTCAATGCGACGTTGATGAATATTGCCGATAATCCAACCAACGTGCAACTTCCCGGTAGCTACGACGCCGAACCCATCCAACGAATTCCCATTATCGTCACAGGTAATGACTTTGCGACCCTGTATGCTCCCATGATCCGGGACGGCCGGATGGAAAAGTTTTTCTGGGAACCCACCCACGAAGACCGAATCGGGATCGTCAGCGGCATCTTTGGGTTGGATGAGGTTCCCCGAGGCGATATCGTGCGTCTGGTTGATGCCTTTCCCAACCAGGCAATTGACTTCTACAGTGCGCTGCGATCGCGCCTGTATGATGAACAAATCCGCCAGTTCATTCAAGATGTTGGCCTGGAAAACGTTTCTCTGCGGGTCGTTAACAGTAAGGAACGGTTACCAGAGTTCCGTAAACCCGATTTCAGCCTCTCCCATCTGCGCGAAGTTGGGGAACAAATGGTATTTGAACAGAAGCGCATTCAAGAAATGCGTTTGGCAGAGGAATACAACAAGTCCCTCTATTTCAACCGCAAATTGGGCGATACAGGTGCCCATCTGGATCAGGGGGCTGGCAGTAATCGTGACGGGGGCGATCGCACCAACCGGGACGCTCAGCGGTGGGAATCTTCTGCCGACTTTTTCCGTTCATACCAATCTGCGCCTGGCAACGGACAGGCCCAGGCAACTGTGACTGCTCCACCCATTTCAACGGCTCCCCCAACTCAGGCAACTTCTTACTCGGGCCAACCCTCCAGCACCAACCTCGACCCGACGATGGTTTCAGAGGTTAACCGTATCCTGGCACAGGGGCAACGACTGGGCATTGAATCTGTTGATGCCCGCCGCTTCCGCACTGGCTCCTGGGATTCCTATGGCTCGTTCCAGGGGGATGGAGCCGGGGCGATCGCGGCTTTGGAAGCCTGTTTGAATGAGCGTCCTAACAACTACGTGCGGTTAGTCAGCATTGACCCCCATAGCCGCCGCCGCCTTACCGAAACCATCATCCATCGTCCCGGCAGTAAGGCATAGGAAAGTGCCAATTCAGATATAGGGGCTTTCGGTTGACCGCCTGATTCAAAGGAATGGGAATTAAATCAGTTCGATGTTGGGCAGGGACGGGGTTTGCTGTCAAAACTATTGGAGAGTACAGCTAGATCTGCTAAAACCGCCCGTACAGTTTGCGAATTTATTAAACTGCGATCCAAATTATGTCCGACTGAAGATTGAATTAATCGGGAGGGTGAACCGTTGTTCACCCCTACGGATTACATCGTTTTGACTGGGCTGTACCAGGTGCGCCTCTACCCCTGAATGGGAATTAACTCCACCGATTTGATCACATCTTCATAGGTCTTTTGCAGTTTGTTTGCCTTAAATGAGGCAAAAGGCCCGGTAAAGCCCATTGTATAAACGGTTTCGTTCCCAAAAACAAACAGGTGCCACCGATGAATATCATCGGAAGCTTTGGTTTCGGGTGAACCAGGTTTGTGATCGGCTTCTTTACAACGGAAGGCGTAAACCGTCTTGCTGCCCAGCTTCACCTTTACTGGCACAACCTCGGTGTAGTTGCGATCTTCCTTCTTCGACTTAAAATTAGCATCGTAAACCACTTTGGATGGTACCCCTTTCAGGGGGGCGGCATTGATGTAGATGGAGGCGGAACCATTGTCCAGGAGGGGCCCTGTCCAATCCGTTGTGGCGCCCCGTTCATGGAGCTTGAATTCGGTGGGAATTTTGAGCTTGAAGCCGTTGTAGCTGTCGCTATAGTCCGTGTAGTTGCCAGAGAAACCTTTAAAGTCTTGAGAGGCCGTACTGTCCTGGTTGGGTTTATCGTTAGAGGAACCGCCGCCACCTGGTAATTTAATTCCTGGAAACTGGGCAATGACTGGTTCGTTGGTACCAGGTAAACCGGATTGAGCTGGCAATGGTAATGCCAGGGAACCCACGATCAGGAGAGCAGCTGTCAAATAATGTTTATTTTGCATGCGATCGCTCCAAACGAATAAATAAACTGATTAGGCAGTAATTTTGAAGTGGCAGATGAAGCAGCAAAGCCCACCGATAAGCGTTAATTCATATCTAAGCCTGCCTAAATCTTTGAGGTATTCCAAAAAATAGCCTGTTTGACCAGGAAAGTACGCAAAATCTCAGCAATTTTTCGTTAATCTAAACACATAGTATTCTTAGGCAATTTATTCCTGCTATTTATAACGCTGTGGTTCCTTCCTCATAGCACTTGGGCCTGGGGCGAATACGGTACGATATTTCAGGCGCGATGGCTTTTGCTTCATCTCTCCGGAAAATCTTGAAGATGCTGTGTTTAGCTGATTAGCGACTCCTGCCTGTCTGTTTCCACTCAACTATCCTCACCGTTCATCACCCTGGCGGGAAATCCTCGCCCCCTACTGACCCATGTCCTGGCTTAACTGGCTCATTCTCAGATTTCAGGAAATCTCTTTGGAGTTAAGCAAGTTGTTTGCCACACCGATATTTGAGGTGGGTAGCACGAAATATTCCCTGAGTCTCATTGCCACCCTCATCCTGACTAGTATTGCCGTTTTTTGGGTGTCGCGGGCCCTGAGCAACTGGCTCAAGCGGGGAATCTTAATTCGCATGGGGTTAGATCGTGGCACACGGGAAGTGGTTGCTTCCTTTGTCCGCTATCTGCTAACGATGGTAGGTTTCCTGCTTGTACTGCAGGCAGCAGGCGTTAATCTCAACTCCCTGGCTCTGTTTGCCGGTGTGCTGGGCATTGGTATCGGTTTTGGGTTACAAAATCTTGCCAGTAACTTCATCAGTGGTCTGACCCTCCTGGTAGAACAACCCATTCGCGTGGGCGACTTTATCGAAGTTAATGACCTGTTAGGTACCGTAGAAAGCATCTCGATTCGTTCAACTACGGTGCGCACCCTTGATGGTGTGTTCGTCATCGTGCCTAACGTGAAATTTGTCGAGAACAACGTCATTAACTGGAGCTATCGCGATCCCCGTTGCCGGATCCATGTACCAATTAGCGTTGCCTATGGCAGTGACACGTTATTAGTGTCAGAAGCACTACTGGAAGCGGCCCGGAAAAATCCTAAAGTGCTGAGCGATCCACCCCCACGGGTATGGCTGAGAGGGTTTGGTGACAGTGACCTGAATTTTGAGTTACTGGTGTGGATCAATGAACCCGCTGAAAGCGACCCCATCAAGAGCAGCCTGAACTTTTCTCTGGAACGGGAGTTACGAATTCGGGGCATTGAAATACCATTCCCGCAACGGGAGTTACATATTAGCAATTTGAGTGACTTGGCACCGTTTGTCCAGCCACTAAACAGTGATTTTAGCAATGGTAAAACGCGCCCCTCAACGTCGTCCCTGCCACCCACAACGGACATACCCACTACTGGCATCAAGCGGACAGCACCAACATCACCCAATAATATGACCCTGCGCGATCTACTACGCCGGATCTCTTATTTCCAAGATTGTACCGATGTGGAAGTGTTGCAGTTGATTGAGTATGGGTACCGACAACTGTTCCCTGCCGATCTAATCGTGTGCGAGGAAAGTACCGCTGGGGAAGCGTTTTACATTATTCTCAAAGGCTCGGTCGAAATTTTCTCAAAACGGGCAGAACAGTATATCGCCACGTTAAATGAGGGTGAATTTTTTGGGGAAATGTCATTGCTGATGGGGATTCCGCGATCGGCGACGGTACGCACGCTGGAAGATACAGTCCTATTTGTGATTGAACGAAACGATCTGCAACGACTTCTGGAGGATCATCGGGGTCTGGCAGACCAGATCGCCCAAAAACTATTGGAACGTCAGCAGACATTACGCGACATGGGGATCCTGAACGATTACTCCGAGGAAACCCCCCTCCTGCGGATTCGTAAACGACTTCAGACGTTGTTTGGAATTTGAGCGAACTCAAAAATTGGCTTCTGGAGGTGGCACAGTGAAAAAAGCCCCTCGCCAAATGCGAGGGGAATATTCCTATATACCTATGCAATGCGAATTTAATTAACCATCAAACTATCCTTCTATTACAACACGAAGCGCCGTGTTTTTAAAGGATAGAGAGATCACTGAAATATTAACCTAGCATTGCGTTCGCTATGGGCAGGGATACTGAACCTATTCAACAGCCCGATCGCAATAAAGTGTTATAAATTATACATTTAATCTACCGAGTAGAATATGGATCATCACAACTAATTACTAAATAAAATCACTACTTCAATACACTAAAACCTATTAATTTAGAATCAGTTTATCAACATTAATCTAATTAGTAAGAGTCAGAAATACTCAAAGATTCTTTTGCCAATATCTCATTACCTCAATACGCCTCTGTGTCTACGTTAGGGTGCAATTGGCAATCTGTGCAACAATCCTCAGTCTTGCTTGGAAACGCAGGCGTTTTAGTTCCCCTGCATAAACTTGCTTAATGGGTCGTGAGTATTAGTAGGGCACCAAACAAGAGGGTTGCCCCCGAACACAGTAAATCATTGACTGATAAGGACCCACTAATCATGAAACCCCCTAAACTGATGGTAACTGGACTGATCGTTAGTACACTGGCAACCTGCTTTGGCTACAGCACTAGTGCCTCTGCCCAATACGCCAACAACCATTATCCCAACTGTAATAATTATTACTATGTCGGTAAAGCCGTAACGGGCCAAAATGTACATGTTGATTTGTGTTCTATTCATCCCCACAGCAAACAGCACGTCAATTTTACTTACTATCTAGGGAAAGAACGGATTCAGGCCCGGGCGAATTGCACTCAACGTACCTGGGTTGTTTATCCAGAACGAGTTACTTACAAAGCTCGTTCCAGCGGGACAGCCAATATGATGCGCGAAGTTTGTAATCAAAATGGTCCCAGTATTCAGTCTGTTGACTAAAGGTGTTCCTTGCCACGTTGGGGCTCACCATTGGTCATAGACTGAGTGCAATACCGCATTCCATTGCCCCAATCACTACGGCAAAAATTGAGTCAGCCAGTCGTCACTCTCCCAGTAATTTACGTTACCGGGAGAGTGACGGTTGTAAATCCAGTTCTGTGTCCCAGATCATCTTGACCTTTAAAGTCACTGGAACACCGTAGTCAGCCAAGCAGATTTTGATAAGCGGCAAATATCAAACCCTGATCAATTAGTTTTTCAGGTTCGCTGAATACGGCAAATCAATAGCTCTAAACCGTTGTCTAAACTGTTACGCCTTTTGTAGTCACTAACTCTGCCATCAGTTCAGCAACGGGCATTATGTGATCGGCTCGTCCGGCATTGCTGCCGGAAAACACCAAGCCATTTTCGATGTCACCGCGCGCTGCCTTCTCTAACGCTTGAATAATGCAGAAGTATTGTTGTTCATCTCGACACTTACAATGATGGAGACAATTGAACAAACATCGTTTTTCTAATTCTGGAGAATTGGCGATCGCTTTCTCTGTAAACGCATTGCGCAATGCCCGTCCCGGCATACCAACGGGACTGGAAATAATGACGACATCGTCTGGTTTCGCGTGAAGATGAAATTCTTTGTAGCGAATATCTGCATCACATTCGTTCGTCATGATGAATCGAGTCCCAATTTGGACACCACTGGCACCTAATGCCAGCATTCGGTCAATGTCGGCGCGATTCCACACACCGCCAGCAGCAATTACGGGAATGGACTGACCGACTTCCTGCTGCAAGTAAGTAACTAATTCAGGAATCACCTGTTCAACGTCAAAGGCGCGATCGCCTAACTCTTCCAGCTTGGCACCTAGGTGGCCCCCTGCTGAGTTAGGATTTTCGACCACGAACGCATCTGGCAATCGACCATACTGCCGTTCCCACTTGCGGCAAATAACCCGAGCAGCACGCGTACTGGAAACGATGGGCACCAATCCTACATCTGGATAGTTTGCCGTATATTCAGGCAATTGCAAGGGTAATCCAGCACCTGAAATAATCACATTCACACCTTGAGCGGCGGCGGTGCGCACCAGCGTTTCATAATCTTGAGCCACGACCATAGCGTTAATACCCAGAATACCGTCAGGACTTAGCATTCGGGCTGTTCCGATTTCATCAATCAGTGCTAGCTGGTTTGCTGCGAAAAACTTTTCTCGACGTTTGCGGCCATGCGATTCTGTCGCATCAAAGTAAGGTGAGTTTAACCCTAAGGCAACTGCTGATATGATGCCAATTCCACCTGCATTCGCCACCGCAGCAGCAAGATGTGCGCCTGAGATGCGGATGCCCATACCACCTTGAATAATCGGATAGCGAGCCGTGTGTTGCCCAATTTGCAGCGAGGGTAATGTTGGCATAGATTTAACACCTAGCGGTAATGATGAAAAGAAAAGCGAGTAGTGTAGCCGTTTCCAAACCAGTTAACTGGGGAAACTACATGATGGAGTGATGGTTTAAGTCTCAGCTTTTTGAGGGAATTGGCTCAGCGATCGCTGGACAACGGGAGGAGTCAGGGGCATAGATCACTCCTGCAAAAACAATTACATGACTATTCGATTATATAGTCATCGTGCGGTTTTCTCTATGACTTGTCTTCCAGCGCTTTCCTGAAGCTGTTAGTTCCTATTTCTGCTGACTACGAGGTAATGGATTAGAAATGTAAATTTCGCCCTACTCAACCCACGTTTCCCAATCTGCCGAGCATAGTCGAAACAAAAAACTAAACCACTACCATTTTTTGTGTCAGAGAAGTTACGATATTGCAAATATTCTACTCAAAAATCTATATGTATTTCACAGCCGTGAATAGACTAACAAGTTATCGTTTCTCCTGGTAAAGATCCTTTCGCTAGTGGGTAGACAAATTTCAGGTTAGTAATTCCGGCCATTCTACCGATTACATCAAATTACAAGTCATTTATAGCTGATCGATAAATATAACTGAGAATAATAAAGAATGAAATTTACTAAAGTACCCCTTTTGAAGCGGTTAACCCTACGTGAGAAAACGATTCTTGTTTTCTGTTTTATTTTAGCTGGCTTAACCAGTGTTGTTTATTTTGCAACTTCTACGATTCTACTTGGGAGCTTAAGGAAAGCAGAGGAGCAAAGCGCACACCAATCTCTTCAAGGCGTGCTTAATGTTCTCTCAAAAGACCAGGAAGCGTTTACGTCTCGTTACAGTGATTGGTCAGCATGGGACGACACCTATACTTTCATTAAAGATCGAAATAAAGCGTACATCAAATCCAATTTAGTTGCTGAACAATTTAAAAACTTAAAGATTAACCTTGCCCTATTTGTAGACGCTGCTGGGCAAACGGTCTATGGTACCGGATTCAACCTCGAAACTGGGCAAATAAAGCCCTTGCCCGCAGGCATCACCAATAGCTTCCAAGCTAATAATTTGTTATTAAATTCCCCTATGACTAAAGGGCCTTTAACCGGCATTCTCTTGTTACCGGAAGGGCCAATGTTGATCACCAGCCAACCAATTTTGACCTCGGCACGGCAAGGGCCACCACGGGGAGTGTTAATCTTTGGACGCCACATCAACGCTAGTACTAGCGACAACCTGACTAAACTGACGCGCTTTCCAATTGAGATCCAAGCACTTAATCAAAAAGTTCTATCTGCTGATTACCAACAGGCCCGTCAAGCGCTCTCTCCCCAAAAGCCCATCCTGATTCAACCGCTCAATGATGTAACACAAGTTGGCTACCTGTTGCTTACGGATATTTATAACCAACCGGCGTTAATTCTGCGGGTTGAAATGCCCCGCGAAATCTATCAACAGGGTCATCGCAGCCAGCAGTACCTGATGACTACAATCATTCTGCTTGGTGTTCTTTTTGGTGCAGTCAGTGTGTTTTTGTTAGAGCGGTTCGTGCTGTCTCGGCTCACCTATTTGAGTCAGGGTGTTAGCCAGATTCAGGTAGCACATGATTTATCTTTGCGCTTAGCCGTTTCCGGCCAGGATGAAATATCTGACTTAGCAGAGAATATCAATGAGATGCTAAAGACTCTGGAAAAAGCTCAAGGGGAGGTGAGTCAGGCATTCACCCAAATCACACAAACCAATCAGGAGCTATATGCAGTTGTAGAACAGTTGCAGGGTGAAATTCTAGAACGACAACGGGTGGAGACAGCTTTAAGACAATCGGAGGAACAACTCAGAAATCAGACCCAACACCTGGAACAAGCATTGGTCGAACTCAAGCAAGCGCAGTTAAAGTTAGTACAAAGCGAAAAGATGTCCAGTTTAGGGCAACTTGTGGCTGGCGTGGCGCACGAAATTAATAACCCAGTTAGTTTTATTTATGGCAATCTCACGTATGCCACAGAATATGTTCAGCAACTTCTGCAACTGTTAAAGGCGTATCAACAGGAGTATCCCAAGCCGACCTCAACGCTCAACTTGATATTAGAGCAAATTGACCTTGAGTTCGTGACGTCAGACCTACCTAAAACATTGGTTTCGATGCGGGTTGGTGCAGAACGCATCCGCGACATTATCAAATCATTGCGGATCTTCTCCCGCCTGGATGAAGCGCAGGTTAAATTGGTGGATGTGCATGAAGGTATTGATAGTACGCTGTTAATTTTGCAAAGTCGGTTAAAAGCCAGTGGCAGTAATTCCGGTATTGTGGTGGTGAAAGACTATGGGCAACTCCCACCCGTAGAATGTTACGCGGGGCAGCTTAATCAGGTATTTATGAATATTCTGGTCAATGCGATTGACGCGATAGAGGAAGCCAGAAACCGCCGGACAACGACAAAAGAGCCACCCAACGAGGCACTGGCCACTCAGATAGCAGATTGTCTCGCTGCAATAATTACGATTCGGACGCAATCGTCTGACGATGGTTGGATTACAATTCGCATTAGTGACAATGGGTTAGGCATGCCAGAAGAGGTACGAAAACATCTTTTCGATCCGTTTTTCACTACTAAACCTGTTGGTCAGGGAACTGGCTTGGGAATGTCTATTAGCCATCAAATTGTTGTTGAGAAACACCAGGGACGACTGGAATGTTATTCCACCTTAGGTAAAGGAACAGAATTTATCATTACTATCCCCACGCGCCTGAGAATATAGCTATACCATGCTGAACGAAGCATAGCGACGTAAAGTATCTATCGAGATTCTTTGCTTCCCACTGTTACGCTCAGAATGACAGTTTATACTTAGACTCAACAATTCCAAAAACCTTTCCCCATCAATTAAAGAAGTTTCAGGATGATTTGTCAGCTAGGACTAACAGAGCGATCGCACAATTGCTAACCTGATTGATGCTTTCTTCAACCCAACGATCCACACTACTGCTAAGCAGAGGAAACGTCCGTTGAGAAATTGTTTTATCAAAACTGTGTAGTTTCTATTTCCATGAATCCCTATTCTATTCTCCATCAGACTCAACGACAACGGATCAGTGACGGCCAGACCGTTGCTATTCTGGATGGCTGTCATACAACCGATCGCATTCTGGTTCTGATCCTGCCGCAATTAGGTGATTTTGATAGTTTGGAGTATGTCTGGTGGTTGCAACGATATTCCAGACAACTGCAGGATGCCAGGTTAGCAATTCGGGCAATTGGAATTGGTGATCGCGCCTCTGGTGAACAGTTCTGTGCGTACACTGGGTTTCCGAGTGCCTGGTTATTCGTTGATCCAACAGCAGAATTACATCAACACCTGGGGTTATACGCTGGGCTGTCACTCAATTTGCCTGTTCTGTCGCCAGCACAGAATGCCTGGTTCAATCTCATTTTGATGTGTGCCGGCATGGGCAGTCCTGGTACGTTGGCAGAGGTGTTTCGCGGCTATCGGGGCGATCGCAATGCCCCACAATTAATTGCCGATGATGAAGTTGTGAAAGCAGCACCACTACCTGCGTTTAAGGGTTCATTCTTTAAATTCGCTGGAGGAACGGGATTTCAACGTCCCTTTGAGTTAGCAACTCTGCGTTTACGCAACATGACCGAAGTTTTGGGTCATTGGAAAACCTACGTCCCTGATGCCACATACCTGACCCAACGGGGGGGAACGTTTTTGTTCGATCACACCGGCGAATTGCTCTATGAGCACCGGGATAGAGGGATTCTAGGCTTTGCCGCCAATATGAGTGATCCACTATCGTTTCTATTGACAGAATCATTTCTGAAATCCCAATGATAGTAGATTCACATAGTCACACTGAACGAGTGTTTTTGTGAGTCTTTTCGTGTTTCATCTTGTCGTATTCCATCAATGCTAACTGTTGCTGCGCGGTTTAATACGTTGCTCGCGATCGCTGTCCTCAAAACTTCCAACTGCCATTCTCGCAGGTCAGTGAAAGAGTAACGGCGCTGGTGACTTCAGTTTCCTGCGGGTTCGTCTTCAGCACAAGTTTAGACGTATCACCTCGAATGACTAATTTATGTAGATATTGCTTCCAGGTAGCGCGATCGCTGGGTAATTGATTGAGAGAAACGGCCAAAGCTGATAGAGCTGTAAACCGTTCCTTCCCAAGCCGGGAGAGCAGGGATTCCACTGGCTGATAGTTTTGATTTTGAGTAGCATCTCGGCTGAGACGAATGTAAGCATCAAGTTCAGCAAAGAGTTTGTCTGTACCCATTTCTGCAACTAGTTTGTCTAAACCGTTTGCACGCTCAATTGTGAGATGGCGGCGCATTTGCACCAGATTCTTATGTTGCAGAGCATCGGCATAAGCAAGATAAACCCTCACGGGTGGTGTATCAAAGGCTGCGGTACCGGCAAAAACTTTAGTCGTAAAAGGTGGTGTTGGGATAGAAGCCTTAAATAAAAGTCTGTAGGCAAAGTTTTGAATTAAGGGCGGTGAGTCTGCCAGGGCCCCAGTAATCTCGTTACCAGTAATTTGTATATTGCCTGCCGTCGCACTAGCAGTGAACGTAGAGAAGCCCCAACCCGGTGGTGGCGGGTAGAGAAACTTGATGGTGTATCCTGCCGGATCGCGCAGGTTAATCAGCACTCCACGCACATCGCCAGCAAGAATTCGCTGGGTTGATACGGACTGATCTAGCAAAAATTCGCGAAATACGTCGTCGGTAATATCCTGCTCTGTTAGGAGAACAGCCCATCCGGTCTGGGATGGTTGATTAGCTGGTAAGTATTTAAAGTCATCCCACACGCGATCTGTAGTGATCGCATAGGCCCGGGTTAAAGACATTACTTTCTCGTCTACTTTTAATTCGCCACTGGCGGTGCCTGCATAGGATCGGGCTGATATAGCGTTTATCTGAGTCTGCGCACAGGCAAATGGATTCGCTTGCACATGGGAACAGGCGATCGCTACCAACGCTAAACTAATCGTAAAAATATTAAGATACTGACGGAAAAAAGACATAGCTGATGAATCTTAAGTCCCGGGCAGGTTCTCAGGACAATCCTCAAGACTGTCCTGTAATACTCATACAGCCAAGCCATCAGTTCGGCAATCTCTCACATCTCTGCATGTCAGAAACCCCAACTGCCTCCAAGAAAATTTTCGAATCGTCCTGAGGATTATCCTGAGGATTGTCCTCAGGACATGCTATATTAGAGAAACAAGACTGGAGGGTCTAGAGAGAACAGCCTCCACTGGTGGGTAAATCTCTCGCTGGCGGACAAATGCCAGAGTGGCTAACAGTCCATCACCATACAATTAGGTGATGCCAGTGCTAACACCAACATCACCAAAAGCAACGCTATCAAATCTCATTCAGCGGGCCAGTTTGCCGACTGGCTCTTTTCATTTTACAGGTTTTGACACTCTCCACGCCACTTCTCCACCAGATCGATAGCCCGCTTTGGTGAAAATAAAGCCCGCTTCCGCAAAACTATCGCCATATTGACGAATTTCCGACGGTAGAAGATCCAATAAATCAGCCACCTCGGACGTGCTGAGCAACCAGCCATTCTGGTAAGCCCGCTCCAGTACTTCAAAGTAGGCAAAGGGATCAGGTTGGGGCGGGGCAGGTTGCAGCCGGGTTGCCATTTCAGCGGCGATCGCGGCTACTAGGCGAGCGAAGTCGGGTTGTACAGTGGACAGTTCAGAGGACGCTTCAGTGGGAGCTTCGCTGGGTTTCTGAATACCTCGACTCTCCCGAAATTCGGCGGTAGTACCGCCAGAATTAATAAACTCGTGCAGATCGTCTAAAAGCTGGAGTTGCTCAGCAGTCACATAGGCTTTATTGCCAACCCGTTCTGGTTTAATCCCAAGCGCTTCTAGCCTGGTATAGACTGCACTTCTGACCAGGTTATACCGCTCCGTTAGCTGATTAACAGGAAGTCGATCAATCTCGCCATTGCTCATCCGTTAGTTTGTCCTCTGGAGTGTCCTCAGGATATTCTCCTATGGTTATACCGTGCCTGGTCAGTTTGTGGAAAACTCGCCAGGGTGAAGCACAAATATCTTTCTGTCCTCAGGATTCTCCTGAGGACTACTTCATCATCTACCCGGTTTAGAAACAGCTCAGGGACGATTAGCTGTCCTAAAAAGTTATCCCAGCGATGCAGATCACTGTGAAACCCGTTGCGAGGCATGACACCCACTGAAACCTTTCTATTTACGGAGGTTTTAGAACTTAAGCGGGTAATCGGACTCGAACCGACGACATTCAGCTTGGGAAGCTGACGTTCTACCACTGAACTATACCCGCGAGCTTGTTAGCAGCACATGGAGGAATTTTATTATACGCGAATTTCTGGCATAGTTTCCTTCGTTTTTCAGCAAATCCTACTTTTCTCCAACCCGGCCAACAAATCACCTGACAAGGTGAGTCTATAAGCTGAAACAACTTTCTGGATAGGGTTTAAGCCAGTTGGAAGCCAATAATTTTGCTGCTGATAGGGTTTGAAGTTGCTAAGATCAAATCAGTCATAGGGTAATTCTTTAACCAGTGGTTTCTTGGCTAAGGTTGTTCTTGCTCGTAGATAAATCCCTGGTGAGCAATTATCCCGAAATGATGATGGGCCCACGGAATACTATAAAGATTCAGTGTGCCTGGGTTCTCTCTGTAGATAGTGGTGCTATCCTCGTATAAATTGGGGAATACTACTTTAGTAGTAGCTGCTCGACTTCACCTCTTGTTGCCAGTCATAGGTATCTACCAATGGCCGCTTGACTGTTTGGATGAGAGGGTCGATACTGCTTTAGAGTTCGCTATGCCTCGCCATTGTTTTTGGTAACAATGGGTAGGGTTTTCGAATCAAGGTAAAACGTCTTTCAGTGAAATTGCTTCTCTCTGTCCTATGATGTTGCAACCAGAATCTCTCCCATCGGATGTCCTAAACCGCATTGCGCATTGTTCGGGTTATGCTTCGGTTCAGGCTAGTAAGCAGAAGCAAGTTCCGGTTGAGCCATCTGTGGCTGATGTGGCCTTCATAGAGACGTTAATTCCAAAAGGGGTCAGTCCTGCGAAACGAGCAGTAATTGAACGATTAGCAACCCTGTGGCTGACAGGCAATGAATTAGATGTTGTTGCTTAACATCCTAGAACTGTCAGAATTAAGTAAGGTATTGGGGGTAGAAATGTCTTCCTCACATTTATTCTGATATTTTTCTGCTAAATTTATTTTAATTAGTCAAAATCTATCTTAAATTTGCTAGACTCTTCGGTCTGAGGGAGTGTTCCCCATACCGAAGCATTACTAATTTTAAAGGGATTACGAAATTTATCACGGTTTCACTGTAGTATCCACCGTGCGTAATTCCCCCATTAAAAAGTCCTATGATCGCTGGACAGTCTTTTAGCATGACGAATGAGAAATCGCTTCAGAGACTCAAACATCTGATCCAGCTTATTGCCGAAGCAGATACTGACGACTTTTTTGAACTGGCTCAAATTGCGGGATTAAACCCGGCCAAAGATTTTTCTACTGCTAACCTCAGTGGTCTTGACCTGCGTTCCGCTGAACTAGCAGGTGCAAACCTGATTGGCACCAATTTGGCGGGTGCCAACTTGGTGAGTGCCAACCTGATTGAGGCAAATCTAATC
>CAZGDE010000172.1:0-13917 GCA_964524315.1 uncultured bacterium
CAGATGAGACTGACCCAATATCAACCCTTCCAATACTTTTCTGCACCACTAAGCCCTCTTATCTAGAGTGTCTCCCCGATGTTTATTTTCAATTCCCTGCAAATCATTTTCTAAGAAAGGAACAATTAAGCGAAATGGAACGTACCTCTTTAATTTTTGAGCTATCTTTTTAAGATTCTGCTGTTCAATTATTGAACGTAATCGCTTTTTATCCGTATCGGTAAACTTTAAGACTGGTTCTTCAACCTTTAAATCTAATAAGTCAAGGCTCTCAGCAATTTTATCTTGTGCGCCGAAAGACAACTTGAAGTAAGTGTGTGGATACCAAGAATTAGCCAGCATCTCAACAACAATCTCATCAAAAGAGATATTTTCAGAAATATCAAAGTTTCGTCTTTTCAGGATATCTAGAAGAGAGATGAAAAAAATATACTTATAGGAATTTGTTGTATCTGCAAATAATCTAGTGAGCGCAGCAATATTGACTTCCTCAGAAGCGGGGAGACTTCTAGCATCGGCAGTCAAGTATCGTGCAGGTTTCTCTACCATAGAGCAACGGTCAAAGTTTGAACTGAATCAAGAGATAGAACGGCTAACGTCTACAAATCCTTTCTCCTCTAGATTATTCCCGTTCTGAACTGAAGTCATCTGGTAGTTCATGAACGGTTACACCCAACGATTCACACAGGGCTTTCACTTGATGAACCATGAGGCATACCTTGAGGCAACAAGTGTCTCGGTTAGTCCGAAAGACCTTGTCCTTCTCCAAATCCTTAGAGAATCACATCGGTGCCATTTGGTATTTCATCCATCACTACAACACATCATTACTTATGTAGTGCTATCCAAAGATTAAATCATCGATCCTCCCAACCTCTTACTCGCCCAATCTCAAATCATGGAAAGTGAGCAACGATAATGGAAACCTCTGGATGTTGCCGCGCGATCGCCTCTGGTGCAACACCTAATGTCGGTATGCCCAGTCGCTCAGGGTGAGCATTATGAGTCAGCACAAGTAAATCATCGGTTTCCAGAACGCGAGTTACCTGAGCCACAAAGTTTCCTCGGACTCGCTTCATAGGTATATCTGCATCTAATCCGGGAATATCTGGCATATCAGCTCGGGGATGAGAGACAACCTGGAGAATTTGCAGCTTGGCTTTTAATTCGGTTGTCAAAGCCTGCGTTAAAGCCAGCGTTTGCTGAAAACTGGCTTCAATGTCTGAAATTGCCAAATATACTCGCCGTGTGGATTCAATCGGCTGCACGAAACGAGTAATCAACATGGGCACAGGAGTACGACGAACAACGTTGTCGAGTACACTGCCAAAGAAATTGTCTCGATAGGTAGAGTAGCCTTTCCAGCCACAAATGATCAAATTTGCATTGCGTTCCTGGGCGGTTCGCAAAATTCCTTTATCAATCGAGTCGTCCACCCGCCCAATTGGCTCCACCTTTGTGACCGCCGCATGGGCGATTGTCTCTGCTGCTGCCAGTAACCGTTCCTGTTGCAGTTTTACCTCGGCTGAAATGGGTTCATAAATGTCTGTTAACACATGCAGTGGTAACAGAGTTCCATCGGTGCTTTTTGCCAGGAATAATGACAGTTGCAGCAGGTTATCTTCCGTGCTGGGATTGGCTACAGGTACCAGAATGCGGTACTGTGTCGGTGTTTTGCTGGTTTCTCCCGTTTGCGGTTGAGACACACTGAGACTACTTTGCTTCACACCCTCGCCCCAACGGGCTGTCACCCAGGGAGAGGCAATGCAAGTGACCAGAATCATCGAGATCGTGCCATTCACCGTCAGTTGATCCACCAGCTTGATGTTGTAAGCGACTGTGATCGCTGCCAGTGTCGAAGCCGCCTGAGCAACGGATAGCCCAAACATCACCATGATGTTGGAGAAGTCAAATTTGAACAGCTTGCCTGAACCCCAGGCAGGCAAAAATTTAGCGACGATTGCCACGCCTACCATAACCACTGATACCAAGAGCGATTTTGGCTCTTGAATCAGAATCAGGGGATTGACCAGCATGCCAACGGAAATTAGGAAAAATGGCACAAACAAAGTATTGCCAATAAACTGAATCCTGTTCATCAACGGGCTCAGTTGGGGAATGAGTTGAGTAATGGCAATTCCCGCCAGAAATGCACCAATGATGGGTTCAATTTCAATCAACCTGGCGAAGTAGGACACGACAAACAACGTCGCCACAACAAAGGTAAATTCTGCCCCTTCATCATGACCAAAACGACGAAAGAACCAGCGCCCAAGTCTAGGAACCCCCCAAAGAGTTAGAAACGTATAGAGAGCCAGAGAGGGAATCAAAAAGAGCCAGAAGCCCAAAGTTAAATTTCCCTGGTGGGCTTTGACGACAACTGCCAGAACAAGTAACGCCAGGACGTTGGTGATTAGTGTTCCGCCTAATGTGGTTGTGACAGATGGCGATCGCATGATTCCCAATTTGCTCACAATCGGCAATGCCAACAGCGTATGAGACGCAAAACAGGATGCCACTAAAACAGCTGCCAGAAATTCATACCCCAATGCCATCATCGCTACCACACCCAGTAGCATAGGCACCGCAAACGTCACCACCCCAAAAATCATGGCTTTGTCAGCATTGTATTTCAAATCATCCAGGCTGGTTTCTAGGCCAGCCATAAACATGAGAAACAATAAGCCAACGGTACCTAAGAGGACGATTGTGCTATCCCGCTCTAACAACCCAAAACCGTGAGGGCCAACCAGCACACCCGCAAGAATGAGTCCGACAATTCCTGGTAGCCGCATTCGCTCAAACAGCAACGGTGCTACCAGCATAATTGCCAGGATGATTAGAAAAATTGCCACCGGATCGGTAATCGGTTCTGCTGGTAACAGTGGATTTAAGAGATTTCGTAATGGTGGCAAGTTGATCGCCAGAAAGTTCCAGAAAAAATTCATTACGGCTGACTCAAAGTACAGCGGCAATCATAGTCGAAAAATTGCTACCTCCAAACGACCTTAAGCAGGATAATTTGTTGCTGAATAGTAACGATTAATCGAATTGAAATTTGTGGGTTCAGTCCGAGTTTGAATCCAGGCAAATAAGGCAGCGACTCCGAGGAGAATGAACGTAGTCACTGTCAATAGTTGTAGCATAATGCTGTAACGCATATAAAAACAGCCTCAAATTGTTTATATCAGTTGCCATCTTAGTGAAGTAAGTTTCTTTCGATTTGTCATTTGTCGTTTGTAATTAATTAAACATCAGAACCAGTGACGAGTGACCCAATGACCAATGACCAAACCTCCTGACTAAGCCAGATCAAAATGCTCCATATGAACGTTAGTGACGGGAACTTCAAGTTCAAATAAAGCACTTTCCACCGCATCCATCATTGCCGGAGCCGCACAGACAAAGTATTGCCGACTGCCTCGATGAAGTGGAATATGTTTTTCAAGTAGAGTTCTATCGACATAGCCCGTTTCGCCCTCCCAAGCATCGTGAGCTTTTCGCAACACATACACAATGGTCAAATCCAGTGTTTTCTCCAATGCCTCCAATGCTTCTCGATAGGTGATGTCATCCCAGGAAGAAACGGCATAGATCAGCAGAAATGGACGATCATCCTGACGTTCGGCGGCGGTGAGTAAGATGCTGAAGATGGGTGTAATACCAACTCCGCCCGCAATCAGAACAAAACCAGCACTATCCCAATAGCGATCAATGGTAAATACCCCATAAGGTCCATCCAGATAGGCTTTAGTACCTGGTTGATAGTCTTTGATGCGTCGAGTAAAATCACCGATCGCTTTAATCCCAAACTCGATTCGGTCTGCACGATCGCCACTGGAAGACATGGAAAAAGGATGTTCTCGCATACTCAATGGTGTAGTGTTAAGGGTTAACCAGGCAAACTGCCCTGGCTGAAACGTAAAGCCCGCATGTCCCAGAGGGCGGAGTGCCAGTGTCCAGACATCACCCCGCTGGAGTATCACTTCCTCTACGACATAAGGCTTTTGCGTCATCAGCCAGGGCTTGACCAAACGCACATAAATGATCAGCCACAGTGAAATGAGCATGATGCTAGACCACAGCACCGCTTTCCAGAAGAAACCCAGATAATTGCCGACCCCGATCGCGTGTCCAAATCCAAATCCGACAGCTAACACCGCTAGAACGCTGTGAGAAACGCGCCAGGGTTCGTAGGGAATTTTGAGTGGTTTGCGCCAGATGGTTGTGATGACCATCGTCAGGAATGCCAGGGTTGCCAGGATCGCCATCCGTGCTCGCCAGGGAGCCTGGGGAAAATTGAGCAGTGGCAGGAGTTCTGGTTGGACGATGAACAGAATGATGGGGTGTACCAGCACCATCATAAAAGCCACTATTGCTGTGTAGCGGTGAAACTGAAGCAAAATGTCAATGCCGTAAGACGCTTCGATGCGGTTAACCCGCGCCGTCAGGACAAACTGCAATGCCATCAGGGCCAACCCAATAAAGCCTAACGCCACCGAGAACTCAGTCCAAAACCCACGACCAGGGAGAACCGGGTGCAGGAGTAAGACAAGCAATGGAAATAGGGTGAAGACTAAATATGCCACGATCCAGAGGGTTGCAACGGCGATCGGGCTATGCATCAATAATCGTCTCAAACTCATGTTCAACCTCCGCTGCGGCTATGGTTGAGCCGCCAGTTGAAATCGTCGATTCGCTTCCGGCCAGTTCACCACGTTCCACCAATTCGTCAGGTATTCCGCACGACGATTTTGATAGCGCAGGTAATAAGCATGTTCCCAAACATCATTGCCCAGGATCGGGAAGTTGCTTTCCATGATTGGATTGTCCTGACTCGGGGTGGTGGTAATTTGGAGTTGCCCCTGGGGGTTGCGAACCAGCCACACCCAACCACTACCAAAGCGAGCACCACCCGCTTCGCTAAACTGTTTTCTAAAATTGTCGAAACTGCCAAAGGTTTGATTAATCGCTTGAGCCAGTTCTCCAGTTGGTTGTCCACCTCCGTTAGGGCTCATTAACTGCCAGAAAATGGTGTGGTTGAGATGCCCACCGCCATTATTACGAACCTTTGTGCGAATGTCCTCTGGAGCACTGTTTAAGTCGTGCAATAGGGCTTCAACACTACGATTCTGCAAATTTGCTTGTGGCTTCAATGCCTCATTCAAATTCTCAACATAGGTGGCGTGATGGCGATCGTGATGTAGTTTCATCGTTTCTGCATCGATCGCTTTCGCTAACGCACCATACTCATACGGCAACGGTGGTAACTGGGCCGGATAGGCAAGCAGTTCACCATCCGGTGATGCCACCGCAGTCGGTTGCGAGGGTGGGCTAGAGACTTGCGCTTGGGGAGATGCTTGACCGGAAACAAGCAACACCAATAGGGCAACTCCTGACAGTAAGAAACGGAACCATCGTTGGAAAAAGTCTTTCACTTCTTTTATTTTCCAATTTATTATCTAATCCGAAGCAGGAATGCTTGAACCCCCAGCACGAACGATAGTACTAGCGTCAAATTCATCATCATTGAACTCTCCGATTACGGTGATCAGATCACCTACTTTGAGATTTACCTGTCGCACCGCACGAGATTCAATATCGACTTTAATTTGCTGATTCCCTGTATCCAAGAAAAAGTCATCCTCATCAATTCTGGTAACTCTGCCTGAAATCTGATTTAGATTGGGCTTGCTGACTAATCAAGCAGACGTTTTCTGTTACTGCGTTTGCTGGTACTCGATTGCCGGTAGACCCAGCAAAGAAGTCGCCAGGATATTATATTTCATCATTAATCACCTCATTATTTATTAAAATAAATGATTAGATTTACAGCACAGTAAATAGGTAGGTGCAATTCTTTGTAAGGCAAATTTCAGCTACGCTCAATGCTCAATTGCTTCCCAGCAAGAGGGTTGAGCAAAGCCGAAACCGGAACTGTGCACGTTACTTTAATTAAGCCCTCCTACTTAATACCAGAATCACTCAATCTAATAGACAAAACTCAGATTGGTGATACTATCCAGGATCAAAAGCAAAGGTGACGAGAAAGTGACATCGCATTACCTCATGTTTATCTCTGGCTAAAGTTCAAAATTATTGCCACTTATTGAGAGAAGCGATCTTTTAAGACAAACAGACCGAACAACGGTTCTAACATCACACCTGCCACAAAGCCTCCTGCGTTGGCCTAATAGGCGATCCCACCCCCCATACCAACATTACTGCGGCCTTATAAAATAGCCACACCGTAATGAGCCTGTTGCCGAAACCAGAAGCCCAGAAAGAAGATGGGGGGAATTCTAAAGGTGGTCAGAAAAAGCCGATCGGAACCAGCGTCAAAACTCTAGCTTTGGGAAACCACAAAATGTAAGCTCCAAGAACCCCCGTGATCGCCCCACTCGCTCCCAGGGATGGTACACCAGAATGCATTGAGAAATGCCACAATGCTATACAGCGAAATTTGTGCCCAATCTCCACTTTAAACTTAACCATGAACCTGAAGATCCTGTGCAGTCAGGCGAACAGCCCTGATACTGCCATTCTCGGTCTAGATTTACAAGCATCAAAGATCAATTATCGTCGATCCTTCTGACCTTTTCATCCTGTTGTTCGGCAGTCGGTAGTCGGCAAAGATTAATGAATTCCCATTCTAAAGAATAGTAACAAATTTTTTGTGCTTCGCAAGAACAAAAAGATTGAGAATGTAAAAGTAATACAGCCTTGTAGTATATAAGCCTGAGTCGCTATTTCAGCCAATGGCTACAACAAAACCACTCTATTTTCTAGAGCCTGAAACTGTGATTCTCTGGCGACTATGATAAGTCTTTATTTAAGTTGACATGAAAGGTCTTCTTTCGCACGCTGATTAAATAGCCTAAGATGGTGCGGTTGAGGCAATCGAATTGTGAAGGTTGTCCCGGTTCCCAATTCACTGTCCAAGCTTAACTGCCCTTGATGCAGATCCAGACACTTTTTGACCACAGCCATACCTAAACCGCTGCCAGTGACACTGCCAGCGTTTTTGCCCCGACGAAAGGGTTCAAAGATCTCAACCTGTTCGTCTGGGGGAATGCCAATACCATGATCTTTAATTTGGAAGATCACGACATCCGGTTCGCAAGTTAATGAGAAGTGGATTGGACTATCTGGTGATGAATACTTGATGGCATTAGATAAGAGATTACTGAGAATCGAATAGAGTAATCGTTCATCAAGGTAGGCATAAGTGCGTGTGCCGTATTTATCAAACTGAATAGTGCGAGGTTGTTCGCTAAACACCTGAATATCTTCCATTAAGTTTAAGCAGAAAAACTGCATTTCTAGCAATTCCGGTTTGCACTCTAATTTGCCAGCGTCAGCTCTGGCTAAAGTCAAGATATCATTGAGTAACTGCGTCATCAATTTTGCAGCGGCCTGAATTTGCAGTAAGTGTTTTAATTTGTCTGGCTCAACTAAACAGGCGAGTTTTTCTTTGAGTAAGTGTGAGGAGCCAGCAATAATACTTAAAGGTGTACGAAATTCGTGGGAAACCATCGAAAAGAACTGTAACTTGAGTTCACCGAGTTCTTTCTCCTGTGCCAGCTTTTGCTGGGATTGTTCGAGTTGCTGCCGTTGAAACATTTGCCGATACAACAGGACATACACACCGAGCAGTCCCACAAAAGCCAGGATGGTGCCCAAGTTTTCGATCGCCATTCTGACTTGGGAATTGGTCTGGAATTGCTCAACTTGCTGTTGTAAGATATCCTCTTCTTCCGCTTGGAGTTGGGTAATAATTTGGCGAATCTGCGCCTGATTGTGATTGGTTTGCTGGATCAATGGATGATCGCTTGCGAGGAGTGATCGTGGTTTCAAATAGAGTGTGGTCGCTTGATCGAATAGAGCTTGGCGCTGTTGCACCAAGATGGTGAGTGCGTTGAGGCGTTGGTTTTGGGTGGGTGTATCGGCGAGAGGTTGGCTTAATTGCTCTAACTGCGTGGTCACCCGTTGCATCGCCTGGTTAAAACTCTCTAGCTCTGTTGGTTCACCAAATAAGAAGTACCGCCAGCGTCGCGTTTCAATATCGGTGAGCGTTTCCGAAATACTAGTGAGTGTGGTTAACACTTCATTTGTTTGTTTGACACGAATTTGGCTGGTAATGAGTTGGGTGGCATTTTGATAGGAGAAGACGTTAACGAGCACCATTAACAACAGCGCCAGACAGAATGCGGCTGTCACCCATTTGCGTTCAAGCGACCAGTTGAGTGTATTGAGGGCCATGACAATGCGAGCATGAAATCTGTATTAGAGTAAATTCAGAGGCGAGCGTGGTCGTAGCCTCGGCTCTATGTCCAATGTAAAAGCTGACGGTTAAAATCTCAATGCGAGTTCTAGTGGTCGAAGATGATATGCGGATTGCGGAACTGCTGGCGGAGGCATTTACGAACCGTCAGTACGAAGTTGATCTAGCGCAGGATGGTGACGGGGCATGGGATCTAATCCTCACTTTAGACTACGACCTGATTGTTCTAGACTTGACCTTACCTAAAGTGGATGGGATTAAACTGTGTCAGCAACTGCGGGAACGGGGGGTGATGGCCCGCAATGCGGCGGTGCCTGTGTTGATGTTAACCGCACGCGATACCATCGCGGACAAGATTATTGGCTTGGATGCGGGTGCCGATGATTATATGGTTAAACCCTTTGACATTGAAGAGTTAATGGCCCGTATCCGAGCGTTGTTGCGTCGCGGTAATCCGATCGCAAATCCCACCTTGGCGTGGGGGCGTTTGCGACTAAATCCCAGTACATACGAAGCGACGTATCAGGACGTGGCGCTCAGTTTGACCCCCAAGGAGTTTGCGCTGTTGGAATTGCTCATCTCCAGTGGTCGTCGGGTTATGAGCCGTCCCATTATTATTGAAAAACTCTGGTCACTGGAAGAATCCCCGAGCGAAGAAGCGGTAAAAACACACATTCGTACATTGCGACAAAAGCTGAAAGTTGCTAACGCGCCCGATGATTTGATTGAAACGGTGCATGGTTTGGGTTATCGGATGAAACAACTGGTTTGAGGGAGTGCTTCCCCCCGATTTCCCCCCGATTTCCTTCTGGCATCCTGACTTCCAATTGCTAGGCTAAACAGGAGAAAGACGATGGGACGGATAAACTCCCTCTCTTGCGGGTGTATGTTTCATTGCCGCAGGGCTGCGGGAAGACTCCGCCCCAAAGCCCTGTTCTTTTCTACTGGTCTATTTTCGGGCTCATGAGTCTGCCGCTGTCTCGCTGTTGTTTTGCTGGTTATGCCAACGATCGCCCCTACTAGTTTGTCTGGTTCCAGCTACCATGATCGTTCGGGTTATGATGTGGTGCAACTGCTGGGCAGCAATGCGGCTGTTGGGTTAGCGGCGGGCGAAATCGCACAACGGCGGCACCAATACGGTTGGAACGAACTCACAGTGAAGTCGGGGAAGCCTGCCTGGTTAAGATTTTTGAGGCAATTTAATCAAGCGCTGTTGTATATCCTGTTAATTGCGGGAGCCATCAAAGCGTTTCTTGGCTCCTGGACAAATGCATCAGTGATTTGGGGTGTGACGCTCATCAATGCGCTCATTGGTTTTGTGCAGGAATCGAAGGCTGAGGGCGCGATCGCCGCTTTAGCCAAAGTAGTCACAACAAATGCCACTGTGATCCGGGATGACAAAAAGCAACTAATTCCCTCACGGGAATTGGTGCCGGGGGATTTGATTGTATTGACCTCTGGCGATAAGGTACCAGCCGATGTTCGCTTACTGACGGTGTGGGGTTTGCAGGTCGATGAGTCGGCTCTAACCGGGGAATCGGTGCCGGTGGAGAAAGCAACCCCACAGGTTGCTGTTGAAACACCGCTGGCAGAACGCACCAACATGGTGTATGCGGGCAGTTTCATTACCTTTGGCCAGGGTTGTGGGGTTGTGGTCGCAACGGGAAATGCGACCGAGGTTGGGCAGATTTCCAAATCGCTGAGTCACAACCGGAGTCTGAGTACACCATTGACCCGGAAGTTTGCCAAATTTAGCCAGACCCTACTGTACATCATTTTATCGCTGGCGTCGCTGACCTTCTTTATTGGTTGGGCACAGGGAAGAACTTGGATAGAAATGTTTGAGGCAGCCGTGGCTCTGGCTGTAAGTGCGATCCCAGAGGGCTTGCCAGCAGTAGTGACCGTAACACTGGCGATCGGTGTCAAGCGTATGGCTCGCCGCAATGCCATTATTCGGAAACTGCCGGCGATAGAAACTTTGGGTGGAGCGACGGTCATCTGCGCCGACAAAACGGGAACTTTGACGGAAAATCAGATGACGGTGCAGGCCATTTATGCTGGTGGCCAACGATATGTGGTGAGTGGTGTGGGATATACGCCAGATGGTGAAATTCGGTTAGATACGGGTGCCACGATGACGGTTCCGTCATCGCCGCCAGTGGCTGTAGAACAACATCCGGCGCTTCAGGATTGCTTGATGGTCGGATTACTCTGTAATGATACTCATCTGGAAGGGGCCGATGGCCGATGGCAGGTAATGGGGGATCCCACCGAAGGCGCGTTGATTGTTGTCGCCCAGAAAGCGGGGTTAGAGCCAGTCGAGGTGGAGCAGTTATTTCCTCGTGTAGATGTCATTCCCTTTGCAGCCCAATTTCAGTACATGGCAACGTTGCATCGGGGGATCGATTGCAACATCATTTATGTCAAAGGTTCTGTGGAAGCAGTGCTGCGTCGCTGTCAGGCTATGCGTGGCGGGGCAGGGGAGATGCTACCACTATACCGGGAACTATTGACGATAGAGGTGGAACGTCTGGCTGAACAGGGCCTACGGGTGCTGGCCTTTGCCGAAAAGGTCGTGACAGATCAGCAAATTATATTGACCCCTGCTGACCTTGACAGTGGGCTCACGTTTATCGGCTTGCAGGGCATGATTGATCCACCCCGTGAAGAAGCGATCGCGGCAGTGGATGCCTGTCAGGCGGCTGGAATTCACGTGAAGATGATTACAGGTGACCATTTGACGACGGCAATGGTGATCGCCCAGCGGATTGGACTCAAGAGTGAATTGCAACTGGTTGGCTTTACAGGAAAACAGTTGGCACAGATGAATGACTCAGAACTTTCCCAGGCGGCGCAAGTCGGTTCTGTATTTGCCAGGGTGTCACCTGCCCAAAAGCTCCGCTTAGTTGAAGCCTTGCAGGCCAATGGTGAGATCGTGGCTATGACGGGGGATGGAGTTAATGATGCACCCGCTTTGAAGCAGGCGGATATTGGGATTGCGATGGGCAAAGCTGGCACCGATGTGGCGAGGGAAGCGGCAGATATGCTCCTGACCGACGATAATTTCGCTTCTATTGAGGCTGCGGTTGAGGAAGGCCGGACGGTTTATCAAAATCTGCGGAAAGCGATCGCTTTTATCCTTCCAGTCAATGGTGGCGAGTCCATGACCATTTTGATCAGCGCGTTGTTTGCCAGAGATTTGCCGATTTTGTCACTACAAGTGCTGTGGCTCAATATGGTTAATTCAGTGACAATGACGGTGCCCCTGGCATTTGAGCCCCAATCCAGTGCGACGATGGAGCGCCTGCCCCGCGACCCACGGGCACCGTTATTATCCGGTAGGCTGCTTCAACGGATTATGGCGGTCTCGGTTTTCAATTGGATCTTAATCTTTGGCATATTTGAATGGGTTCGCCAAACTACGGGTGATGCAGCAGTTGCCCGAACCATGGCGATTCAAGCGTTGGTTGTCGGCCGAATTGTCTACTTGCTCAGTATGAGTCATGTCGGTATAGCGATCACCGCTAAATTCCGTGGCAAAGAGTCGCAGTGGCATGATATGCGAGCGATCAGTATGAGTGTTGTTGGTGCGATCGTCCTGCAAATTCTATTTAGTCAGTGGGAAGTCATGAATGCTTTATTTAAAACGGTTCCTTTAAATCTTTATCAATGGCTAATCTGTTTAATTCCCGTGATTCCCATGCTTGTTCTTGCCAGCATTATCAATCGTTTTGATCCAATTGATTAATCGTTATCTGTCTGTTTTTCTATTTAAGATCAGATTCCTAAGCGGACATCTTGATCAAAGCGAATTAGGGATTTAGCGAATGTTTGAAATTCACTATCTTAACTATCGGCTCAAGGCAATTGCCGTAGAAACAGGTTGGTGTGTATTTG
Source organism: uncultured bacterium (assembly GCA_964524315.1). Taxonomy (GTDB): domain Bacteria; phylum Cyanobacteriota; class Cyanobacteriia; order Leptolyngbyales; family Leptolyngbyaceae; genus CAZGDE01. Next base: position 12,182 of record CAZGDE010000172.1, read on the forward strand.
TGCTGGACATGACATCAACTGACAAAGAACATCCTGTTTACCAATCAAGTACTGTCTATCCCAGCGAAACAGAAGCGATTGCAGCGGCGGTACAGTTTGTGCAACGTCAGCAGGTGTTATCGGTTCTCTGGGGCTTTCTTTATGATTGTTATAGTACTGCCATTATTTCTGAAGTAGAACTCGATTATCTCTCCGCGTCATTATTTTTGTCTTGTTCGTTTAAGGATTCTTATTCTGACTCTGGTTACTGGTATCGTTAAATCTAGTTTAATCCATCCATTTTCCAATTGAAGTAACTCTATGGATATACAAATAAAAACTACCCTGATACCAATTTACCTTTTAAGCCGAGTAAAAAAAGTGTTTCCCTGGATTTCTTTAACTTTGTTGGCGTGTGCTTACATCATACTGGGGCTTTTTCTTGCAGAGATTTTTCGGATTTGGATGGGGTGGGTACTGGCATTCATTGGTGTACTTTTCGTAGCAATGATTTTTACATTTCCAAAGCTTAATATTGAACGACAGCTTTCTCGGTGGTTAAGGTCAGACACGAGTGCATTAATACTGCTAATTCTTTTTGCAGCACTAGTGTCTGTTATCCTATTGTGGTTGCACATTTTTCTCAAATTAATCGCTATTATTGCCGCCGAGACTCTGTTCAGATTGGAACTGTACCGCAACGGCTTTAGTGCGACTGAATCATTTTGGCTATTAAGTATGACTTCGATGATAGGGCTGACCTTAGGTTGGGGTGTTGCTTACTTTATTGGCTAAGGCCCTGTTTACTTCAGGCTTTTTAAGGTACAGGTTACATCTCCATGTTGTTAGTTGAAACATTGGACGCACAGGGGCAAACGTTGCACAAGTTGTTACAGCAGTTCAGGACAGGATTTAGAGATGATAACTTCCTAGGGTTTTTAGGGAGGATAGAGCGTTTTGTCACCAAAATTCTGTCTGTTGCAATGGTGCTGGTGATTTTGGTTGCGGTCTATGATTTGACTATCTTTTTGGTGCGGGACTTTTTAGTACCCGAACTGGCAACACCCAGCTTTGGCCATTTCAGTGTGAGCTTGTTTAAGATTTTTGGCTTGTTCTTAAACATTCTGATCGCGTTAGAAATTTTGGAGAACATTACAGCATACCTGAAAAAGCATGTGGTTCAGGTAGAGCTGGTAATTGTTACATCTCTAATTGCTGTTGCCCGAAAAATTATTATTTTGGATCTAGAAACAACAACAGCAGCCGATCTCGTTGGGTTATCATTAGCAATTTTCTCCCTGGCCGCCAGCTATTGGATGATTAAACGAGTCAACCGCAAAGTAGCTGGCTCTGGGAAGAATAATTATTGAGGGAGCTCATTTCTGTTTGACTCAAGAAGCGGTATATTCTGAGCGATCTCGTTTCCGTTAGGCTAAAGAATAATTTCTTCAACTATTTGGATTCAATCGATTGCCGAAGGCGTCAACCCATCTGATTGACTCTGAGCGATTGAGTAAATCGCTTGCTTTACTCTCGCTGGCCTTGTGCTGGACTTTTCTGGTAGGGGAATGGTTGCATCAACTCAAACCTCTTCTGCTCAAAAAGCATGGTCGCAGAGCCAAGAGCCTCTTTCGCTATGGTTTTGACTATCTCCGCAATATCATTCTCAACTTGGAACAGAAACTCCTTGAATTCCTTGATGTCCTAGGGCGTGTTTTAAAACCTAAAGCCAAAGAAGAATTGCAGCAATGGTGAGC
>CAZGDE010000173.1:0-7748 GCA_964524315.1 uncultured bacterium
AAACTCACTTTCGAACACAAGTTCCCCTTTCTGAATTACTGATAGCCTAAACAGAAATTAACTGCTTTGGAATCAGGCTGATGGGTGATAGGTGATAGAGTCTCTTAATCTGATGTCATCAAGAGGAAATTTCAAGCTCCAGACCAATCGTCAGCTTCGAATTCGCCTCGCATTTGCCGAAATTCTTGTTCTGCCCTGTGTTCTCGAGCTTTACTGCTGTATCGATTGAAAGCAGATACTGAACGATGTCGGGTTAGCGCCATTGCAAGATAAGCGTCCATACCGCCCAACACCAAGTTAGAGGCAAAGGTGTGACGAAGCTGATGCGGGTGAATTTCTGTCAAGGCAGCAATCTCCCATCCGAGCAACTTCTCAATATCAGATGGGTCATCCTGATCGGTCAGTTGCTCCAATGCCGCCTCGATCGCCAACTTCCCCAGTTGTTTAACTACCAGATATACCCCGTCGTAACTCAGGCGTTGTCCCCGAACCTTAGGGTCGCGGGAGAAATTTATAAACAATGGCGTATCTACCGTCAACTTTTCGCCTTTCGCTTTGCGCCACTCTAGATAGGCATTCACGGCAGCGCGAGCATCTTTGTCGAGCGGCACTCGCCCTGTTGACCCCTGTTTTGCTACCCGAATGTGGAGCCGTTTGCCGTCATAATCTTCAATGTTCAGGTGACTCAATTCTTCGGCTCTTAGCCCGTGGCTCAGGACTCCCAGTAATGCAGTATCGCGCAAACGTGATTGCCCTCGACGTTCTAGAGCAGCGTAAAGTGCTTGAACTTGAAGCTCCGTGAGTTCTTTTGATTCAGGTTCTGGCTCACTGGGCGCGCTCACTGCCAGTGTTGGGTTTTCTGTGATGTAGTATGCCTGCTGCATCCAACGGAAAAAACTCTTCAGAGACCGTACTGCCAACGCCACAGAATTAAGTGAAAACTGTCGTTTGGGTATTCCTGTTTTACGGTCTTGAATCGTCGCTGTCTCCAGATACTCCTTGTAGCGCGTGATATCCCAAGTGGTTAACTGATTCCAAGGCTTCTCGGTCCAGTGCCAGAATCGCTTTAATTCCTTCCGGTAGGAGCGCCGGGTATTGGGTGCCAAAGCTTTGGCACTTAGCCATTGCTCAACACGCATCCATCGCAAATCATCCGGAGGAGGTTCATTGGCACAAGACGTAGAGGATGCCTGACGTTTTGAGGTGGCAGAATCGGCATCAGGCGCGCGGGGAGAGTCAAAGAAGCTCAGGTTTGGAATGGTCATACTGCGAGGAAGGGGGCTTCTGGGTAGCTTTTTCCTGATATTAGTACAATTGCTCAAATTCCCAAACTAAAGATAAGTGCCCATTATCCTTATCTAATTAAACTCTTACTAAATTAGCCGTAGTTCACCCTGTGGAGGAGTAAATCAGAATACGATCGTCCCTCGGTCGCCTCAAATACTTGCCTGGCTTAGACTGTAGAGATATCCCGTTCTGATGAAAGCCAGCAGGCAATGGCAAGACCCGTGAACCGCAAGTGTATTGAGTGTGCCCGTCTTCCAATTGAAGAGGCGCGGCAGCGCCCTTGCTGGACTGGTGAACGTCAGCTTTGCCATAAACGGCGATCTCACTATCTGAGGCGAGGCGATCGCAACACATCACGTCGAGTCCAATATCGATCCAGTCGATTAGTACAAGAGGATTTTGCTTTATCGACTATGCCCACTGCCAGTGTGATTTTGGTGATTTACAGTGAACAGCCTCATCACTTCAAATCTAGTGAAACACCAGTCCATGCTGTTGGAGCTGAGTTGTGGGTGGGTAGAGAACTTAAAGAACAAATGATTCCCGAATTTTGCTACGGTAAGCGGGGTGATGAGGTAGCATCGCTTCTGCCACTCATTCTTGAAGAGTTTTCTAAACGGTTTGCCGAATCCTATAACCAGGGCAAGCGCTTTCAACGGTTTGCGGCAAAAGTGCATCGTCATATTCAGGATTGTCCAGTTTCCAATCCGTTTCAACCAATGTGTAGCAGTTCTGCGAAATAGGGATGACAATGCAGCAGACAGCGACCGACTTTTGGCAGGAACTTCAAGAGGGGATGACAACGCCTCAAACTGCCAACCTAAAACGGTTGTGTGAATTGCTTGATTGGGTGATTGCTCACCTACCAGAAGCCCAACAACTTGAAGCGGCAGGTCGAGCGATCGAGCAGATGGCCAAGATCTATGCTCTGCGGTTCAACTTGCTAATAGGGAGTTGGGAAGAGGCTGATTCATTTTTAGGCGAAGCATTGCCTGTTTTGGATCTCGAGACCCTAGAAATATGGATGCGTCAGTCAATGTCTGTAGATTTGGATGCTTTGATTGAGCAGCCGAAATCAAAACGCAACCACAACAGGCAGACTCATTACTCTACTGATTCTGTTTTGGCGGTTGTGGAACCAGAAGCACTTTTGCGAATGGTGGAGCAGATTGAGGTGGAGGAGAGTCAAATGATCCAGCAACTAGCGGGGGAGGAAGACCCAACGAGGTGGTCAGCAGCGATCGCTCAATGGTTTCAGAGCCATGCACCAGGTTCGCAAGTCCGCCTATCAGATTTGCTATGCAAGATAGATATGCCTTGGGTGGAAATCTGGATAGGGCTTTTGTTGGGTGAATTTGAGTTGGAACAGCAGGGAGCATTCTACAGCGCCTCACATATTTGGGTAAGTTTACGTTGAATGAGCTGAACTAGTACTCAATGTAGAAGCCCCCGTATGAAGATTACTCCGGAACGGGTAGTACGGATGGTTTTTGATACTTAATTAAGTTTGGGGATGATAGGAAAAATCTTGGCTACAGTAATCCTAGCTAGCTTTTGCAGGTAGGGATATGCAAGACAAAAAGTTGATAAGTTTCTTTGAGGGTTTAGAAGTTTTTGGGGAATACATTAGTCTTGAACTAAATATTTCTAAACAGAATTTCAGAATATTCAATATTTAGGCGCGAAATCCGCTGAATAGTACCTGATTAATATTCGTCTCGATCGTCTGTAATCTTGCAAATGTTCGGAAACGGTGAATACAGCATCATAGTGGTTGCGTCGGCTTGTAATTAGGTAATGATTTTGCATCAGGTCTGTCAATTTCTGCTAAGGCAAGTCGCCCTTAATGCTGATCGCCCTGTCCCCAGTGGGTATTGGGAACTCATGTATTTGGATTTTCAAAAGCTAAAAACTGTAAGGAGACGTTGAGATGAGTGACGAATCATCCCCCGAGAATTTCCGAAAGTCTGATGAGCTATTGTCCGACCTGCTTGAGGAGGTTCAACATTGGGAAGGAACGCTGGCAGGAGGAACCAAACTAGGACCTGGTGCAGCAGCTGTTACGAACCTCAGAGACAGCAAGGTTAGCTTGGGCAATCCAAAAGATAAATTGACGCTACTGACAGAAGCAACCTTCCAAGAAACGGGAACTGAATTGAGCAGCATCTATCGGCAACAGATGCAGGATCAGTATGACTTCTATTATCTAACCTTGAAGGTGGAGTTACGTCCGAAACCGACTGTCCAGTTCTGGAAATTGATGTGTGAATTAGACTTTAGTCCTAAAGGTGAGCAGGAACCGATTCTTCAGAGTGTCTTTCCCAATGAAAAGTGGCGATCGGTTCTTAGTACTGGGGTTGGGATGGATATTGGCTTGAATGGCAATCTGGATTGGACAGCTGGGGTAGATACATCAGCCATAACGGATGTTCTTGAGCAAGTGCCGGATGAGATCAAAGGAGAGATTGCAAACAAGAACGAGTTTAAGGCGTTTGTGACGATGCCTGCCTACAAGTATGAGTTCGGTCTCTTTGAGATTTTGACGGCGGGTGTAGGGTCAACAGCTTATTGGCGGATTCAGGATGAAGCATTAAAAAAAACGGGGATGGTGGAATTTGCCACAGTTTTCAAGGTTCCAAAGGCGGTTCAGGAAATTGAACTGGTGGGTAAAGTTTGGGTGGAACCAAATGTGAACTGGTTGTTTGCTGATGTTCGTGATGTAGCGAGTGAACTATCTGACCACTTCAAGCAACTGTTCCGGAATAAAGAGGAAGCAGCTAACCAGTTTAAGCGGTGGGATGCTGAGAAATGGCAGTTGCAGCTTCCTAAAGGAAAGACAGCCTAATTTGGATGAAGTTGCAACACGATTGAATTCTAAGGAAACGCCAGGCATGCCAAAAACGTATTATACCTACCGTATTCGGTTATCCAATTACGATCGAGTTCAGATTGAGAAAAGAGATTCGCAACATCAGTCTCTTGGGGAACCCGCCGGAGCCTTGCGCTACCAGGAAAAATTGCCAGAACTCACCCCACTATTACAGCTTGTGAAGGATGGGGCGATCAATGATTCCAGGCAGACCAGGCTTTTGGGTGAAATTTTGTTTGATGTATTGTTTGATGATGGGCTGCGTCCAGATTTTGTGTCGTTTTATCACCAAGTAGTCCAGCAAGAAAAACAGCTATTACGGGTGGAATTAGATATTGATGAACTGGGCATGCCTGACCTTGCGGCTCTACCCTGGGAATTTTTGTCTTTACCTATCAGAGCAAATTTAGGCACGATTTGGGTAGGAACAGTGCCCGATCTAGTTTTCTCACGTCGGCGATCGCAGTGGATTCCGGCTCAACCGATTCAATTAGAGCAGAATGAAAAGCTGCGGATTGCTCTCGTGGTTTCTACTCCTCCTGGACTGCCATCTGTAGAATATAAGGCCGTTCAAGAGGCGTTAGAGAAACTGGCGAGTGAGCAGGCTAACCAGGTGGAGCTACTTCCAGTAGTGTCATCGGCTAATCCTGAGGCAATTGACACTATTCTTTCCAAAGAACCTCACATCTTTCACTTTATTGGGCATGGACGGTTGGAGAATGAGAGCAATCAAGAGATTGGTCAAATCGCGTTAGTCGATCCAGATTTTGGTGAGGCAATGTGGGTTGATGCTGATTATTTCAGTGAACTGTTTAATCAACACCGCCCTGGGATTGTCATGCTACAAGCCTGCGAAGGTGCAACGCTATCAGCATCTCAGGCATTTGTGGGATTGGCATCTAGGATAGTTCAACAAAATATTCCGGTGGTCGTGGCAATGCAGTATGAGGTGTCGAACGCTACCGCTAGTCGATTTTCGCGTCGCTTCTATCAACAATTAGCGGAGGATGATCCCGTTGATATTGCGGCTCAGTATGGACGGCGAGCGATCGCCCTTGGGCCGACTCAATATCGAAAACGAGATTTCGCAACACCTGTAATCTTGATGCGTGTTCCTAACGGCTATTTATTCAAACGCCAAAGCACTCTGACCTCAGTGGAAGAGGAACTTACTCCGTTAAATATGTATAAAATTGGAGCCTCCACTGAGAAGGGAGATATTAATATTAATAATCAGATCTTCTAGCAAACGCTTGTTTTATTCAAACACCTTCCTGATTAACTGTATTAGTCTTTTCTTTAATGAATGTCTCCGTCGAAAGTGGATAGAGTGCCACTCTGCTACGTCTCACACGCGTAGCCGAAATCAGAAAGTTTTGGGGAATTGCCCCACAAGGATTAAATACCGAAGGGATTATTGGCTATGAGCGGAGAAAAGCGTCGCCGGGTCAGCATTGAGGAACAAGAACTTCGTCGGTTGAGGGAACAGGATAGTCGCTTACGATCTATTCAACGGGATTTACCAGAACGTTTGAATGCGATTAAGCAGGAGGCTCAACGTGAGCTTCAACAACGCTTAGCTCCTCTTGAGGAGCGATCGCGCCAGCAAGAGCAAGAAGCTCAGAAGCTCAGGAGTAACCTTGCTAGTTTAGAGCGAGATACTCATCGTCGGCTACAGCAACAACGCCGAGATTTTCAAACTGCTCTTCGTGAAGCTGAGAGTCGGCAGCAAGATGCATTGCAAGCAGAAACGCAGCGACTGGAAGATGCAATGCGTGAAGGCTTTGCTGAACAGCGAAGCTTACTTCTCAGAATTACAGCTGAACAACGTGAAGAGTACCTTGCCCTTAATCAGAGTCTTGATCAGAAATTCACTGAGTTGATTACAGAGGAGCGTCAAGCACGTCAGCAACTAGAGCTACAAATCACACAGGAGAAACAAGACAAGCTCCAGTTAGCCAAGGATTGGCTTCACGATGTTGAGATCATTTGGCAACAAATTGATCAAAACTATCAGCATGAACGCTTTACTCCTGGAAAATTGGCAGACCTCAAACGTAGTTTAGACTTAGCGCGTAACAATGTTGAATCCGGTGTTCCGGAGGCAGCTTTAGGAATGCTACAGCAGACCTATCTTGACTTGTCTGATTTACGCATGGAATTAGAGCAAAGACAACAAGAATGGGAATTTTTCTACAGTGCAACACTCGAAGATTTGAAATTGCTGATTCAGGAAGTGCAAGCTAATCGAGAGTGTGAAATGGAAATTGGACAGGGAGATGAGTCGCAAAAGTTTCGCCTCGAAGTTGATTACTGGACGAATGGACGTTTATCTCTCTACGAACAGGAACTGCAAAAGATTGAAACCCGCCTACGTAGTGAAGAGTCAACGTTGACACTGGAAACAATTCAGGATTTAGCAAGACAAGTTGAAGAGCAGCGTCCATGCTTAGAAGATATCATCGAACAGGCTCGCGACGAGATTCTCAGTTCTCAATTAAGAGCTGAGATAGCAGATAAAGTAGCGGAAGTCTTGGGTGGTATGGGATATATTCTGATCGAACCAGAAAGAAACGCGATTTACGAGGGTGGGGATCAGCGTCGAGCCTATGTTTTGAAATTGAAAGACGCAAATCAGGGTGAAGTCGTTACGATCATCAGCCCTGAAGGAAACGCGGGTCAAAACTCAGTTTCTATCAACTCTTTTGGTTCTATTTTGCAAGATGAAGCTGCTACCAAGCAAAATGCAGAGGCAATTACTGATGCTCTAAGAGAAGTACCAGGAATCGAAATTGGTAAAGAGGAATGTTTAGATCGGCCTCGGTATGAGTATCAGGACATGGACGTTGTGTTGAACCGGCCTCCGCAGGCAGAGCAGGAATTGCAACAAACGGGACAACAAGAACAGACAGCAACAGGCTGACCAAACAAGATTATTAGCCGAGTAAACAAGACTAAGAAGCTATGGCGGTTGAGCGTATTAAAGCTAGTCTGAATTTGGAGGCGAGCGATCGCTTCATTGTTCTTTATGGCAGTAATACGAGTGACACGTTTTGCACACCAGAACTGCTACTGCATGATATTGAACAAGTTTTGCACCGGCATTTTAAGTCACATGGATACCACCGCATTCTCTTCTTTTCGGGAGAAGAAAAGCTGTACTTTTTGGATTCTGAATCTCGAAACCGCTGTTTACCTTCCCGGGGCAACCAGCCAAGTACAAGTCAATCAAATCAACTGACTGTTACACCAGGACCACTGGGACGCAAGAAAGGGCTATTAAGCAAACCTAAACCTGCTACTTCTGATACACCAAACAATCCAACTTCGTCTGCAGCTACCCCAAGTCGTTCCAGGATGCAGGATATCAATGTTGTGCCGTTTTTCGAAACGGTCATGACTGATACATCACAGAAATCAGCAATTGTTTTCTCAAATGCTGAAGATCTCATTTTTTTCAACAATCGGCGGGAGCTTTTTGGACGGGTTGTAAAATGGTCGCGTTTACCTCCAGATAACCGAAATCGCTGTATCTTTGTTTTTCACCTTAAGGATCAGCATAATCTTCAGGAGTTCTGCCGAACTGCACAAT
>CAZGDE010000173.1:7758-13844 GCA_964524315.1 uncultured bacterium
CCTATCTGCAAAGCCTAATTTCTGGAGAACAAATTGATCGCTCATTTAATATTGCACGCTTGAAAGAGCCAAGTGCCGAGGAAATTGAACGGCTAATTCACTATTTTCGGTTAGTGCAGGGCAAAACCGTTGATTGGAAAACGCTCGAATCATTAGCGCGATGGCTAGCTGCTGAAAAGAAGTGTTTAAGGGACTGGTACGCTTGTTTCGATATTGTTCAAACCATTTCGCTTGTAGAAGCCAGGAAGCGAAACTGGTTATCGGGTAATGTAGCTACGGATCCTGCTTTAACCCGTCTCGAAAACATGGTTGGCTTGCAGGCTGTTAAAACAGTTGTCAAGCAACGAATCCAACGTCTTGCTACGGACAAGGTTCGACAGCAGCAGGGCTTAACTAGTGAACCGCCTCGGCTACATCTTGTCTTTAAGGGCAATCCAGGGACTGGAAAAACTACAGTTGCACGGTTAATTGGAGAGATTTACCGAGACTTAGGATTGCTACAACGGGGGCATTTAGTTGAAGTTGGTCGTCAAGATCTGGTAGCTGGATATGTTGGACAGACAGCGATCAAAACTAGCGAAGTTATCCAGCAAGCTTTGGATGGTGTACTTTTTATTGATGAAGTTTATACCCTTAATCAAGAAAGCAATGGTTTTGGACAGGAAGCAATTGATACTCTTCTTAAACGAATGGAAGATGAGCGGCATCGCCTAGCTGTAATTGTGGCGGGTTATCCTAAACGAGTTGATGAATTCCTTAATTCTAATGATGGGTTGAAACGCCGTTTTCCAACCGAGGTCTTCTTTGAGGACTACAGTCCTAATGAATTAATGAATATTTTTCGAGAGCGAGTTGCCCGACTTGAAGGGACAATTGCTTCTGATTTAGAAGCTGCTTTGACCAATCTATTTTCCCAACTGTACGAGGAACGGAATGAACAATTTAGCAATGCCGGATTAGTAGAGAATTTGCATGAAGCGATGGAGAATCAGCGTGCTCAGCGAGTATATGAACAGCACCTTGATCCAATTCACGAACCTTTAAGGTTGGAAGATTTGCCCTTAGAATGGCGAGAACTTAGCCAACGGGGTCAAAAAGATGAGCAAAGTTTAGACCAATTACTCCATGAATTAGAGAGTCTGATTGGACTACAAAGTGTTAAGCAAGAAATTCGGCGAATTGTCAATAGTGAAATTGCTAATCAGCGACTTATTACAGCAGGGCATAGTCCAGCTAGTGCCATGAAAACTCGACACCTAATTTTTCTTGGTAACCCTGGTACTGGTAAGACAACAGTTGCTCGTCTAGTCGGAAAGATCTTTAAAGCGTTGGGCTTGTTAAAGAAGGGAACCTTTCAGGAGGTTGATCGCGCTGACTTGGTTGCAGGCTATGTTGGGCAGACGGCACTTAAAACTAAAGAAGTAGTTGAGTCAGCATTGGATGGAGTGTTGTTTATTGATGAAGCATACGCGCTAGCTCGGTCAACTGGGGGATTTACAGACTTTGGACGGGAGGCAATCGATACGCTTGTACCGATGATGGAAAATGAACGCGATCGCTTAGTTGTCATACTTGCAGGTTATACGCGAGAGATGAATGAGTTTATTGCAGCCAATCCCGGTATTAAGTCTCGTATAGCTCGGATTATTGAATTTCCAGACTATAACGGTGAAGATTTATTCAAGATTTTCCTCAGTTTGGTTCAGCGTGACCAACTTATTTGCCCAGACAATGTACAACGACGATTGCGTGAAGTTTTCAATAAAATGTATGCCAATCGAGATCGCAACTTTGGTAATGGTCGAGATGTCCGCAATTTTTACGAAAGAATGGTTGAACAGCAGAAGAATCGAATTGTTCGAGATAATCTTCTAGAAGGTGATGCGATGATTATATTTGCTATCAGCGATATTCCTACTTGAGTGGAATTAGATTATGAACACCTGCCCGATTTGCCAAACTAGCTATGAGGAAAGTAAAGCAAACACTTGCCACACCTGTGGATGGGATTTAATCCCTTATGCTCTCACATTTGCAGGGGTTATTCCGGATGGTTATATCTTGAAAGAAAAAGCAAAGCTGAAATGGGCACAAGAAGCTTGGATCAAACTTCAGCAATCGCCTTTACCAGCAGAGGTTGAACAGTTCCAACAAGAAAAGGTACTACTAACAAAAACAGTACAACAGTACGAATTGCAAGTTAGCCAGTTGCTTGATGAGCAGCAGAAATTGAATACTCAAATTAGTCTATTAGAGCAAGAGCGATCGCATCTGCAAAGCCAAAACACTCGTCTCGCTGAGGAAAAAGATAGGTTAATTACTCAAGTAGATCTTTTAGAACGTCAAATCAAGCAAGCAACACAAGAACAGAAGCAGCTTCAACAGCGAATAGACTCCCTAGAACAAGAGAGATCGCATATTCAGGCAACTTCAAAGGCTTTCACGCAGGAGAAGCAAGATTTACTTGAGCAGAATAGATTATTGAAACAAGAAAATTCTGAATTACAACTTCAGCTTAATCGCGAACAAATTCAATCGCAAGCAGGATTAACCCAAGCTGAAGCTAAATTGATTGAGTTGGAGCAGCAGAACCACAAATTGAGAATTCACTCTAATCAAATTCAAACTGAACTTGATCAGGTCAAACAAGAGAATACTCAATTACGCAGCAGACTAGCTAACTCCCAATCTAAGGATGACCTTTGGAACTGGAATGACAAATAATTTACAGCTGCCAAGGGTCACCTGGCTTCTGCGTGTCCTGTTCGTTTTCAGACAGGCGTTCTTTCATAGGTTTATCCTTTTTCTTAAATCCAAGTAAAGGATCACGTTGAGGCTGAATATCAATCTGTTCAGATTGAGAAACATGAGGTCTACGGATATAATTGAGACGCTGCTGTACTTTCCACAATAAGCTGTTAATCTGATTTATCTTGTCTTGTCTTCTTGCAATATCTCGCTCTTTTTCCTTAGCCTCCGCATACCGTTTCTGTCTCATCAAATCTTCAACTTCCGCTACTAGCAGCTTCAAGTCATCTACGTATGCATTGCAGGTATCGATGACTTTTCTTTCATAGGAACGCAATTCAGCCTCTTCCATCCCAGTAATCTGATCTATTACTGATTCCAAACCCTCCTGGACCGAGCGAATGGTATCTACAAACATTCCTATAATGGAAATTTCTTCCCCTCCCTTTTTGTCAGATTGAGGATGAACATTTAAATCATTTACTGGTTGGCGTGTCTCTCTCGATTGAGAGTCCTTAGAGATTGGCTTAACTTGCTTTATGGATGTAGACTCTGAAGTATTTCCCGGTTTTGGGAAGGGCTGCCGTAATTTCTCAATTTCTTGACGAAATGAAGTTTCTTCAAGAACAGCACACATGAATCGGGAGTCGAGAAGTTCCCTGCGGGACAGGTTACCCATACAAAGGTAGATTGGGTGGCTAGATTGAGAGGCGCTAAAGAGAATATTATTAGCATCTTCCATATTCCAGAACACGATTGAGTCTTCCCTCTCTGGAAATAGATGCTCAAGTGGAATTCTAGGTCGGGTGGGGTCAAACCTGAGTTGTTCTTCTAGCCTAAACTGCTTGCTATATTGGCTAGGCAGCGATTGAGATATTTCCTGTTGGCTTTTCCCAAAATACTTCTCACGCCATTTCTGTGGAACCAGATCGCGATAAGGATCAGCAAACAGATCTAAGTTCATCGCTGGAATTGCTGAAGGGACGACTGCTTCTGAAACAAATCCGACAAAAGTATAAAGCAATCGCCCATGACGATCGCGTATTAAGTCCTCCGAACCTTCCCCGGGAAAACCAAGCAAATCCCTGACGAGGCAAGTTACACCTATAATACAGCGACGTTCTGTCTTCAGAAAAATCCAGCGCGGTTTGCCCGGTAAATTCTCTGGGGAGCGGGTAGAAATTTTAATAAACTCCCAGATCTTATTTTTAAGCTCCTCGTCAAAGTTGTGGGGCACAACTAGAAAGCGAAAATCTATTTCATAGGTTCGTCCATAAATCAGAGGTGCCCATTTACCAGATACCATGTTGGAAGCAGATTGCTGTAACACGAATGCTTCCGAGGCTTGAATAGGAGGTAATTCTGGAGAACTTATATGTTCTAATTGAGGGTCTAATTCTGTTTCCGGTTCAAGATTGCTGCTTCGTGGTTGCAGGGGTTGAGTAGATGTAGCGTCTAGAGGTGCTTGATAACTCCCCCCGAAAGTGAATCCAGAAGGGAATTGATTCTCTTGGGTAGCAGTCTCAACAGGTTCCGGATACTGCTGAATTTCAGAATGATTGGCGGCTTCATGCTCTAAGAGCAAGGATGATTCCAGAAAGTGCTCTGGCGTGAATCCGTCTTGCTGATCTCTAACGACTTCATCCGATTGAGCAAGATTTTGTTCTGGAGATGCTATTAAAGCCCCTGGAAGCAGCTCTTTAGAGAATGGATCTATCTCAGCAGGAGCCTCAACATCACTGGATGATGTATGTAATGCATACTCTTTACACATCTGAGTTTGTTGATCAGATAGAGGATTAGCTTGTTCTGAAATTGAATCAGTACTTTTTTCCGAATCTAGATCAGACATCAACATCAACCTCCTTTCCACCAAGATAGATTTGTATGTTGGGTAACTTAGTTAACTCCTGTGCTAAGAGAGCCATCTTCTTTTGTATATTCTGGAGCTGGTTCTGGGACTGATCCAGGGAAGAGGCTGCCTCCTGTAGTTCATTTCCACTGAATAAGCGTTGAAACCAGTTTCCCTGCCCTAGCGATTCTAATCTAATTTTTGTCTGGTTCACTCGTTCTTGCTCTGTCATCATGTATTCGCGAAACTTCGCATATAGGGCAAAGACAAGCGGAAGATGGAGGAACTTTGGATCAATTCTCCCTGTACTGCTGTCTTCCTCAAGCTCTTTACCTAAGCTGACAGGACAAATCATGACTAGCCAATCCTGATTCGGCATGAATAGAGTGCTGAACATTTTTTTAATATCGTCAATAACTGCTCGACCTCGCTTCTGGCAAAGGTCATATTTCGTAATAACAATTACAATTGGGAAGGGACGTTGTCGATCATTCAAACTCTGCGCTAAATCATTAAGAAATATATTCATGCGGTGTACGGCTGCTTTCCTTGCTTTAGAGAGAAGCTGGGTATTGCTCAAGTTTTCCTCCCTTAAATGCTCCCCAGATATGCACAGAAAAACACAGGAGGATTCGCGCAGACGATTCATTAAAGTTTGAACATCTAATGCGTCAGAGGAATCTAGCATCGCACCGCCTCGATAGTCGAGCCAGTCGAAGCTAATCAACTGCCGTAAGCCATAGCTGAAATCGAACTCGTATTGAGAAGGTTCTATTCCAGTTGGAGGAGGCCAGCGATCTTCTCCCTCTTCGGGTTCTACCATTGTTTGCCAGAGACTCGTTAGCCGCAGATCCTCATCCATGTCCCGCGTTGCCAAAGTAAAACCTTCTATTCCAAACTGCATACTGGCGTAGAGTCCCAAGATATAGCAGGTTTTACCTGCTCCCTCTGCACCAAGCATTGTAATTTTCGCTTCAATTTTTGCTTCAGCCATATACTATTTTCGTAGATAAACGATTAATTCTGTGACTATTCGTCAAACATCAAAAAAGGATCTTGCTGCTTGACCATATGATTAAGAATGCCTCCTTTTACTTGAGCAAGCAACTCTACATAGCAATTCAGTGCCAAGTCTGGTTTGATCAGCGGCAGCTTTTGCACATAGTAAGAGAGGGCTTCTGCCGGATCTCGAATTATGTCAAATTCCCGAAGTTTTGCTAATGCCTCTGATCGCTCCTTAACCGCCATTTCCCGCAGGGTAGGTTGCTCACTTGCTCGACTCGCAATCCAATTCCATACACCAGCAACCCCGCGACTTTGGCTTTCATAGGATTCAGCTCGCTCTTTATGCGCTTCAGCCGTTTCACGCATAAGCTCTGCCCGCCACAAAACCGCAGCATGGAGCGTAAACAAAAGAGGCATTGCGACGTTACATAATTCCTTACCGCAGGAAATTGGGATAATAGCACCCACAATAGTATTACTG
>CAZGDE010000174.1:0-13791 GCA_964524315.1 uncultured bacterium
ATGTTTCTAACTTATTTGATTAAATTACATTAAAACCAGTCTAAAGCACATTACCTACCCGGATTAAGCTTTGAGCCAATGATGCCATTCTTAATCAAGTGAGATATGATCTGTTAGAGTTGGTCACTGGTCATTGGTTTGCACAAATCAATGACCAATGGTCAATGACAAAGTGAAGGAAACTATACGTCACTAATAAGGAAATCACTATAGCTGGGTTATGGTACATGTCGGTATTTCCATTGGAGATAGGACTCCAGCGAAGGGAAATATTGTATAATCCCATCCAAACCTTCTGGTCTGCCCTTTAAATACCCTTCCAGATAAATTGAATGATCCCTTCTCGGTAATAGTCCAGCGTCGCGATCGCGCCGACCTTGTTGGAAGTGTTGTTCCCGTAAATGCTCCAGCATAGGACGCACCTGCTTCAGTTGAGGAATATTAATCCTACCTCCACAGTAGACATTCTACTTCATAGAAGCAAATAGTCTTTTTGTTCAATTTGATAAATAAAAGTAATCCAAATCGCGTCTATGGCGATCCTTTTTGGATTGTGAAAGAATTTTCCTGCTAGGGAAAGGCTTTCACAACTCCCTTGATCATCAATAATTTAGAACGGTTATATGATGGATTGCTGTTTGGCTTGACGTAATCATGGTTGCTATCCTGTTCGATTTAGATGGAACGCTGACGGATGCGAAACCGGGTATAACTCGCTGTATTCAATATGCCCTATCAGAACTGGGTTATCCCCCACCGACTGCGGAGGAATTACATTGGTGTATTGGTCCTCCCCTCCATCACAGTTTTGCCCAATTGCTTCAGACCACAGATGACATGATGATTCAACGAGCAATGTCCTTTTACAGGCAGCAATATAGTATCTCTGGTATGTTTGAAAATGTTCTGTATCCCCACATTCCAGAAATCTTGAACAGTCTGCGTGCGGCTGGCTATCACACCTTTGTAGCAACCTCCAAACCACAGGTGTATGCCACAAAGATTATTGAATACTTCAACTTGTCATCACTATTTGATCGCGTGTATGGCAGTGAACTAGATGGCACCCGCAGCGAGAAACCGGATCTGATTCGCCACATTCTCCAAATAGAGCAGTTATCGCCTGCAACCACCGTCATGGTTGGCGATCGCAGGCATGATATCATCGGCGCTAAACGTAATGGGATTGGGGCGATCGGGGTTACCTACGGATATGGAACACCGCAGGAACTTCAAACCGAAGGTGCGGATTGGATTGCCCATTCTCCCACGGAAATTCCTGGCTTATTAGGTTTGGCTGATTGATGTAGGGGCATTGTAATTCACAATTGAGTACCAAAGTTGCCTCTACAGGAATCCCTCAATGGCGAAAAGAGTTTGGATAGAACACACTTAAACGTAAGGATGAAATCTTATGCCGAAAGATTGGTTTGAATGGCACGATCTTTACCAGAGCGAACCCCGTCTTCAGCAACGGTTACAGATTGTTCAGGAATATATTGCAACTGCTCTCAATGCTCAACCAGAGGGAGCGATTCGGATCGTCAGTGCTGGCGCTGGCGATGGACGCTGCTACAACCCTGCTGGTGTACCCACTGCTCTACCTGCTGTAGCAGTAACGTTCCAATATTTTGCCCTTGATAGCCTTGTCGCACAATTAATCCACCAAGGGTGGCTTGCTGCCCCATTACCAGGGTGGTCTGCAAACAACTATGAATCCAACCAACGACCAACTCTTGTAAGGTCGCAACGTAGACGATGTGATCTGGCTTGCCCATTATCACTTGCAACCGTTCTGCTAAGATGGCACTGGAAACGGGATACCACAGTTGCTCACTCAGTTCTGCGATCGCTTCAGCATCGGCAAAGGTTGCTGGACGGATCTGGACCTTAACTTGGGACATGCAGCACAGCCTTACCAGGATAACGGCGATCTAGCAGTTGTTGTGCCAGATTGGCAACCTCTGTCCAGGGAGCCTCCACCGAAATGTGGGGTGTCAACTGCCCACTTGCAACTAATTTTAGTAAACGGTTCAATCCCACCGTTGCCGATTCTCGCTTTAGTTCATTAAACAAAATCAGGGCATATAAACTCGCGCCACTGCTCACTCCATAAAAGCGTTGGGCATTAAAGGTTACATCTGCTCCACCCGATGTACCAAACAACACCACTACACCCTCAGGAGCGATCGCACTCAGCGCCGCCGTCAGGGTTTTACCACCAACCGATTCCACAATCAAGTCATAGGCAACCTCATTGCTTAGGGGAAGATCGGTTCCGACGACAACATGATGTGCTCCAGCCGTTTTGACCAGTTCTGCTTGATCAGGATGGCGAATGTGGGCAGTAACTTCCGCTCCTGATAATCGCGCTAACTGAATCGCAAAGTTACCCACGCCACCCGACGCTCCAGTCACTAGCACCGACTGCCCAAGAAGCAACCCCCCTTGCTTGAGCGCATGGTAAGCTGTCAGCCCAGCAACAGGCAAGGTTGCCGCCTCGGCAAAGGAAATGGTGTCTGGTAATACCGCGATCGCATTTGTTGGCACTGCTACCAGTTCACTCCAACCACCCGCACGCACAAACCCCACAACACGCTTACCAGCAACTGGACCAGAACCATCCGCTGCTGCGGTTTCAACCACACCAGCCAGATCCCAGCCCGGTTGCCAGCCTGCTTCGGCAGTAGTCGATCGCCGGATTTCACCACGATTCAGGGAGATGGCGGCGACCCGGATCAGCGCCTCGTTGTGGCCAGGAGTCGGGGAATCGACTTCGCGCAATGCTAACCGTCCGGGAACACTCGGATCAACGACCACAGCTTTAACTTTGCCCATACAAAATACGCTCTCAGCTAAACTTTAGTTCCAATCGCATAAATAAAGTAATGGTCTGTCACATTTACAGCACCATCAACTCTATTTGACTTTAACAGTTGATGTAACTCATCTGGTTGATAGAAAATCTTGATGATTTGAAACTCACGTCCATCATTTAGTTTGCGAGTTTTGAAAATACTACCGTCATTTACCAGTACATGATTAGTGGCGGTCGAAGTGACTTCAAACCGCGAATCAACGATGAAGAGTTTTCCTCCTGGTCGAATAGCCTGAGCTACCTTTTGCAGAAAGGGAATCAAGTGATCGGGAGGAACATGGGAAAGCCAGAATGCACAAAAGACCAGATCGTACTGCTGGTCTGGTTGCCAGGTAAATAGATCCTGTTGTTGGTAAATGATTGGAGCCGCTGCTCCTAAACGATAACGATTGATTGCAATCATTTCGGTAGAGGCATCGATCGCCGTAATCTGATTGCCAATCTTGAGTAATTCCTGTGTCCAGATTCCCGTACCACAGGCTAACTCTAAAACGAGATCGACCTTATCAAGTTGAAGCAATGCCTGCTTTACAATGCCTACTTCGTTAAACCAGCGTTGATTCAGTTCGCATCCGCGATCGAATCGTCCCTGGCGGTAAAACCATTCATCATATTCCCCGGCTCTCGCACGGTAATATTCGATCTGATCTTGAATTACCTGGCTGGTCATATTAACCTGGCAATGAAATAGGATGCCTGCTGTACAGGCGTTGCATACCCTTCGGGAAGCGAGCTACGGCAACGGTCCTTTGAAATGCTCCAAGGCTGATACCCTAATGCCGCGCCCCTACCGTTATCAACTCGCTTATAGAACATCTGCACCTTGCTTGATGCCCTTCCTTTACTTGCCAGGTTAATAAATACCTGACTGTGATCGAACAACCAGTATAGGTGAGACGTTCAACGTGAACCATCTCACCCATACTGGCACAGGAATTTTTGGCGGACAAGTTCGTTGGATACGGTTTTTCAAGTCGGTTGCTTCAGTTTCGTTTCAAGACGGCTGAAGCGAACTTAATGCGGTTGACAGCCAATTGCCGATGAAAGATGCACCTTCATCAGCAACCAGCGATCGCGATCAAATTTGCTAAACGGACAGGGCGGATTTTAATGACGGTCAGGAGTGGTATGAATTGAAACTTTATTCCAACTCATACCCCTATTCCGCACTACCGGCTTAGCGTTCGGCACTTGACAGGTAAGTTTCCGCTTCCTGCTCAATCGTTGTCCCCTTAAAGAAGTCACGGTTCAGCCCTGTGTACAGTTCCAGTGCGTGGGTTGATAGGAAATAACGCAAATCTTCTTCAGTCAGAATTTCCCGCTCCAATAAACTGTAGGCATTGGAAACAACCGCTGTTAAATCAGGGACATCCCAGTGGCCAGCATCCGATGCCAGGAATGCTTTCACCCGATCACCAAAGGGATTTGCTTTGCGGTTAAAGGCAGCACCCACACGGGTATCATCGGATTCTGTACCAAAATAGAAGTGATTTAAGAAGCGATCGCGAATATCTTCTTCCTTCGTGATCCCGGCCGCTGCAAATTCATTCACATCATTCGGATCACTATGTTCAAAGAACTCTTCTCGCTCCAGGAATTGACCAATTAAGCCCAAGCCATTGCCAATTCCATCAAACCGACCTTTAACCTCTGGCCCACCGTAACGAATCACGTATTCACGCAGTTCCTCCCGACTCACATTGGCAGGATCATTGTTTTGCAAGATTTTGGGATTACGGGTTTGCCAGTGCCAGATCAAATCCGCATACAGGCTGGCACCCCAGGCAGAACCACCTTCTAGGATGGCAAATTTGATAGTAGGGAAACGATGCGTTACACCACCGAAAAATAGTGATTTGACGAAGGCTTGACCGGCTGAAGCAAAGTGTCCAATGTGATTGTATTGGTAATTGGACGTCGATCGCCGCGCTGTCCATCCCATGCCCGCAGCATGGGTCGTGGGCACGACCTTTAACTCAACCACCTTTGCCCAGAAGGGATCATAGTCATAGGCACTATCCAAGCCAAAGTTATCCAGCCATGTGGCTTCCCGACGCACCTCTTCGGGATAGTTTTCAAAGGCAGGAATGACTCGTTTGACATAACCAGGAATTTGCACCGCTTTCAGTCCCAGTTCCTGAATGGCAAACTCCAGTTCTTCAATTCCTTCCGCAGGAGTGTGCAGTGGAATAATCGCAACCGGGGTCAGGCGATCGCTATAAGGACGAAAGATATCGGCATGGTAAAGATTGGCAGCTCTGACAACGGCTCGTCGCACTTCCTCATCACCAATGGTTGCTGCAAACAGCGAGAGATTCGGGTAAACAACAGCAAAGTCTGACCCTGTTTCCTGGAGTCGTTCATGCAATAGTTTGGGTAAATTGACCGTCGCTAAGTCCAGGGTGTTACCTGTCACGCGAGTCCAGAAGGGGGGACGGGCAGTGCGATAATGATGGCGCTCCTCTGGCGTTTGGGTAAACCAGCGAGTTCGACTGGAACCAGGAAATTTTTCCCGGAATCGGTCAACGATATTGACTCCGCCCACCTGTTCTAAATAGTCAAAGAAGGCGGGGACAAACTCTTCGGTGTGAAAGTCCGTGTCGATAATGGGATACCCCAATTGTTCCCGAATTTCAGCGGAACGTGTTCTTTTCGGTGAGCGAGCTAATGCGATCGTCATGATAAAGGTCTCCAATAACGTGAATTGGGAGTGTGAGTTGGGTAAGTTGTGAGATTCAGCCATACAGGCAATTTGGCAAATTACCTGTATGGGTCAGCATGTAGTTTTCAGATGTAGCGATCCCATTTAGAGGGTGCAATAAGGTTATATTTGGAAACTTTTTGCACCAAGATCTCCAGTTCATGAATGATTTAGGTTGTCATTAGCCATTCGAAAAACCAATGACTAGCGACCAATGACAAAGGACTGAATAATTTTCAAAATCAATTCAGTTTTCCTTAGTCGAATAACTATATCGTCGTCGAGTGATACCAAAAATGCAAGTATCCATTGAAACAAAAAATATGAAATTTTTAGGTAGTTAGCACCAAGCAAGTATTTACAAAAAATACCTCTTCTAATTAGACAATTTTCTAATTAGAAAAGAGGTAATAGGAAGGGAGATGCAGTTTCTAGAGAATCTTTAACTTAATGCGTAAGCAGCCACTTTGTCAGGTGGTAAGACTGTATCACGAATGCTAATTTTCTTCGGAATTAGCTTCAGCTGATAGTAGACATCGGCAACCTTCTGTTGTTCTGCCAGCAAATCATCAGTAACAGGCTTTAAACCAAACTGGCGACGCTGGGTTGCCTTTTTAACGGCGGCGGCATCAAGTTTTAAGGCTTCTGTCAACACCGTCGCAACCTCATCCCGATTCTGATCAGACCAGGTTTCCAGGCTCCGGACTTCCTCCAGAATTGCTTTCAAGACTGCGGGTTGTTCGCTAGCAAACTTGCGCGAAGCAATGTAGTAACCACCCAGCTTATTTAAGCCTTCGCCATCGGCAATCACGCGAGATTTAATTCCAGTTTCAGCCGCAGCAAAAAACGGATCCCAAATTACCCAGGCATCAGCATTTCCCTGGGTGAATGCAGCACGGGCATCGGCGGGTGTGAGGTAAATTGGTTCGATATCGCTAAACGCTAATCCGGCTTGTTCCAGCAATTGCACAATGAGGTAATTGGCACTGGAGCCTTTGGCAAATGTAACCTTCTTACCCTTCAAATCTGCCACAGTCCGAATGGATGAGTCCTGCAAGACTAACACACCCGATCCCTTTGGATTAGGTGCGATCGCCGCAGCGTACACCAAATCTGCTCCGGCAGCCTGGGCAAAAATGGGTGGCGATTCACCGACGGGACCGATGTCAATCGCTCCGGCATTCAACGCTTCCAATAAGGGAGGACCGGCGGGAAATTCTTTCCACTCCACCTGTATCCCTTCGGCGTTCAGACGTTTGTCGATCGTGCCTTTACTTTTTAACAGAATGGTGGATTTCTGAAAACCAAAGCGTACAGTTTTGGTTGTGGGAACCGCACTGCTTGCCACCGGAGAAGCGGTGGGACTGTTGGGTAGCGGACTGGTTTGAGCAGTTGGATTAGAGGAATTGTTGGAACAACTCGCCACCAGGATCGGCAAGCTGAAACTGGTTAGTCCCAGTAATAGGTCGCGTCGTTTGAGTGTCATAGATGTTTGTCCCCTGTGCTGGCGGATCAGTTTCGTCGGTTGATTCGGACAGATCGGGATAGGAGAGGAAACGATCATCTTCAAACCAGATGCGTTCAATTTGTCCAAATTGCATTGTCATGTCCTCTCCAGTGAATGAGACAGTGTTTACAAACCGTTTTGCTTAAACCATGACCGGAGCTTTTCCCAACCATCTTTTGCCTCAGTTTCCCGATAGGACGGACGGTAATCAGCAAAAAAGGCGTGGGGAGCGTCTGGATAGACAATGATTTCAGACTTGCTGCCGCTGGTTTTGAGCTTTTCGCGCAGTTGCTCTACCGTTTCCAACGGAATACCCGTATCCTGCCCACCATATAGCCCCAGGACTGGCACTTTCAGGCTGGCAGCAACATCGACCGGATGCTTGGGAGTCAGGTCTGTTGCATTCCCCACAACGCGCCCATACCAGGCAACCCCTGCCTTTAAGTTGGGATTATGACCGGCATACAACCAGGTAATTCGCCCACCCCAGCAGAATCCAGTAATGGCAATACGGTTACGATCCCCTTTAGCAGATTTAGTTGCCCAATCAACCGTTGCATCCAGATCAGATAACACTTGCGCATCGGGCACGGTGCCAACAATCTTGCGAATGTCCTCAATATTACTGAGTTTGGAAACATCCCCCTGCCGCGCAAATAATTCGGGCGCGATCGCCAGATATCCCAACTTAGCAAAACGGCGGGTAATGTCCTGAATGTGTTCATGTACCCCAAAAATTTCCTGAATGACCAGGACGATAGGGAAGTTATCTCCCGTTGCGGGGGCTGCCCGATAGGCAGGAATTGCCCCATCTTTGACAGGAATTTTCACCTCACCCGCTAGTAACCCTGTGGCATCGGTTTTGATTACCGCTGCGGCAATGGGTTGCACTGCCAGAGTAAATCCGGTTGCCAGCGTTGCCGTTGTGAGGAATTCGCGTCGTGTCACTGATTTAACCATTACGTTCGAATGCTAACTACTTACTATTCCTGGGTTACTATTTCTGAACTGCTACAGCGGGTTCACCCAAAATTTTCGCGAACCGTTCAATATAAAAGCTGGTGGGATTGGCAACCGCTTTGATCGATTCGCGATCGCGCAGTCGTTCCCACCAGGCTTGCAGTCGAGGTGTTTCATCAGGAAGCGTAAACTTACGAAAATGTTCCAGCACAGGAAGTCGTTCAAACCAGGGATAGAAACTGATATCGACTAAACTCAGTTTGTCGCCTAACCAGTAAGGACCGTCACCGGATAATTTACCCAAACCTTCCTGTTCGATATAAAGTAATGATTCTAGAAATTCCCGTCGCCCCTGTTCCTGTTCTGCCCCATCCTGTCCCCGCAAAAACTTGTTAAACGCAGGAACTAGTCGGGTATTGGCATAATCAATCCAGATACGGGCGATCGCTTTTCCGGCAGGATCAGCAGGCAATAGGGGTGGTTCCGGAAACACTTCTTCCAGATATTCATTCACGATGGCAGATTCATAGATTTCGACATTGCCATGTTTGATGGCAGGCACTTTGCCATAGCGCGAAATTTGCAAGAATTCGGGTGATTTATTTTGAAAGTCTACTTCGATGGGGGTGAAGTCAATACCCTTTTCTAACAGGACAACTCGTGTCCGCTGGGCAAAGGTGGATGCTTTAGCAAAATAAAGTTGCAGCGTCGTCATAACAAACTCTCCAGGTTGCAGCAATGCGGCTAGGTTCAATAAAAGGTAAGGGTAGAGACCCACTGAATGAAGGAATGGTAGGAGGTTCCCCTTTCTGTGGTCTCACACTCCTTACCAACCTAGACCAACTGAAATTAATTGTACGATTTATCGGTAGGCTTACAGTACTTTAATACGGAGTATTTCATAGTCCCCCTAGAAATACAAGTACTTTGCAAACAAATTGTCTGAGGCTCTAATTATTTGCTTACAAGCAAGTTGATCGCGTTAGGGGCGCGGCATTTGGTAGCAGAACTTGGAATCACCCTAGACTAATGTCCAAATGCTACGCCCGGACAACAGGCAATGTATCCTCTTTAATTGCTGGTTAATGTGTTGTCTGGAGCGATCCCTTACACTGGTCTGAAATCTATTCCCGATCGCCCGAAATTATGAAATCGCTCCATCGCCCTGATCTCTATACCTGGTCTAGCTTCAATGCGGAACGGAACATTGATTTTAATGGCATCGCCTGGATTCGTCCGGCTGGCAATGTTCTGGTTGATCCCATGCCTCTTTCAGAACATGACCTGAACCATCTTCAGGCTCTTGGTGGTGCGACATGGATTGTGATCACGAACTCTGATCATGTCCGAGATACAGAGGCGATCGCCCAACTGACTGGTGCCCAAATTGCTGCTCCCAAAGGTGAACAGGGAGCCTTTCCCATTCCTGAGCATCAGGATCAACCAATTCGCTGGTTAACCGATGGCGAAGAAATTGTGTCAGGGTTGCAGGTCATCGAATTACAGGGTTCTAAAACTCCTGGCGAATTAGCATTGCTCCTGGAAGAAACCACACTGATTACGGGAGATTTGATCCGTTCTCACCATGCGGGAAGTTTGATACTGTTACCCGATGCTAAATTACAAAATCGGGACGCTGCGATCGCTTCTGTGAAACGATTGGCAGCAATTCCCTCCATTACCGCCGTTTTAGTGGGAGATGGTTGGTCGATTTTTCGCAATGGGCACGATCGCCTGAACGATTTGTTAGCAACCCTGGAATAATTATGGAATGAGAATTAAAGAAGATTGAGTAGGGGCGTGGCACGCGGACAAAATCCTTGGTAGCACACCCAGAACTGCTGCCGCGTGCTACGCCCGTACAGGAATCGCGGCATATAGCGGAAATTATTTAATTCATGATCCTATAGCAATCCCATTCCCAACGCTTCCTGTGCATCAACAATTTAGAACGGCGATCTTGCAAATCCTGTGATCAGGATGACTTGCTTTTTCTACTAACCTGTGAGATTCTGAATTGCGAATATAATACGGTTTGTCGATACAACTACCGTAGATTAAGAATTGTAGTGGCCCCCTGGTTCGCTCCATCCTCCCTCCACACCCATCTACAAGGTGAATCATGTCTTCGCAAGACACCCTTTCCCCCTGGGAAATATTGTTAGAAACTGCCCGAAGTCAAACCCCAGTGCGACGGGTGCGGCGATCAGGGCAAGCCCCCTCCACTGCACCCATTCCCACTGGACTGGCAAAACTCGCTTCGGGTGAGAAACCCGTTGTGCTGCTTTACCGGGATACTAATTCCTGGTGTCCTTTCTGTGAGCGGGTTTGGTTTGCATTAGAAGAGAAACAAATTCCGTTTGAAACGGAGTTTATTGATCTGAGTAACAAGCCCCAGTGGTATCTGGATCTGGTGCCAACTGCCCTGGTACCTGCCGCAAAAATTGACGGTAATCTGGTTTACGAATCGAAGGACATCTTGCTGGCACTGGAACAGCGCTTTCCCGAAACTCCCCTGTTACCGGACGATCCAACCGAGAATGCGATCGCCCGTCAATGGGTGGAAGATGCGGAAACCAATGGCTTTAAGGAAGCGGGTTACAAATTTCTGCGGGAAGTCACAACCGATGCCAGTGAGTTAGCCAATTTACAGGCAACTTTTGCAGCCAAACTGGATGAACTGGAGCAAACATTGGGTAAATATCCCGGTCCTTTCTTTGTCTCCAGTCTCAGCCTGGTTGATCTGATGTACAGTCCCCATCTCGATCGCCTTGCGGCAAATTTACCTGTTTATCGGGGCTATCACATTAAAGGTAATCCTCGTTACCCTCGCCTTAATGCCTGGTTTGAGGCACTGAATGAACGTCCTGCCTATCATCGGGTCAAGTCGGATGCAACGACGAATAATTTACTGTTACGTCGTCGCTGGGGTGTTGAACCGATTGGTAATCCGTTGCCATTAGATACCGCGATCGCCCACTCCCTGTCGAATCGGGCAGAAGCCGCCGAACGATTGAGTGATAATCATGAATTGGCGATCGGTGATATCTTGAAAAACTCCGGTGTACAAAGATTAGCTACGAACGGCGACGATGACGCGATTCAAGCGGCGATCGACTGGCATCTGCGATTGCTGGCAGAGTATTTGCTGAATGGGAATGACACTCGTTTACCCTGGGGACGGATTGGCGGCAAAGACAATGCCGATCCATTAGAGGCAGCAGTCGGCGCGATCACACTGGCATACATCCGCAACCGGATTTGTGCCCCACGCGATATGAGTGCGGGTGCAGCAACGGCTCTTCGCAAAGCTGCAACTAAGCTACTGACAGCTCTCTACTAAATTCTGCTTCCAGCAATAAATGAAGTAAGGCGATTTCCAGGAAGAAATTTACCACCGCCGCTAGGGGCGAAGCATTCGGGCAACCACTTGCTGGTCAATTCGAGCGGTTAACTGCCGAATGCTTCGTCCTTACAGGGGTAATTTCTTTACCAGAAATCTCCTGAGAATACCTTTATCTATCAGTTAGATACCCTAATAGTTTGGCTAACAAATAGGAGATTGATTATGGGACAGCCCGCAACCCTGGACATCCATCCTGTGTCAGGTCGGATTGGCGCAAAAATTGTCGGCGTTGATCTGAGTGCGCCATTAAGCGATGACGTGGTGCGTCAAATTCGGCAAGCACTGGTGCAATACAAAGTTATTTTCTTCCGGGGACAACAACTGGATGCCGCTGGACAGGTTACCTTTGCCCGTCGATTTGGTGAAGTGACTACGGCTCATCCCACGGTGCCCTCCCTCCCCGGACATCCCGAAATTCTTGACCTGGACTATGGCAGAACCGCTGCCCGTGCCAACAACTGGCATACGGATGTCACTTTTGTCGATCGCCCCCCACTCGGCTCTGTGCTGCGGGCAATAACCATTCCTCCCGCTGGAGGAGACACGATCTGGGCAAACTCGGTCACTGCTTACCAGGACTTGCCACCCCATCTGCAAAGTCTTGCCGACCAACTCTGGGCAGTTCACAGCAATGCTTACGACTATGCCGAAGCGGCAGTGAGTCTATCTGACGAACTGAAAGCCTACCGCAAGGTTTTCACGTCCACTGTGTACGAAACTCTGCATCCAGTGGTGCGTGTTCATCCCGAATCGGGCGAACGGGGATTGTTTATCGGCGGGTTCGTGCGGCAGATTCAGGGACTTTCCACCACCGAATCAGATGACATCATTCGGTTGTTGCAATCCTACGTCACCCGTCCCGAAAATACCGTCCGCTGGCGCTGGAAAGTGGGGGATGTTGCCTTCTGGGATAATCGGGCAACCCAGCACTATGCCGTGTATGACTATGGTGATCAACCGCGCCATGTGCAACGGGTAACGCTTGTTGGCGATCGCCCAGTTAGCATCGATGGTCGTTACAGCGAAGCGATCAAAGGCGACTCGACCCATTACAACCAGAATGTTGCTGAGGAGAAAGTTGCGATCGCTGCCTAAAGTTTCCAAGCTGACAGGATCATGGGAATAAGGATTCAGATTTTAATATCTGAATCCTTTCTTGTTGAATAGAGAAACCGTTTCGTTTTCACCTCATCCAATCACAAACTTATACCGCTTTAAAGAGTACTGCATACAGATACAACGGCTTGTAAGGGCAGGTTTAGCAGATGAGGTATCTGTTTTCCCGATAGTTTCTGGCAAAACCCACCCCTACCAGATTTGTTCTGTTCGTAATCTAATTTGGTATTAAAAATCGGATCGTTCTATTGTGCCTCTGGTTGGGCTTCTAGTGGGGTAACGTCAGGAGGTGGTTCGTACAGGCTGCCTAATTTGCGAATTTCGGGGAAGAGAAAGGCGGCAATGATGACAACGGCGATCGTGCCAAAACCACCTCCCACCACGGCAAGCACCGGCCCCAACAATGCAGCAGCGACCCCAGACTCAAAACTGCCTAACTCATTGGAGGTCGTGATGAAAATGCTGTTAATGGCAGAAACCCGGCCGCGCAGGTAGTCGGGAGTCCGAATCTGAACCAGCGTATGCCGAATCACCACACTGATGTTGTCCAGTGCGCCAATGAGTACCAGCATTAATAGGGATAGCCAGAACCAGCGAGACAGCCCAAAGATGATGGTGGCAATCCCAAAGCCCACAACGGACCATAACAGCACACTACCCGCTTTGCGGAAAGGAGGTAGGTGTGCCAGGGCGACTGCCATCAGTAATGCCCCGATCGCCGGAGCCGCCTGCATCCAGCCCAATTCGGCGGCACCCACATGCAGAATATCTTTGGCAAAAATGGGTAACAGCGCCGTTGCCCCTCCAAACAAAACGGCAAACAAATCCAGGGTGATGGCTGCCAGGACTGCCTGATTCTTCCAGACAAACTTTGCCCCTGCGGCTAATGCAGCGATCGACAGTGGCTCACCCGAATAGCCCGTTGCGGGGGCTTTGATCAGGGCGATGGCAGTCAAGCAAAGGAGGGAAGCGATCGCTGCCAGCACATAAACTCCCGTTGCCTGACCTTGCAGGGCGATCACCAATCCCCCCAGAGACGGTCCCAGTACCGAGGCGAGTTGAAAACTGCTACTACTCCAGGTGGCGGCATTAGTGTAAGCATTGACCGGGATCAACTGCCACATCAGCGCATCCCCGGCAGGTTTGTTGAATGCCTGGGCAATGCCTGTCACCAGGAGGCAACCAAAAATGAGCGGTAATGGTCCTTGCACGAAGGATAAAAC